>NZ_LNRB01000014.1:0-148279 GCF_001557945.1 Vibrio sp. CUB2 | reverse complement strand
TTTATGATATCGAGGGCTTGAGAAACGTGCATAAAAAAATCCGATAAACAGGGTCTATCGGATTTTTACACACTGGAGGGATCATTCAATTGATCTGCCGATTAATGTTTAACTGATCGGCATTAGAACCGAGGCTCCCTTTTTAATCATCTTGATATTACTTAAGCGTCGTTACTTCAGCTTAGAGCTTGCAACTTTCGCCGAGGCGCTGCCTGGGTACTCGTCTACCACTTGCTGATAGTATTTCTTCGCTTGCGCTGCATTGTTGTTACGCTCAGCAATATCGCCTAGCTTGACTAATGCATCTGCACGCTTGTTGGAATCTTTGTAAGAAACCACGGCTGCAAAGCTCTTCACAGCTTCTTTATCCTGTTTCTTCGCGAAGTACAACTGACCTAACCAGTAATGTGAGTTCGCTGAATATGTTGAATCAGGATAGTCCTTTTGGAACTGTTGGAACGCAGCAATCGCACCGGTGTAGTCGCGTTTTTTAAGGATTAAATCCACCGCGTCTTGGTAAGCCGTTTGTTCATCGGCATTCGATGTGTACTTACCGCCAGTTTCCGCTGGTTTGGTTTCTTTAACAGGTGCGGCTTTCATTTCGCCACGCACTCGATCAAGCTCCACAAACAACTCACGTTGACGCTTAAGCATTTGCTGCATCTCGTAGTTGTTGCGCTCTAATTGACCACGTAGATCACTGATCTCTTGTGCCATTTGGTCAACTTGCTCTTGCATTTGAAGCTGAACGCGGTTGCGGTTTTGCAACAAGCGCTCTAAACGCTCGATGTCGCTTTCGGAAGAAGATCGAGTAGATACTGATGATGTGCTGTTGAGATCTGATACTGGAGCTGGTGCAGCGAACGCGAAGTTCGCTGCACTTGCCAGTAACGTAAGCGTAACAGCGCGCTTAGTGTTACTGAACATGAGGTTTACCTCGAATTAGTATACTAGAACCGCACGACGGTTCTTAGCGTAAACATCTTCAGATTGACCTAGAAGAAGTGGCTTCTCTTCACCGTAGCTAACGATAGAGATTTGATCAGCTTGAACACCTAGTGCTTGTAGGTAGTTTGATACTGCTTCTGCACGACGTTCACCTAGAGCGATGTTGTACTCAGGAGTACCGCGCTCATCAGCGTGACCTTCGATCGTTACTTTAAGAGCTGGGTTCTTGCTTAGGTAAGAAGCGTGAGCCGCTAGCATCTCTTCGTAATCACCAGCAATTGTTGAGTTATCAAATGCGAAGTAGATTGTTTGAGTTTCACGTAGCGCTTGCTCTTTTAGCTCTTGCTCTGTTAGCTGGCTGTTTGGATCGATCGGAGTAACGACTGTAGTTTCTGCTGCACCAGTGTTTGTCTCAGCACCCGTGTTAGAAGCAGCGTCATCGCTTGAGCTACATGCCGTCATAGCCATCACAGGAATCGCGATTAGTAGCCCTTTTAGAACCTTGTTCAGTTGCATCTTATTTTCCTTTATTAATCAATTTTTCTTACTACAAAAACGGTGACCACGCGGGAGCTCTTACACGCCCATTAGTTGCCGGTAATCTAGCTTTAAATCGACCATCAATTGACACCATCGATAGTACGTTTTTCTTGTTGTAAATCGAGCTATAGATAACCATGCCACCATTTGGGGCAATGCTCGGAGACTCATCAAGCAACGTTTTTGTTAGCACCTGAAGAGCACCTGTTTCCAAATCTTGTTTGGCTAAGTTGAAACCCGAATCACTGCGATTCACCATGACTAGGAATCGGCCGTCAGGAGTGATTTGACCACCCAAGTTTTGACTGCCTTGCCAAGTCAAGCGATTAGTCGAACCGCTGCCCAAATCTACTTTATAAATCTGAGGTTTACCACCCCTGTCAGATGTGAAAATCAGCGATTTGCCATCAGGGTGCCAGTATGGTTCTGTATTATTTGATCTGCCACGCGTAATTTGTGTCAATTTGCGTGTTTTTAGATCCAAAGTGTAAACCTGAAGCGAACCAGTCTTAGAAAGCACAAGGGCTAACTGGCTGCCGTCCGGCGAGAATCTTGGCGCACCATTGTGACGAGGGTATGACGTTACTTTCTCACGTTCACCGGTGTAGATGTTCATGATGAAGATCTCAGCCTGACCATTTTGGAAACTTACGTAAGCCAGTTTCTGACCATCTGGAGACCATGCCGGAGACATTAGCGGTTGCTTCGATTGAAGCACTAGGCGCTCGTTGTAGCCATCATAATCCGCCACGCGAAGTTGGTAAGGGAAGTTATCTTTATCGTTCACCACCACGTAAGCGATACGTGTCATAAACGCACCACGCTCACCCGTTAGTTGCTCGTAGACAAGATCAGAGATACGGTGCGCGTACTCACGCATGCGTGGGCCTTCAACCGTAGCCACTTTGTTGAACAGAACATGATCTTTAGAAAGTACCAGCTCGCCGTCGCCACCAAGTGCTTTGCTATTGCCGCCAGTCAATTGACCGCGAACAACGTCAACCAATTGGTAGTTCACAACGTAGTTGCCCTGCTCGTTCTTTTTGATTGAACCCGTAAGCAGCGCATCAACCCCAAGGCCAGTCCACGCATCAAAGTTAACCTCTGATTCGTTGAATGGTGTTTGTGGCATCTTGCTAGTTGGTACCGGGCTGAACTTACCACTGCGTTGCAAGTCTGAAGCAATCACAGCAGAGATGTCCGTTGGAAGAGGTTCACTGCCTTCCCATTTAAATGGAACAACAGCAATTGGTCGTGCTGAATCAATACCATCGGTAATGACTAGCTCTAATGCGGCGTGAGCCACACTTGTCAGACTGCCAAGCAGTACAAACATTCCTAGTAAAAGGCGTTTAATCACGTCTCAGTTCCTTTTAGTCCAAAGCAACAGTTAAGTTGATGTCTTTCAATTTTTCGTTGACCGCTTCTTCTGACGATTTAGGGAAAGTCCCTACCTGCGCAATCGCACTCTTCGCAGCCGCACATACTCGGGCGTCGCCGTCTAATATGGTCACGCCAGCAACCATCATGTCTGTCCCTGTTGGGATCAGTTTGATGTTTACCCTACACTCCTTTCCCAGCAAGTAATCATCCTTAATCAGCCTTTGCTGAATGTTCTGTTTATAGATGGATGACATACGAGAAAGTTCATCGTCAATGAATTGGTTACGAGCCGCACTGTTTTGGCTTGCCTCACTTTCAAGGCCTGCAAAAATATCATCCAGTGCAGCTTCTTGCTCTTTACGCTCACGCTCTAATCGCTCAAGACGCTCTTTCTCTTGGCGTGCCTTTTCTGCGGCCTCTTTAGCTGCCTTTTCTTTCGCGATGCGTTCTTGCTCGGCTTTCGCAGCGGCTTCACGTTCACGTTTCGCTTTTTCTTCAGCTTCTTTCGCTGCTTTCTCTCGCGCTACGCGTTCTTGTTCCGCTTTTGCGGCCGCTTCTTCTTTGGCCTTACGCTCTTGTTCGGCTTTCGCTGCTCGCTCTTTCTCTTCGCGAACACGCTCTTCCTCAACTTTGCGTTCTTGTTCTTTCTTCTTGCGAGCAGCTTCGGCTTCACGAGCGGCTTTGGCATCTTTCGCCTGCTGCTCTTTTAGCTTACGAATCTGTTCTTCTTCAGCTTTGCGGTTTTTCTCAAGCTGCTCAGCTTCACGTCTCAATTTATCCAGACGATCTTGCTCTTTCTTCGCGGCTTTTTCGCGTTGCTGACGAATCTCGTTCGCTTGTTTCTGAACAAGTTTTGGATCAATCACCACAGCCTGAACCATCTGGCCTGTCGGCTCTGGTTTCGACATAGTGAAGTCCGTCCCCCAAAGTAGAGCCACGACTAATAGCGCGTGCAAACCAACCGATATCGCTATCGGCTTGGTGTATTCTTTGGATTTTTTCTTGTTATCTTTCATAGATGTTCGATGTCTATTCCCTGATATCGGTCATCAGACCCACTTTTGGGATGCCTGCACGACTTAACTCGTCAAGCAAAAGTACAACGTCGGCGTATGGCGTCGCTGCATCACCACCTACCGCAACAGGTGAATCAGGTTTGATCTCACGCTCGGCTTTCACACGCACAATCACGTCTTGTAGTGATAGACCGCGTTGAACCTCTTCATCATTCACGCTTAAGCCTAAATTGCCGTCACGATCGATTTCAATGATGATGAAGCTGCTGTCTGTATCACCAGCCAAGTCTTGCATAGATTCAGCCGTTGATGTCTGTGGAAGATCCACATCCACACCTTGAGTGACAAATGGAGCGGTCGCCATAAAAATGATCAACAGAACGAGCATCACGTCGATGTATGGTACGACGTTGATCTCTGCAGTCATTTTACGCTTTTTAGGTTGGTAACCCGCCATGCTCTATTCCTTACTTGCGCTGTCTCGACCCGCCATCGCTTGACGGTGCAGGATGCTGTGGAATTCTTCAGAGAAAGTCGCGTAAGTGTGCTCTAGCTTACTTACTTTGTTGCTAAGACGGTTGTATGCCATTACTGCAGGAATTGCAGCAAATAGACCCATTGCGGTTGCAATCAGGGCTTCTGCGATACCTGGCGCTACCATTGAAAGCGTTGCTTGCTTTACTTCACCTAAAGCGATGAACGCATGCATGATGCCCCAAACCGTACCAAACAGACCAATGTATGGGCTGATAGAACCGACCGTTGCAAGGAATGGTAAGCTGGTTTCCAGTTCATCAACTTCACGAGCAACAGCAACGCGCATTGCACGGCCTGTGCCTTCCATGATGTAAGCTGGCGAGTTTGCATTGCTCTTACGTAGACGAGCAAACTCGGTAAAACCTGCGTAGAAGATTTCTTCTGTACCTGTGATGTCGTCTTTACGACCTTTCACTTTCTGGTAAAGCTGAGAAAGATCAGTACCCGACCAGAATTTGTCTTCGAATAACTCCGCATCTTTTGATGCCTGAGATAAGACTTTGCTGCGCTTAATGATCATAGCCCATGATGCGATTGACATGCCGAGCAGTGTCAACATCACAAGCTTTACCAACAGACTGGCCTGAAGAAAGAGATCTAAAATGGAAATATCAGCAGTCACTATTTGTTAGCTCCGAATTGATAAATGATGGAATCGCAATTGGCTTCATTTTCTTATTATCGATACATGCTACCTTAACCATTGCCTTGCACAATGTTCTGCCTTCATCATTGACTAACTCTTGACAGAATTGCAAAGAAGCACGTTTTATTTCTGACACTCGGGTTAGAACGGTCAAATGCTCGTCCAGCCTTGCCCCTTGGTTGAAATCGATATCCATGTGTCGGACAACAAAGCCAATGTTTTGTTCCAGTAACACATGTTGAGAAACGCCTTTTGCACGCAACATCTCAGTGCGCGCGCGTTCAAAGAATTTTAAATAATTTGAGTGATATACAACGCCACCCGCATCTGTGTCTTCGTAATACACAGTGATCGGCCAGCGAAAGGGATTTGATGTGCCTTGCAAGGGAGTACCAATATATTCAATTCTTTAAAGCAATTACTATAACTGAAGCGGCAGTAATTGGTACTGAGGTAAGGGAATATTTTTGAAATTTGTAGAAAAAATAAAAGCCAGACAATACGTCTGGCTTTTATTCGATGATTTAGTAACCGACTTTATTTCAGAGTGTAACGCTTACATGAAATACAGTGCAGTTAGATAAATTAAGATAGCGAGCGAGAAATAAGGACTGAACAGCACCTGCCAGTACCAATTTCTTGGCTTGAAGCCCACACCATATACCATGCTTGAGCACACTGCCCAAATCAGCGCTGGTGCGATAAACGCATTAAAGCCACCAATTTCTCGATGGTATGCGTTCGGATCCCACATCACCAATCCTACATGCATAAAGCCAAGGATTAAGGCCAAGACTCTTAGTAGAGTCTTGTCCATTGGTGCGTGAAGTTTCGCTACCTTGTCAGCGAGATTACTCACTGTCTTTATCCATCATTTCTGAGTGCTCTAACCAAAGAGCGTTGATGATACCGAATGCACAAGCAAGTAGTACACCTAGAATCCATGCGAAATACCACATAGTAATAGCTCCTTAGTATAGTGAGTTTTTGTTTTCTTCGATGAACTGGTCATCCAAGCGGCCAAACATCTTGTAGTAAGTCCAAGACGTGTAAGCAAGGATGATAGGAACCATAACAAACGCTACGCCTGTCATTAGGTTCAGAGTCAGTTCAGATGAAGTTGCATCCCACATTGTCAGACTTTGGCTTGGCATTAGGTCTGAAGGCATTACGAATGGGAACATTGCGATACCAGCAGTAAAGATAACACCAGCGTTACCTAGGCTTGACGTTAGGAATGCGATGCCACACTTCTCTAGGCGAGATGCCAATACAGCTAGAAGCGGCATAGCAACCCCCAGTACAGGTGCAGCCCATAGTAGTGGGTAAGCTTCGAAGTTGTTCATCCACGCACCTGCTTCACGGATAACCTCTTTGTTAAGAGGGTTAGAAGCCGCTGCAGTGTCGATGCCACCTACGATAACGTAGCCTTCGATGCTTTGGATCCAGAAACCAGCAAGCACAAATGCAACCACTGTTAGTAGACCAGTAAGCTGAGCTACGTTACGAGCACGAGTATGTACTTCGCCAGTTGTCTTCATTTGAAGCCATGTTGCACCTTGCATCAGGATCATGAACAAGCTTACTAGACCACATAGCAGAGCAAATGGGTTTAGTAGACCAAAGAATGAACCGTGGTACGTTGGCATTAGGAATTCGTTCAATTGGAATGGAACACCTTGTAGAAGGTTACCAAACGCTACACCAAAGATGATTGGTGGAACGAAGCCACTGATTGAGATACAGATATCCCAAGTGTTACGCCATTTTTTATCTTCAATCTTTGAACGGTAATCAAGACCGATTGGACGTAGCCAAAGTGCCGCTAGGGTTAGGATCATCGCTAGGTAGAAACCAGAGAACGATGTCGCGTAAACCAAAGGCCATGCTGCGAACAATGCACCACCAGCAGTGATAAGCCATACTTGGTTACCATCCCAGTGAGGTGCGATGGAGTTAATCATCACACGACGTTGTGTGTCGTTTTTACCGATAATAGGTACAAGCGCGCCCACACCCATATCGAAACCGTCTGTAATTGCAAAACCAACTAGTAGAACACCGATCAGTACCCACCAGATGAATCGCAAGATTTCGTAATCAAACATCTTGTTGTCTCCTTGTCTTACGCTTCTACTTGGCGACTAACTTTGTCTTCAACAGAGTCAGCGTTTTGCTCGAAGTGGTAGCGACCAGTTTTCAGGCTGCTTGGACCTTTACGAGCGAATTTCACCATTAGGTATACTTCTGCAATTAGGAATGCAGTGTATAGCGCTAGGATTGCAAATAGTGAAGTCCAGATTTCACCTGCTGTTAGTGCTGATGCAGCAACGTGTACCGGTAGGATTTCACCTACAGCCCACGGTTGACGACCGTATTCAGCAACGAACCAACCTGCTTCAATCGCAATCCATGGAAGTGGAATGCTGAATAGTGCAGCTTTAAGAATCCAAGGTTTCTGTTCGATCTTCTGACGACATGTTTGGATGAATGACGCACCAAATACGAATAGCATAATGAAGCCACACGCAACCATGATACGGAACGACCAGAATAGCGGCCATACTGTTGGGATTGAGTCATCCGCAGCAGCTTGGATTTGGTCTTCAGTCGCATCAACAACGTTGTCTGTGTAACGTTTTAGAAGTAGGCCGTAACCTAGGTCACCTTTCACTTCATCAAACGCAGTCATGTTTGCTTCAGACTTGTCGCCTGCACGCAGTTTTTCAAGCAACTCGTACGCGTACATACCAGTACGGATACGGTCAACGTGCTCTTCACGAAGATCGTGTAGACCTGTTACTTGCTCGTCAAATGAACGTGTCGCGATGATACCCATAACGTAAGGGATCTTGATTGCGTAATCGGTGTTCATTGTTTCTTGGTTTGGTAAACCGAACAGTGTGAACGCCGCTGGTGCTGGTTCTGTGTGCCATTCAGCTTCTACCGCTGCTAGCTTCACTTTTTGAACTTCACCAAGCTCGTAACCAGATTCATCACCTAGCACGATTGTAGACAGGATTGCTGCCATACCGAAAGAAGCTGCGATAGCAAACGAACGACGAGCGAACGCCACATCACGACCTTTCAATAGGTAGTAAGAACTGATGCCTAGAACGAACATTGCACCACACGTGTAACCAGATGCTACTGTGTGTACAAATTTAACTTGCGCTACAGGGTTTAGTACAACGTCTGCGAAGCTCACCATTTCCATACGCATGGTTTCGAAGTTGAATTCAGCGCCAACTGGGTTTTGCATCCAGCCGTTCGCGATAAGAATCCAAAGTGCAGAGAAGTTAGAACCCAGAGCAACCAACCAGGTTACCGCTAAGTGTTGACGTTTTGATAGACGATCCCACCCGAAGAAGAATAGACCAACAAAAGTTGACTCCAGGAAGAAAGCAACCAGTGCTTCGATCGCCAGTGGTGCACCGAAGATGTCACCTACATAGTGGGAGTAGTAAGACCAGTTCGTACCAAACTGGAACTCCATGGTAAGGCCGGTAGCCACACCAAGTGCAAAGTTAATACCGAACAGCTTACCCCAGAACTTGGTCATGTCCTTGTAGATTTGCTTGTTCGTCATTACGTACATCGATTCCATAATGGCCAAAAGGAAGGCCATACCAAGGGTCAATGGTACGAATAGGAAGTGATACATCGCTGTCAGTGCAAACTGCAACCGCGACAGATCAACTACGTCAATCATGGTAACTCCTATGTGTCGGCTGAATGACACTCTCTACATATTGCAATCCATACACAAGTGTTATTTACACTTGAAAAATGTTGAATTATCACAACTCTTTGTTGCAAAAATGTGCTTCATTGGTTAGTTAATTGTTAAGCACCAGCTAATATAGCTGGGCCTAATATTACTGCTAAAAACAGTTTGTTTCAAAAGGTTTATGGCGGGAAACCGCTTTGATGTATATCAATGTTTGTGCGCTGAATTTGAACAAAAATCCATCACATTGATCCAGATCAATCGATATTGGAAGAGTATGTTAAGAGAGAGTAATCAGGAGAGAAAATAATCAGTTAGGCAGGAACATAGAGTTAACAATCTATAAGTTTTTCTTACCTATTTAGTATTAGAGCAAATTAAATAAATGAGAGGTTGGTCAACATTGGGGAAACGCTGAGCGCCAAGCGCTCAGCGATGGAATCTTACTTTTCAATTCCGAAATGCAAATAAGCGCGATCAGTGGCAATTCTACCACGAGGCGTGCGCTGTAAATAGCCTTGTTGGATAAGATATGGTTCAAGGACGTCTTCTATAGTGTCTTTCTCTTCACCAATCGCCGCTGCCATATTGTCTAAACCTACTGGGCCGCCACCAAACTTCTCCATGATCGCAAGAAGCAGTTTGCGGTCCATGTAGTCAAAACCTTTAGCGTCGACATCAAGCATATTCAGCGCTTTGTCTGCCACTTCTGCGCAGATGTGTCCATTACCCTTTACTTCGGCATAGTCACGAACACGGCGTAGCAGTCGGTTAGCAATACGCGGCGTACCACGGGCACGGCGAGCAACTTCTAATGCGCCTTCCGCTTCCATCGACAAGCCCAAGCAATCTGCACTGCGCTGAACGATGTCTTGTAGGTCTTTCACTTTGTAGTATTCAAGACGCTGCGTAATACCGAAACGATCACGAAGTGGCGAAGTCAAAGAACCTGCACGCGTTGTTGCACCGATCAGAGTAAAAGGAGGCAGGTCAATCTTGATAGAGCGAGCTGCTGGGCCTTCACCAATCATGATGTCCAATTGGTAGTCTTCCATCGCTGGATACAACACCTCTTCAACCATTGGGCTTAAGCGGTGAATCTCGTCAATGAACAGCACATCGTTTTCTTCTAAGTTAGTCAGCAGCGCCGCCAAGTCCCCTGCTTTCTCCAGCACAGGGCCTGAAGTGGTGCGAATGTTCACTTCCATCTCATTGGCAACGATGTTCGCAAGCGTGGTTTTACCCAAGCCTGGAGGACCAAATATCAAAAGGTGGTCGAGCGCTTCATTTCGCAATTGAGCGGCTTTGATGAAAATCTCCATCTGATCACGTACGTGATCCTGACCTTGGTAATCCGCCAGTTTCTTAGGACGAATCGCACGGTCGATGACATCTTCATCACGAAACGAAGAATTCTCTGGCGCGATTAAACGATCGGCTTCAATCATATTGTTCCCTTGGGCTTTCAGTTACACCATTGATTTTAGTGCTTCACGGATCAGTTGCTCACTGGTCATATCCGGTTTAGCGATCTGAGAAACCACTTTCGACGCTTGAGTCGGCTTGTAACCTAGAGCTAGAAGCGCACTGATTGCCTCTTCTTCAGCGTTGCTGGATGTCGCACCAGAATCCGTAGGAGCAGCATCGGTAAACGGCGTAAATAGATCGCCAGCACCCCAACCTTTCAGACGGTCTTTCATTTCTACAACTAGGCGTTCAGCTGTCTTCTTACCAACACCAGGCAGCTTCACAAGCGTTGAAATATCTTCACGGTCAACGCAAGAAACGAATTGGCTCGCAGTCATGCCAGAAAGGATACCTAGACCTAGCTTAGGACCAACGCCGTTCGCTTTAATCACTTCACGGAAAAGCGCACGCTCTTTGACTGTGTTGAAACCGTAAAGCAATTGCGCGTCTTCACGCACAACAAAGTGAGTATAAATAATGGCTTCTTCGCCGACATTTGGCAGTTCGTAGAAACAGCTCATTGGCATCTGAACTTCATAACCAATGCCATTAACTTCAATTAAAACTTCAGGTGGTTGCTTTTCAAGCAGAGTGCCGCGAAGACGTCCAATCACTATAAATACTCTTTGGAAATGAATTTGCGACAGGATAATAAAGAACTGGATAGACATCCAGTCCTTTATGCGGTGGGGTTAGATTTTTGAGACAACTTGATCAAGCTGTTGAGTCAGATTGCGCACCGCGACCACTTGCCCGTTCAGCTCGTTGCCGTATTGCGCGACAGTTTCTGCAATGGTTTTGGTGTTCACTACGCCGTTAGCAACTTCACTGCTGGCTTCATCCAACTCTTTTAAT
Source organism: Vibrio sp. CUB2 (assembly GCF_001557945.1). Lineage (NCBI taxonomy): Bacteria > Pseudomonadati > Pseudomonadota > Gammaproteobacteria > Vibrionales > Vibrionaceae > Vibrio > Vibrio sp. CUB2. The sequence goes on along the minus strand of NZ_LNRB01000014.1, from coordinate 137,157 downwards.
GCCGTCATTTGCGTAGCCATGATGCCAGACAGGCTCTGCACATCATGAGATATAGTGGTGACTTGCTGAATAATGGTGTTCATTCGCTCTGTACTCGACGTCACAACGCTTTGACCATGCTTCACTTCTTGCTCACTGCGATCAAGCAAGTTACGAATTTCTACCGCCGACTGACTGCTCTTAGCCGAGAGCTCTCGAACTTGGTCCGCAACGACCGCAAAGCCTCTGCCCTGCTCACCCGCTCTCGCCGCTTCAATAGCAGCATTGAGTGCCAACAAGTTGGTTTGCTCCGCAACCGACGTAATTAAGTCCGCCACTTTCATGATTTCTTCATGGCTGGTAATGATCTGGCTGATCGCTTGGGTAGAGTCCTCCAATAATTCCGAGCTTTTCTCAGCTTGTTGATGGACGTCTTCACTCTTCTCACGCAACTCTTCGACAAACTTGCTGGACTCTTCAATCCCCGTCGCCATGTGATGCACTTGCTGACTCATTTGCTCTGCCGCGCTGGCTTGGGATTCACTGTTTACATTAAGAGCATTCACTTGAGCATCTAATTGTGATGATTGTTCATCCAACACTTGGGAGACTTGTTTCAATTCACTTGAGTTTTGATTAGCTTGCTCAAGCACCTCCGCCAAATGCAACTCCCCTTCTGTTGCCTTTTGCGCCACCAACTCACTTTCTGCTTTGGCTTTCTCTGCACTTTCAATCGCGGTGTCTCGCTGCTTGGCGGTAAAAGCTTGTGCAATACAAATCACCACCAGCGGTAACACAGTGCCTGACCATATCTCCACACGCTGCGCAGATTCAGACAACACGAGCTGAGGAAAACCAAAACCAGATACATGCTGATACGTCATTACCGCAGAAAGCACTATCACTAACGCGCTCCAAGAGATCGCCATGATACGAGTGCCAGATAAAAAGAAAGCGACGACTAACAAAGGCACCCAGTAAGTCTGGGTTGAATCGACCACACCACCACTTTGATAAATGATGTTGAGTGCATGCACCGACATGCCGACAAAACCAAGATTGAGCGACAATGCCGGTTGTTTGAACCACCTCAGGCTAAAGGCGGATATCAGTTCGAGTGCGATTAAGAGTACTGAGGTAAAAATTAAGCTTTCATGCCCATGTTTGGACCATTTGATCAGGCTGTAGATCCCGACTAGAAAAGCGATGAAGGTAAATAGAGAGAGGATGTCTGCTTGACGTTGTTGTGTTCTTGTCCATTGAGTTTCGCGCGGCATAAATGCACTGCGCCACAGCGTGGCTGGATTCATGTTCAATCTTCCTTGATTGATTTCTTATTAGACCTCTGACCACTATAGTTTTGTAACATTTTCTCAACAAATTTAATCCTTAAATCTGTCTGAGATGTCTCATTTTTAATACGAGAACACGCCTAACAGTAACGACCTTTTCTTGCACTGGTTGCTTTGCCTGCGAGCGCCACCAGCGTCTTATTCGTGTTAGCGTGACAAATAGCAACACCCAGCGCATCGGCAGCATCGGCTTGAGGTTTAGCGGGCAATTTAAGCATGTGTTGAACCATATGTTGAACCTGAACTTTGTCTGCGCCACCTGTGCCCGTTACCGCTTGTTTAATAAGACGAGCCGCGTACTCATGCACCGGAAGATCCGCATTCACAGCCGCCACAATTGCGCTACCACGCGCCTGCCCTAGCTTTAGTGCAGAATCGGCATTCTTCGCCATAAACACTTGCTCGATGGCAAACACATCCGGTTGAAACTGAGTGATGATTTCTGTTACGCCTGCGTAGATTTGCTTGAGACGGCCTGGCAGCTCTTTTTCAGAAGTACGGATACAGCCGCTGCCTAGATATTGCAGATGACGACCTTGCTGGCGAATCACGCCATAACCGGTAATACGAGAGCCTGGGTCAATGCCCAAAATAATTGACATGAAGAGTCCTAATCAATAACTCACTGTAAGTATGAGAATAGTTGCCATTAAAACAAAAACTCCCGCAGGTGCGGGAGTTTTTTCTTTAATTGTTGTGCGCTTATTCTGCGTCTTTTTCTTTCGCAACTGTCACTGCAATCGCTAGCTCTTCTAGAGCCGCTGGGTTTGCAAGGCTTGGAGCGTCTGTTAGTAGACACGCCGCCGCAGTTGTTTTAGGGAACGCGATAACGTCACGGATGTTCTCTGTACCACATAGCAGCATCACTAGACGGTCTAGACCGAATGCAAGACCTGCGTGTGGAGGCGTACCGAATTTTAGCGCGTCCAGTAGGAAGCCGAATTTCAGTTGTTGCTCTTCTGCATCGATACCTAGGATATCGAATACCGCTGCTTGCATTTCTGCGTTGTGGATACGTACAGAACCACCGCCTACTTCGTAGCCGTTTAGAACCATGTCGTATGCGTTTGAGTTCGCTACTGCTGGGTTCGCTTTTAGCTCTTCCGCAGTCACACCTAGAGGTGATGTGAATGGGTGGTGCATTGCGTGTAGGTTGCCTTCGTCGTCTTCTTCGAACATTGGGAAGTCAACAACCCATAGTGGAGCCCAAGTGCCTTCTTTCGTTAGCTCTAGGTCTTTACCAAGTTTAAGACGAAGTGCACCTAGTGCTTCAGCAACGATGTTTGCTTTGTCTGCGCCAAATAGGATGATGTCGCCAGATTCCGCTTGAGTGCGATCTAGGATACCGTTGATCACGTCTTCGCTTAGGAATTTAGCTACAGGAGACTGGATACCTTCCATGCCTGCTGCACGGTCGTTAACCTTCATCCATGCTAGACCTTTCGCACCGTAGATACCTACGAATTCTGCGTAGCCGTCGATTTGCTTACGAGTAAGCTCAGCACCACCTGGAACACGGATAACTGCTACGCGACCTTTCTCGTCGTTTGCTGGACCAGAGAATACTTTGAACTCAACGTCTTTTACTAGGTCAGCAACGTCTACTAGTTCTAGTGGGTTACGTAGGTCTGGCTTATCAGAACCGAAACGACGAATCGCTTCGCTGAACGGCATTACTGGGAATTCACCTAGGTCAACGTTCAGTAGCTCTTGCCACATTTCACGAACCATTTTCTCAGTCGTTGCACGAACTTGGTCAGCCGTCATGAATGACGTTTCGATATCGATCTGAGTGAATTCTGGTTGACGGTCAGCACGCAAGTCTTCATCACGGAAACACTTAACGATTTGGTAGTAACGGTCAAAACCAGACATCATTAGAAGCTGTTTGAATAGCTGTGGAGACTGAGGAAGCGCGTAGAAGCTGCCTTTGTGAACACGGCTAGGTACTAGGTAGTCACGAGCGCCTTCTGGTGTCGCTTTTGTTAGTACTGGTGTTTCGATGTCTAGGAAGCCGTTGTCATCTAGGAAACGACGAACAAAGCTAGACGCTTTAGCACGTAGCTTGATGCGGTCGCTCATTTCTGGACGACGTAGATCTAGGTAACGGTACTTCAGACGTTGCTCTTCAGAGTTCTTTTGGTTGAAGTCTAGAGGCAAAACGTCAGAGCGGTTGATGATCTCAAGACCTTTTGCAAGGATCTCAACTTCACCTGTTGCCATGTCTTTGTTTACTTGGCTCTCTGGACGAACGCGAACTTCACCAGTTAGTTTGATACAGAATTCATTACGAAGTGTGTTAGCCACTTCATACGCATCTGCCATATCTGGATCAACAACTACCTGAACGATACCTTCGCGATCTCGCATATCGATAAAAATAAGACCGCCTAAATCACGACGACGGTTAACCCAGCCGCAAAGTTCTACAGTTTGTCCTGCAAGGGACTTGTTCAGGTGACCACAGTAATGGGTACGCATAATGAAATTCCCAATCTCTCAAATATTGTTAACTACGCTCTGTCAGCCTCATTGCCGAGCAGAGTAAAGGTCCATTTATACGCTGAAAGCCTATGAAAATCGACTACTCAACATACAATTAAGTGTGTTTTATCATTCATTGGTGGTTTTTAGTACAACAAATGTTCAAAAGCGCACCAAAGCGAAAAAATTGGTGGGGATTATAGCGTGAAATTACCCATTTCAGCAAAACTCTCGTAAAGTGGGCTCAGGAAAAAACGTAAAGCAAAGATATGGATAATTTACCCCTTCGACTTGGATTGACCATGTGGTCGCACAACCAGTGGCAACAAAGCTTTTATGGCAGTGGCACCAAACCTGCAGAGCGACTCGAAAAGTACGCGCAGGTGTTCCACACCGTAGAAGGCAACACCACCTTTTACGCCACACCGACGCTTAACACGGTGCAAAACTGGAAAGCCGCGACTCACGACGACTTCAAATTCACCTTTAAGTTGCCAAAAGCCATTACTCACGAACAGATGCTCAGAGGTTGCGATGAGCAGTTACGTGACTTTATGACGATCATGGAACCGCTTCATGAACGTGTTGGGCAATGGACGATTCAGCTCCCTGCTGCATTTGGTCCAGAACACCTCGATAGATTGAAGAAGTTCTGTGCCAGCTTTCCGCCGAATTTCCCCCTTGGAGTTGAAGTTCGTCATATGGCGTTTTTCTCCAAAGGTGAAGAAGAGCGTGCGTTGAATCAGTGGCTGTTAGAGAGCGGCATTGACCGCATTATTATGGACAGCCGCCCTGTATTCGCCGCGCAGCCGACAACAGAAGCAGTGATCGATGCCCACCAGAAAAAGCCTCGCGTTCCGGTTCATGCAATCGCAACCGCCAAGCACCCAATGATACGTTTTATCGGTCATCCAGACATGGACGACAACCTGCGCTTTTTCGAACCTTGGTTGAAGAAACTGCCAATGTGGATTGAACAAGGCATTCAACCGTACTTGATGATCCACACGCCAGATAACGTCTTAGCGCCAGAACTGGCTGAAAAGCTATATAAGCAGCTACAACTTAAGCTCTCACTGCCAAATTTGTCTGTATTTCCTGCCAACGATGGCAACTCGCAAATACAAATGTTTTAGACAAGCTTATAATTAAGCAAATGACAGAGGCGCGAATTTCCCATAAAATACGCGCCTTTTTTGATGCCTGACATTTCAGGCGGCTTGTATGCAGAGATTTGGTTATGAACCCTAAGAGCAATCCAGATACTATTTTTTCGGCTCCAATCGATAAAATTGGGGATTTCACGTTCGATGAACGCGTGGCGGAAGTTTTCCCTGACATGATTCAACGATCGGTGCCGGGTTACAGCAACATCATTTCTGCAATTGGTATGCTGGCAGAGCGTTTTGTTAAGCCTCACTCAAACATCTACGACCTAGGTTGTTCTTTGGGTGCTGCTACGCTGTCTATGCGTCGTCATATCAAACAAGAAGGTTGCCAAATCATTGCAGTGGACAACTCTCCTGCGATGGTTGAACGCTGTAAGCTTCACGTCAACGCATACCGCAGTGATACACCAGTTGATGTCGTCGAAGCGGACATTCGTAATATCGAAATCGAAAACGCATCTGTGGTGGTATTGAACTTCACACTGCAATTCCTTTCTCCAGAAGATCGCTATGCTCTACTAGAGAAAATCTACGCAGGTCTGCGCCCAGGCGGCATTTTGATTCTGTCTGAAAAGTTCGTGTTTGAAGATGAAGTGTCTAACGAGTTGTTGATTGACCTTCACCACGACTTTAAACGTGCAAATGGCTATAGCGAACTAGAAATCAGCCAAAAACGCAGCGCGATTGAAAACGTGATGCGCCCTGATTCGAAGAAAGATCATAAAGAGCGTTTCGCAGAAATTGGTTTCTCAAGCTACGACGTTTGGTTCCAGTGTTTTAACTTCGGTTCGATGTTTGCGATTAAATAGCGAGAAGCGAGAAGCGAGAAGCGAGAAGCGAGAAGCGAGAAGCGAGAAGCGAGAAGCGAGAAGCGAGAAGCGAGAAAGTCTTAACGTTTCGCATTTAGTGTCAATTTTTTAATTTATTACTCAGTGAAAAACTATGTTTAATTTTGCTAATTTTTATCAGTTAATCGCTCAAGACACTCGTCTTCAGCCGTGGCTAAACGTATTACCTCAACAGTTAACAGATTGGCAAAACGCTGAGCACGGTGACTTTGGTCGCTGGCTGAAAGCGCTGAACAAGATCCCACAAGGCGCACCAAACCAAGTGGACATCAAAAACTCGGTGACCATCAGCAACGATACGCCTTTTCATGAAGGTGAGCTGAAAAAGCTAGAAAGCCTGCTGCGTACGTTCCACCCGTGGCGTAAAGGTCCATACACAGTGCACGGTATTCATATCGATACTGAGTGGCGCAGTGACTGGAAATGGGATCGCGTTCTTCCGCACATCTCACCACTAAAAAACCGCAGCGTATTAGATGTAGGTTGTGGCAACGGCTACCACATGTGGCGCATGCTAGGTGAAGGTGCACGTCTGACGGTTGGTATCGACCCTTCTCACCTGTTCCTAATTCAGTTCGAAGCGATTCGTAAGTTAATGGGCGATGACCAACGCGCTCACCTTCTTCCATTGGGTATTGAACAACTACCAAAGTTAGAAGCGTTCGACACTGTATTTAGTATGGGCGTGCTTTACCACCGTCGCTCTCCACTGGATCACTTGGTGCAGCTAAAAGACCAGTTAGTATCAGGTGGCGAGCTTGTTTTGGAAACACTCGTAATCGAAGGCGATGAGAATGCGGTATTGGTTCCGACGTCTCGCTACGCGCAAATGCGTAACGTGTACTTCTTCCCGTCAGCGAAAGCACTGAAAGTGTGGCTAGAGTTGGTTGGCTTTAAAGATGTTCGTATCGTAGATGAACACGTGACTTCTGTTGGAGAGCAACGCACCACAGACTGGATGACACATAACTCTCTACCAGATTACCTCGATCCAAACGACCCAAGCAAAACGGTTGAAGGCTATCCTGCGCCACGTCGCGCGATACTTGTGGCGACTAAGCCATAATTAACTGAGATTTCTGACATTGTCTTAACTCACTCCCGCCTTTAAGACATTAACCTCTCTTCGAATCTAATTAAGGATGCATTTTGCGTCCTTAATTTTTTGGCGTTTCGTCACTATTCCTCATTCTGTAAGAGACTGTCGCAGATTCTTGCTTGTGAGGGCTTGTCGATAACGCTAAACTCCTAAAAAACAAACAACTTAATCCAATCCCAAGGTTTTCAATGTTTATACGATTGACTCCGGTTGTTGCCATCGCCTTACTATCTGGTTGTACTTTAACCAAAGGCGAACAGTACCACCAAGAAACGTTAGCTGCTATTCAGGCTTCAGAAACGAATTTCAATACTCGCGTTACCAACTTAGAGCTTCAACTTAGTAACCAGTCGGATTACATCGAAAGTCTGGAAGGCCAAGTGGATAAGTTAAACGGCGAACTCAATACTTTCCGCAAAGAAGCAATGGATGAAGTGAGAAAGCCAAAAGAACCTATCATCGTTCAAGCTCCTGCTCCCGTTCAAGCAACTCCTACTCATGACATTGTCCTTGGCTCAATTGAGCGTGTGACGATCGATTCCATTAAGCAAACTTTCGACGCTCGCGTAGATACCGGCGCTGCAACTTCTTCACTGAACGCCGTCGATATTGAAGAATTCGAAAGAAATGGCAAAAACTGGGTGCGTTTCCACCTTGCTGACAATACCAAGTCAGATGAAGAGAAAGACATTTGGATTGAAGCGCCAATCATTCGCTACGTGAAAATCCGCCAAGCAACCAATGAAGAACTAGAGCGTCGTGCTGTAGTCGAACTTTGGGTGCGCGTTGGAAAAATTCATGAAAAAGCGCAATTTACGTTGGCAGATCGCTCTCAAATGAACCATCCTGTTTTACTAGGAAGAGAATTTATGCGCGACATCGCACTCGTCGATGTGAGCCGTAAATATATTCAAACGGAAGAAGAGAAAAAATAATAAGGTAGATTATGACGTCAAGAATACCGTTTTACCTGTCAATCATCCTTTTGGTGGTTGCAGGCATCGCTTTGAGTGTTTTCAGACATCAGAATTACGGCGTTCCATGGACTCCAGGTGAAACGCGTCAGGTTTGGGATGTTGAAGCCCGTATTGAATTCAATGCGAATGGCGGTGAAGTAAAAGCTTCTTTAGCCGCTCCTCACACGCAAAAAGGCTACACCTTGATTGGTGAGTCTGCGTCCTCTCCAGGTTACGGTGTTTCTTACGTAAACTCTGATTCAGGTCGTCGTGCTGAATGGTCTATCCGCCAAGCAACTGGCGCACAAACCATTTACTACAAAGCCCAATTCTTGGTTGACCCACAAGCAAAAGTGGATGAACAACCACCAACAGGCGAAATCACCAAGCCTACCCTATCAGCACCACAACAAGCGGCAGCAAATGCTCTGATTGAACGCGCAATGAGCCGTTCTGCAGACAACGAGACGTTTGCCCGCGAGCTGATCAAAACGCTTAACGATCCAGATAGCCAAAACGCAGCGCTTATCTTGAACGACTTTGACCGTACTGATGCATTGCAAAAGATCCTGCTTACTGCAGGTGTGCAAAGCAAAACAGTTGGGGTTATCGAGTTAGAAGATGGTCGCCGCCGTCAAACGATTCAACCAATGGTTCAGGTTTGGTCTGGCGATAAGTGGGTTCTCTTCTCTCCTAACTCAGAGCAAGCAGCTGCACAGCCTAACCTTCTGGTTTGGGATGAATCTAACGTCTCTCTACTTGACCTAGTGGGCGGTAAGAACAGCCAAGTCCACTTCTCGATGATTAAGCAAGAGCTGACACCACAAGAAGCAACAGACAATAAGGTTGAAGCGGACGGTCTATTAAACCTATCGATTCATAGCCTGCCTCTTGAAGAGCAAGCCATGTTCAAGACCATCATGTTGATCCCAATTGGTGCTCTGATTGTTGTATTCTTGCGCGTGATTATCGGTCTTAAAACGTCCGGTACCTTCATGCCAGTTCTGATTGCAGTTGCCTTTGTTCAAACCCAGCTTGTTACGGGTATTGTGGGCTTCCTATTGATTGTCGGTACAGGCCTGATAATTCGAAGTTACCTCTCGAGGCTTAACTTACTTCTGGTCGCGAGGATATCCGCGGTTATCATCACCGTAATCATGATCATCTCTGTGTTCACCGTTGTGGCATTCAAGATTGGTCTGACTGAAGGTCTAACGATTACCTTCTTCCCAATGATCATCTTGTCATGGACTATCGAACGTATGTCGATTCTATGGGAAGAAGAAGGCGCGAAAGAAGTTGCGCTTCAAGGTGGTGGTTCACTACTGACAGCGGTACTGGTTTACTTAGCAATGACTAATACCTACATCCAGCACCTAACGTTTAACTTTATCGGCCTACAGCTCATTGTACTGGCAGGTATTCTACTACTAGGTACATACACGGGTTACCGTCTAACTGAGCTACGTCGCTTTAAACCACTAGCGGAGGACTAAACGATGTTTGAACGTTTTACTTCGCCAGCAAAACTTCGCCATAAAGGCATTATGGGCATGAACAAGCGTAACCATAGCTACATTGGTCGCTACAATGATCGCTCTAAATACCCTTTGGTGGATGACAAGCTAAAAACCAAAATCATTGCTGAAGCAGCAGGCGCAACTGTGCCTGCTCTTATCGGCGTGATTGCTAGCCAAGCTGAAGTTAAAAAGATTCACAAGATGGTCGAAAAGTGGCCAGGCTTTGTGATTAAGCCAGCGCAAGGAAGTGGCGGTAAAGGTATCTTGGTTATCACTTCGCACAAAGATGGTGTCTACACTAAGCCATCTGGTGCAACTTGTAATAAAGAAGAAGTTGAGCGTCACATCAGTAACGCCTTAGCGGGTCTATTCTCCCTTGGTGGTAAGAACGATGTGGCCGTGGTTGAAAACTTGATTAAGTTTGACGACTGTTTCGACGGCTTCAGTTACGAAGGTGTGCCAGACGTACGTATCATTGTATTTAAGGGCTACCCTGTGATGGCAATGATGCGTTGTTCTACTGCGGCATCTGACGGCAAAGCTAACCTTCACCAAGGCGCAGTTGGCGTTGGCATCGACATTGCCACCGGTAAAGCGATTCGTGCGGTGCAGTTCGACCAACCCGTTACCCACCACCCAGATACGGGTAAAGACTTGTCTACGCTGCAAGTGCCTCATTGGGAGCGTTTGCTAGAGCTTGCGTCAAGTGCTTGGGAAATGACAGGTCTAGGTTACATGGGCACCGACATGGTATTGGACAAAGAAGAAGGTCCAATGGTGCTTGAACTGAATGCACGTCCTGGCCTAGCGATTCAGATCGCAAACGGCGCAGGTTTGCTGCCTCGTTTAAAACACATAGAAAACCTTGGCATGCCTGCCGAGTATCCAAAACCGAAAGAGCGCGTAGCCTACGCCGCTGAACAGTTTGGCTCTAAATCTCAGTTCTAATCTCCTAGCTAGCAGCCATTTCTCCGGTTGCTAGCTTTCTTTTCATATTTGAGCGCTATCGCTCTCTTCTTAAGTAATTCATCGTTTTTATCACTGCAATCGATGATCCAGCTAACAAAATACACATCGATCGTTTCTTTTTTCTGCTGATTTTTGATTTTATATTTTCTCCCCCTTACTCAACTCAAGAGGTTGGGCGATGCTAACAAAAGAAACTAATAACAATGATACTCCGCTTGTTGAACAAGAGAACTTTGACCAGCACTTACAACGTTTGTCGGAAATCTCTGTCCAAGCACTTGATGAGCTTGCTGAAATGATCGAAAAAGGAAACGACCTTTCAGAAGAATAGGACTTACCTTTTCACATTTAAGCGCCTGCTAAAAAGCCGAGACTGTTGCCCTACAGCTCGGCTTATTTCATTTTTGAAGGGGGTTGTTTATATCAAAGCGGTAGCTGGCTTTTCAAAGCTCTCATCTAGACGATAATTTGCTTTGATGGTATCCGCCACTTTCTCTGCAATCATGATGGTTGGCGCATTGGTATTCCCGCCCACCAACGTCGGCATGATAGAGGCATCGACAACTCTCAGTGCCTCCAAACCATACACCTTAAGCTCGTTATCAACCACCGCTAGAGGGTCGCTCTTAGCCCCCATTTTACAAGTGCCGATTGGATGATACTGGGTGTCAGCGCGATTACGAATGTCCTGTTCAATCGCTTTGTCATCGGAAGCATCAACCGGATAGAAGTTCTCGCCGCGAATATCCGCGAACGCGTCACTCTCTAGCATCTGGTGCTGCTTCTTCCAGCCTTTGATCATGATTTCCATGTCTTCTGGGTGGCTGAAAAATGCAGGGTCGATACGCGGTTCATCGTAAGGGTTGGTGCTATTGAGCTTAACGGTGCCAATGCTCTTTGGTCTTAGTAAAGTGACGTGAGAGCTAAAGCCATGGCTCATGTGCATTTTGCGCGCATGGTCATCGACAACCGCAACAACGAAGACGAATTCCAAATCCGGTACTTTTACTTCGTCATCGGAGCAAAGAAATCCAATGCCCTCGGCAAAGTTACTGCTCATTTTTCCAGTGCGTGCTTTCACCCACTGTGGTAAAGCTTTGGTCATCTCTGTTGCCATTTGCAGAGAAACACCGAACGTATCGCGCTTCGCTGTGCATCGATAGGTATGCACTAGGTCAATGTGGTCTTGTAAGTTTTCGCCAACGCCCGGCAGTTCATGAACTTGCTCTATCCCGTGCGCTTGTAAATCTTGCTTTGCCCCAACACCAGATAGCATCAGAATTTGTGGCGAGCCGAATGCTCCTGCAGAGAGAATCACCTCTTTGTTGCACTTGATCTGAAAGCTATTCCCTTTCAAGCCATATTCCACGCCAACCGCTCGTTTGCCTTCAAACAATACTTTGTGCGTAGTTGCCTTAGTAATAACGGTCAGATTCGGCCGGTGTAAATTAGGAGTCAGATAAGCTTTGGCGGCACTGCATCGCTCGCCATTGATTTGCGTGACTTGCGTTTGCATGGCGCCCAACTGTTCTGCGCCATTTATATCTGGATTACGAGGTACGCCGATTGATTCACATGCATCTAAGAAGCGCTCTACAACGCCGCTCGGTGAACGTAGGTTAGCAACATTAAGTGGCCCACCTTGCCCATGAAATTCATCATGATGGACTTCGTTATTTTCTGCTTTCTTGAAGTACGGCAGGCAATCTTGATAGCTCCACCCTTCATTGCCAAGGCTTGCCCAAAGATCGTAGTCGTATCGGTGCCCTCTGGCGTACATCATCGCATTGATAGAACTCGAGCCACCTAACGTCTTGCCCCTTGGTTGATAACCCTTGCGACCATTCAAGCCCGATTGAGGAATGGTTTCAAAACCCCAGTTGTTTATTTTGGTTGGCATCATCGCTACCACACCAACTGGCGTATGAATAAAGGGACTTGTATCCGGCCCGCCCGCTTCCAGCAAACATACAGTGACATTCGGATCCTCAGTCAGTCGAGACGCTAAAACACATCCGGCTGAACCACCGCCCACAACAATAAAATCATAACTGTCCATCATCTACCTCCGCGACATCTAAAGGGTGAAGCTCTCGCTTTAAAATCTTGCCTGTGGCGGTCATAGGCAGTGCTTTACGAATGAAAACACGGCGTGGGTATTTGTAGTCAGCAAGTTGTTCACGGCACCAAGCGATTAAAGTATCGGGGCTACAATGCGCATCTTGGTGAAGCACGACATGGGCATGTACTTCTTCACCGAGGCGGTCATCATGCTCACCAACGACAGCCACCATCTCTACATCGGGGTGGCACATCAAGACTTCTTCAATCTCTCGTGGATACACGTTGTAGCCACCGCGGATAATCATGTCTTTGACACGATCGACGATAAACAAATTACCGTGCTCATCCACACGTCCAATATCACCAGTTAAGAACCAACCTTCACGTAACGCGTCACGGGTTGCTTCTGGTCGTCCGTAATAGCCTTTCATTACACTCGGGCTTTTTATACAGACTTCACCTAACTCCCCGATTGGTCGGGCGTGACCTTTTACATCGGCAATCTTAATCACGTAGCCGCACAATGGTTGCCCGACACTACCAGGCAGTCTGTCGCCATCAATATGATTAAACGTGGCCACTGGTGCGGTTTCTGACAATCCATAACCTTCTAACACCGGAAGCTCAAAGCGGTACTCAAACTGGCGAATCACTTCTACCGGCATAGAGGCACCACCAGAAACACCTAACCGAAGGCTATGTTTCACCAATTCAGAATGCTCCGGAGATTGTTCGCCCGCTCTAAGCAGTGCGATATACATGGTTGGCACACCAGCAAATACGCTGACTTTATGTTGGATGATTTGTTCAATGACGAACTTCGGTTCAAAGCGTGGGATCAACACTATGGTAGAGCCTGTCAACACGCTGGCATTCATCATGACGGTTTGACCGAAACTGTGGAACAGCGGCAAGGTTGCGATGGTCGTGTCACTGTATTCCAAGCGCATCAGATATTGAGAGGACATGGCATTGGTCAGCATATTCGTGTGGGACAATTCCGCTCCTTTTGGCAGCCCTGTTGTACCCGAGGTATAAAGAATCACCGCGGTGTCGTCGCCGTGTCTTGTCACCGATTCAAAAGACTCGAGTTCTTCGGCAAGCCAAGCCTCTATTGCATGCTCCCCTTCCTCACATTGAGCAGAGAGCGAGATAAAATATTCGCACTGCTCGGCCTGAGAAAAACCTTGTCTGCCATAGCTTCCCATTGGCAGTTCTTCGCTTCCTTCAAAACAGAAATACGCTTTAGCATCAGAATCATTTAGGTGATAAGCGATCTCTCGCCCTTTAAACAACACATTCAAAGGCACAACCACGCAAGCTGCTTTTAAAATGCCGTAATACACCATGGGGAAATAAGTGATGTTTGGACAAGACAGCGCGACTTTATCTCCGGCTTCAAGTCCCAGTCGCTTCAAGTTGGCTGCGATGTTACCTGCGAATTTGTCGAGTAGTGCGTAACTGATTTCATCATCGCCCATCCTGAGCGCCGCTTTAGAAGGAAAGAGCGCAGCACTGCGCTCCAGATTGACAGCAAGGTTGTGCATCCATGATCTCCTTTGTTTCGAAAGGCAGTCAGCGAATATCGACTGCCGAAGATTCTTTATGTAGAGAGGTAAGAATTGAGAGTTACGAGTGCTTGTTTAAATCTGGGTCGGGTTTGCCCGCAAACACACGTAGCACCAGTTTTTGCACTACGTTTCCGTATGGCGGTGCAAACAACTGAATTGGGAACCAATCGCGCATCTTCAGTACCGTGCGTGCATGGCTGAGTTCACGGAAACCTTCTTCGCCGTGGTAATTACCTATACCGGAATTACCCACACCGCCAAAAGGCACCGAATGATTGAGCACATGCCATCCCCAGTCGTTAATGGTGACCCCACCGCTGTGGGTTTGAGTAAGCAAGGTTTCACGTTGTTCTGAGTTGTTGCTAAACAGGTAGCAAGCCAGTGGTCGAGGTCTGTTAACGATGTACTGAATCACTTCGTCGATTGAACGATAGGTATGCACTGGTAAAAGAGGCCCAAAGATCTCTTCTTGGCAGATACGCATTTCGGATTTCAGGTTGGTAGCGATGTACAACGGTGTTTTTCGCCCCTCGCCATAATCAAGGCACTGGGTAATGGTTGCCCCTTTCTCTCGTGCATCATTGAGTAAATCATGGAAGCGTTTGTGCTGTGCCTCATCCACCAGTGCGGTGTAATCGTGATTGCCTTTGATTTCGCCATACATAGTTTGATGAGCAAGCTTTAACGCCTCTACAAAAGCCTCTTGCTTACCTTCTGGTACAAAGGCGTAATCGGGCGCGATACAGATTTGGCCAGAGTTAAAGCCCTTACCATGAGCAATACGTTCTGCTGCTTTGGTGACATCGTAATCGTCAAATACCACCACAGGGGATTTTCCCCCTAATTCGAGGGTCACAGGCGTAAGGTTCGCTGCCGCATTTGCCATGATGATCTTTCCACTTGCTGGCGATCCGGTGAACACCAAATGATCAAAAGGTAGATGAGAGATTTCCATCGACTCTGGATGATTACCTTCGACAATACGCACTAAATTCTCTGGGTAAATTTCTCCGAGCATGCGACGCAGTTGACGGGTGGTTTCTGGACAATTTGGGGGCATCTTGATCATGCAGCGGTTGCCCGCGGCTAGCGCGGTGATCATCGGGCCAATAGAAAGATACAACGGGAAGTTCCAAGGACAAATGATGCCTACCACCCCTTTAGGTTGATAACGCACTTCCAGCTTATTGCCTTTGAACAACCATTCAGTAGGTCGACGGCTTGGTTTCATCCAACCTTTTAGGTGTTTAACTACATGGTTGATATCTAGAATCGGAGCCAATACATCTGCCATGATAGATTCGGTATGGCTTCTCCCCCCAAAGTCTTGGCTCATGGCCTCTGCTAGTACATCTTGATATCGGGAAAGCTGCTTTTTTAAGGCTAATAAACGATGCTTTCTCACGGCATAACTCGATAAAGGCTCAGCTTGATATGCCGATTTCAATTCATCGAACCACTTTTCGAGTTCACTTACTGTTGGGTCATTCGTCGCTATCATTCCTTGATCGCTTAGCACTTCCTTATCTTGCTTTGCCAGTACATTCATGTTTCTCTCCAACTGTGCAATTTATTCAATTACAACATTTTGATAACATGTCGAACAGGTTACAAAAAGACAATAAACGGTGATATTCGGACAGCTTTGCGACAAGCATGACTGAATAGCATCCCAATACCCGCTAGGATTGATCCGAATGTAGAGGGGAAACGCATGGAATACACCGCTGTTTATGAGCCAGATACCCAAGCTTGTGGTGTTTTGGATTTGCAGTTACTCAATCGCTATCTAGAGCCGAGAGTGAGTATTGAGGCCTTACTCGCGGGCAGTGGCATCGATGCGCCTCAGCTTTATGCTCCCGATACCCACATTACCCTCGCGCAAAAACTGGCGGTATTTAGCAATGCTTTGGCTCAGTCAGACGAGCCCGGACTCGGGTTAAAAGTCGGACAACAAGCAAGGTTCAGTGACTTTGGGGTGCTAGGTTATGCGGTGTTCAGTAGCAATACCCTACTCGACGCTCTAATGATGGGTTTTAAGTACCTGAGACTTGCAGGCCCTGTACTAAAGAAGAAAATGTGGGTGGAAGATAATTCTGGTTACTTTCGCGCAGAACAACTGATAGACCTACAATCGCTCTTACCATTTTGTTGTGAATACTGGTTTGCGGCGATTCAGAATCTTTGTGAAGAAGTCATGCAGAAGCCCTTCCCTTCAACTGTTATACGTTTCCCTTATCCAGAACCTGAATATAGCGAGCTGTATGAGCAAGTATTCCACTGCAAAATTGAGTTCAACAGTAATCAATTAGAATGGCAGTTCGATGCCACCAGCTTGTTTGAGCCGTTGCCCGCAGCTAATACAATGACATTGCAGATGTGCTTAAAGTCATGCGATGAAATGCTGGCAAAAGTGAGTGGCAATGCCAGTTTGAAAGAAAAGATCACCCAGATGTTCGTCGAAAGACCAGGCAGCTACCCTTCGATAGAAGCCCTATCTGCTGAGCTAGGTATGTCTTCAAGAACATTGCGACGTCATCTCAAATCGGAAGAAACCAGCTATCAGCAAATCCTTGATCATGTTCGTTTCCACTTGGCTCGTCATTACCTTGCGTCAACACAAATGAGCGTCGAGGAGATTTCGGAACGCATTGGTTTCTCAGACAGTGCGAACTTCCGTCATGCTTTTCGTAAATGGAGCGGCAACTCACCAAAACAATATCGTCAAGAAGCCAATCTTACGACTTGAGCTTTGATACAACAGATACAAAAACGCCCGCGTTCATTGCGGGCGTTTTGCTAGATTCGAAGTTTACGATTCAAACTCTTCAATCATCTCTTGCGCTTCGGTCTTAGGCTTATCCGTTTGACCAAAACCGCGCAGACCCACTACGTGTACGTGTTCGTGGTCTTTAAACACCTTACGCACCAGTTTGTAGGTCGTACCTTTCTCTGGGCTGATGTTTTCTGGTGCAGCGATAAGCAGCTGCATATCCAGACGGTCACACAATTCGAACAATGTCGCGATCGATTTCGCATCCAGACGCGCTGCTTCATCCAAGAAGAGCAGACGACAAGGCACAATGTCTTTGCTGCGTAGACGACGAGACTCTTCTTCCCAGCTTTGAACAACCATCAGAAGGATTGACTGACCGGTACCGATCGCTTCACCTGTTGATAGCGCGCCAGACTCAGCCTGTAGCCAACCATCTGTACCACGGTTCACTTCTACACTTAGCTCTAGGTAGTTACGGTAATCCAGTAGCTCTTCACCCAGAACCTGAGGAGAACGTTGACCCATATCGATATGCGGGTTCACACGTTGGAACAGCTTCGCCATTGCTTCAGAGAAGGTAAAGCGAGTCGATTCAAACAGATCTTTATGCTGCTCTTGTTGTGTCGCTAGACCGTTCAGTAGCACTTCGTGACTTTCGCGGATCTTCACGTTTAGACGTACGCCCTTCACCTGACCGAACGAAATGTTCGACAGGCCTTGGTTCAGCATACGAATACGGTTTTGCTCACGCTGAATCGTCTTCTTGATGATGCTCGCTACCGACTCAGAGCTGATCGCTAGGCGGTTTTCACGTTGCGTTAGCTCTTCCGTTAGACGCGCTAGCTCCACTTCCATTTCTTCGATCGCTTCAACTGGATCATCAGTACGGATGATATCCTGACGAATGCGCTCACGAAGGTGTTGGTATACAGCAATGTAGAACAGAACTTTGCGCTCTGGACGTGCGTTGTCTTCTGATAGACGCAGCGCATCACGCAAGTCGTCATTGTTCGCAACCGCTAGACGCAGCGCACCCAATGATTTATCAGACATTGAACGCAGTTCATCCGCTGACATGTAAGCCAGTTCGCGCTTGTGTAGACGACGCTCAACATCGTTCTCTCGCGCCAGACGAAGTACTGAACACCAGCCAGCTTTCGCTGCAACCACGAACGTACGTAGCTCAACGTATTCTTTCTGAACTTTCTTCAGACGTTTCGCCAAGCCTTTCATCTCTAGTTCAGTAGAGGTGATCGTGCGCTCGTATTCGCTCTTACGGCTACGAGACGTGTGTAGACGCTCATGCAATTCATCACGACGACGCATTGCACGTTCTTCAGCACCTTCGTCCGCGTTCACGCCAAACTCTTGAAGTTCTTGTTTGAACTCTTGAACCGTTTCCAGTTTCGCTTGGTGTGAGCTCTTCAATGATGCCAATACTTGGTTGTATTGGTTCATTTGGCCTTGCGACTGTTTCAACTCTTCACGAGAGCGTGTACGCATTTGTTCAGCTTGAACCAGTTTTGCTTTTAGCTGCTCGCTCAGTTCGCTGCTCTTGTTCAGTAGGTCTACTGAATCTGAGTAAGCGAAGTAGTGGCGACGCTCAACGAGATCTGAGAGTGCAAAGATTTGCTTCTTAAGATCTTGTAGCTGTTCGTCTGCCGCTTTGTATTCTGCTTCTAGGGCGTCGAATTGCTCTGGGTCAGCATCTAGGGCAACTGCGACTTTTTCCAGTTCCGCCACTGCTTTCGCATGGTTATTTAAGAAAGCTTTTGCTTCTGAAAGCTGGGCGATTTTCTCTTCCAACTCGTCAAAGCGCGCTTGCAGCGATTCATCTTCAATCAACGCCATGTTTGGTGCTAGCTTGTCTAGAGAAGACAACGCTTGCTTGCTGGTTTGAAGCTGAGAACGTTGCTGCTGCTCTTTCGCATCCAGATCAGCCAGTACACGAGCGATTTGGTTACGCTTGTCGCGAATGGTTGCCAGCGCTTGCTCTGGGTCAGCTTCGAATGCTACTTGAATGTGGCTTGCCACAAACTGGTTGAACGCTTGGTACAGACGCTGCATTTTTTGCGAATCGAATGCCGCTTTCGCGTGCTTCTCAACTACTTCTTCACGTTCGTTACGTAGTAGCTCTAGACGCTGCTCACGTGCCGCACGACCAAACAGTGGGATTTCAGGCAAACGAGAGTAACGCATTTGGCGATCGTTCATACGAACGCAAACCGCGCCTTCTAGCTCTTCCGCGTCGAATGAGCTGTCATCAAAGGCATCAATGTCACCTTCAATGATGTACAAGTCTTCTGGACAGTCGTCTAGCTCTACCAGTTTCTCTTCGATACCAGATAGGTCAGATACAACGATAGCGTGACGAGCCGGGCCGTACATCGCACTGAAGTAAGGCGCGTCATCAATTGTGATGTCATCGTAGATCTCAGACAGCAATACGCCGCCCAGTGTATCAGCCAAACCTTTCAGGCGAGGGTCGTTTGAACCACCAGGAGAAGCAAGACGTTCAATCTCAGTGTCAAGTTGGCTGCGACGCTCTGCTAGTTTGTCTTTCGCCAGAGAAAGAGTCTTCTCTTGCTCAAGCACCACTTGCATTTGGCTCATGACTGACTGGCTATCTTCTAGCTCAGCGCCACTTTGCTCACGCAGTTTTTCTAGCGCATCGTTCGCCGCAATCCATGTTGGAGCAATGGCTTCTAGCTTGTTGATTTCCGCTGCTGCATCTTGCTCTAGACGACGCTGTTCGCTGCGTTGCTCACGCACGTCTTCCTGCGTCATTTCTAGCGAGTCGATTTGCATCGCGTGACGCTCACGCTCTTGTTCAAACGTGATTTCGTCAGTCAGTTCAACATGGAACTGCTTCTGGTATTCGTTGACTAGCTCGCGCGCTTGACGTTGCTGGTTAAGGCTACGTTCAAGGTCACGGTGCTGAGCACGCCATTGCTGTTCGTTTTGCGCAACTTGCTGAGATTCACGCGCTTTCGCAATTGCGGTTTTCGCATGTTCAGACGCGTCTTTACGCTCAACTTGACCAACGATACTTTGTACCAGTTTAAGTGCCGTTTCGAACTGCTCTGCTGCTGCAGAAGACATGTCCAGTTTGTGCTTAACCGATAGCAACGCGTTGGTGCTTTCTGATTCTTTGCTCTTAAGCTCAGAGACAAGGGCTTGTGCCGATTCTGCCGTTAGGCTGTCATCGCCAAGTAGCTGTTTCGCTTTCTCCAGCGCTTGAACTGCTTGTTGGTATTGAAGTGCACGAGTTTGTTGAACGTCGAGTGCTTGTTGGTAGTCCGCCAGCTGCGTCTTAAGGCTGTCCACCTCTTCTTCCGCAACGGTCGCTTGCTCTTCCACCATCATCACGCGTTCTTGCGCTTCTTCCACTACCATCATCTGTTCTTCAAGACGCTCACTCAGCTCTTCAAGATCTTCTTGGTAGCGTTCAATCTTCTCTTGCTGGCGCAGTGCGTTTTGCACCAGTTGCAAATGATCCGAAGCCGCTTGGTAATCTTGCTCTAAAGCCGATTCCGAATCGATCAGCAGTTCCAGCTCTTCTTGAACACGGTTAAGCAGGTTGTTTTGCTCAACAAGAGTTTCACGAGAACCGAACAACTCTGAACGTAATGACAGCGTTTTATCCAGCTTGTTACGACGATCGTTCGCGTGACGCATGTAGTCCGCGGCCACGTAGTTAGTCGACTCTGTGATCAAGTGTTTGAACAAGTCACGGTCTGCCTGCGTGGTTTTGATCGCTTCTAGCGTCATGCGGTTTTCACGCAGCGCCGATTCCATATCTTGGAACGCTTTCTTCACGCCGCCATTTTGTGGCAGAAGGTAATCACGTAGCGAGCGTGTAATTGCACTTGAGATACCACCGTAAAGCGATGCTTCGATCAGGCGGTAGAATTTAGAGCGGTCACCAGAGTTACGCAGTTTCTTCGGAATCACACCGAATTCAAACATTTGCGCGTGGTAATCCACGATAGAAGAGAAGGCTTTAAATTGAACGCCTTCAAATTCTGCGATCGATTCTTTTACTTCGTTGATTTGACGTACACGAGCTTGAGTCGCTGATACGCTTTCAATCAAGATATCCGTCGGTTTCACATGGCTTGGAAGACCTTGGATAACAAACGGTTTGATGTCTACTTTCTTATCACGACCCGCAACTTGCTGCAGTTTTACTGCGAACAATAGGCGTTGGTTACGTGAGTTCACCACGTCTAGCGCCGCATAACATGCGCCCGGCTGTAGCTTACCGTACAAACCTTTGTCGCGAGACGATTGGCTGCTGCCTGCTTCTGTGGTGTTACGGAAGTGCAGTAGCGTTTGGTCAGGAATCAATGCGGTGATGAACGCCGCCATTGTGGTTGATTTACCTGCACCGTTACCACCTGATAGCGTGGTGACCAGACCATCGATGTCAAATGTACGGGCAAAGAAGCCGTTCCAGTTGACCATGGTCAGCGATTGGTATTTACCGCGTTCAATCATGCTCATGCTTCACCCTCTTCTGTTGTTTCTTCTTGGGCTTGGTCGTCTTGATCTTCTTCAGACAATAGGCTGCCTTGGCTTGGCTCTTTGGTGTGCACTACCGCTTCACCATCGCGGATCAGACGCAGTTGCGCTTCACGCATGTCATCGCCAATACGTACATCGGCACCAAAGCGGAATACTGCTTCACTGATGCTGAATTTACCAGTTTCACCGATGTTGATGATCATGCCTAGGCGACGCAGACGACGAAGTGACGTACGTACTTTTTCAAACAGCTTTTCTTTATCAAGGTCAGAACCGGTAGCACGGTTCGTCACTAGCTTCATCAGCTTGTTTTCATCTGCTAGAGCAAGCAGTTCGTCGTACAGCTCTTGGTTAGTGAAGATGCCTTCGTGCGCAAGACGCTCTGGGCTTAGGTAAAGGAAACACAGTACCTTACCCACCAGCATATCCAGTTCAGAAAGGACACTGCGGCCAATCAGAGATGTTGAACGTGGACGAAGGTAGAAGAAACCTTCTGGCGCTTTCACCAATTCGGTGTTGTAGCGTTGGTAGAAAGAAGAAAGCTCAAGTTCAAAATCCGACAACAATGCGTGGTTGTCTAGATCTTCACTTGAGATATGACGCCCTGCTCGAAGCATGCTGTCAAGCGCTGGGAACAGAGGGTTAGAAATTGCTTTTGCCAGATTCTCTGACATGTATTCATTAGTATCGGTCGATGACATTCGCTTGTACCTTTGCCCCAAATTCGTTGATTGCTTTCCAGTCTGGCTGAACAGCTTGGTAGTCGGATTCTGAGTAACCCAGACGTACCGCCTGATCAACGACAATGCGAGCTAAATCAAAGTGATGAGTGTATGGATGTTGTGCAAGGTAATCTCGCAGAACCACGCTCAAGTCGATTGGTGTGCCTTGATCTTTATGCGCTTTCAGCATGTCACCAATTCGCTCTGCCAACTCATCATTGACTTGTTGAAACTCTTCGTATTCTACTTCCATCGGAACTTGACCCGTTACCTCGTCATCACGCAGTACCAAGGCTTCATCACGAAGGTCAGAAAGCCTTTCCGCATCTGCATAAGTCAGATACCAAGGCGCATCGAAGTAATCTTTGACGGATTGACGCAGACGCGAGCTAAACGCACGGTTCTTATCCATATCAATGGCAGTACGGATAAACTTGTGTACGTGTCGGTCGTAACCAATCCAAAGGTCGATCGCTTGCTGGCCCCAGCTTGTGATTCGGTCTAGCTTCATTTGCAGACCAAACAAGGCTTCTTCGATGAACTCCAGCTCAGGATCGCCATAAACAATTTCTTGAATATCTAGGATCTGAGTTTGCAGTTCATCACTGGCAGCTTGCAGCGTATCTTGAAGTTCACGCAACGTGCTCGACGTCTCTGACAGGAGCGCTTCACAGTTGTTGATCGCTTCACGCCAGTCTTTGTTAAGCAGATCAGCAATCTGTTGTTTAACAGACTGTTGCTGCTCATCCATCACACGTTGATTAAGGTCGATTTGATCGAAGATCTCGCCTACAGAATATTTCAAAATTCCGTAAACGTTTTTCTTCCAGTGGCCCGGAGTGCCACCCTTTTGTGCCGCTTCAATCGCTTTTGCCATTTCATCCGCCACCATCGATAGCTGGATAGAAAGACGCAGTTTCGAGAACTCGCGATGACGCACGTAGTAGTCGGTAATTCCTATCGCTAATGGCGACAAGCGGTAAATGCTCGCTCCGTCAGTAATCTCACTGACAAAACGGCTCATAAGACGCTGCTTAACCATCTCGTTGATGGCATTGTTCGCACGGAAAGCCGAAGCTTCGCCGGTCTCATCAAAAAGTCGAGTGACGATGGCAAATGCGTCGTGCAATTCACCTTCACCCAATTCTTCATCGAACCTTTCATTACTTAGTACAGCGATGGCAATCAAAAATGCCAATCGCTCAGTGGTCAGGTTCAACGAGAAATCGTGCTGCTTAACCCAGCCAACCAACTCATCGATTGGTTGCTCTGCAGCATTGAGAGTCATCTCACTCATCGTTATTCCTGTTTATCGTTCTTCTTAGCCCACACGTGTATGTAGCGGCCTAATGAGAGGTATGGCTCTTGTCGACAAAGTTGTTTTTCTAGCGCCAACACATCTTCAAACTCGTAATCGCCCATGTATTGCATATTGCCTATGTAATCACTGAAGGAACGAATACCAGATTTGCCACAAATACTAAAACCAGAATCTTCTATCCATTGATAGACCTCTTCGGGTTTTAGGCCTTTCTGTGGCTGTAGTTTAAATCTTTTCCGGTGAGGCATGCCGTCTAAAATATGAGGAATGTTGCCACAAACCACATTTTTATAGACTAAGCCGTGGTGGTTATAGAACATAACCGAAGCAATGCCCCCCGGCTTGACCTGTTCCAAAACGGTCTCGAGTGCGGTTTTCGGGTCGACCAACCACTCCATGACGGCATGAAACATGACAAGGTCCACCTGCGTTTCCATATGGTCACCAATGGATTGGACAGGTGAATGAATCAGGCGATACTGCTCAAGCAAACCGTTTTTTTCAATATCCTGCTTTGCTAGTTGCAGCATTTCCGAAGATAGATCACATAAAGCGACATGATGTCCGAGCTTAGCAAGCTTTTGCGACAATTGTGCTAACCCACCACCCGCATCAAGGACTTGCAGGGCTTGATGGTCGGCGTCTAATTCACTTAGAATCTGTAGAAAATCTTCCCACACAATGATTTGTCGGATCTCCCCTTTATCGGAGCCGTAAATATTTTTTGCAAATTTGTGGGCGATATCGTCGAAATTGCGGTCTTCTGTCACTTCTGCTGAGTTATCATAACGGATTGTGCCGCTATTCTGTCACAAGGAAAGCAGGAATAAAGAGGGTTATCCTCATTTTTATTATCAATTGATGTTTTTTCGGACTATTTATGTATGTTTGAGCTGAAAAAAGTTATGTCAGCCTTGTTAATGCCTCTTCCGGCATTGCTAATCATAGGCTTGTTAGGTCTTGCTCTCATTAGTTTTACCACCAAACGTAAAACTGGCTGCTTTGTTGTTCTATTCTCTTTTGTCGGCATTTTTCTCGTTGCCTTCCAACCTGTTTCAACTAAGCTACTGATGCCGCTAGAGCGCGAGTACAAAGCGTTTTTACCCGTTTCTGGTACCGTTGACTATGTCATGGTTCTTGGTAATGGCCATGTGGTGGACGATGAGATCCCACCGACTTCTCAATTAAGTCGCACAGCACTGATGCGACTCACCGAAGGCATTCGTATTTTGCGCATGTACCCAGGTGCGAAGTTAATCCTGTCTGGTTATGCAGGTGGTTCTGAAATTAGCCATGCTCGTATGATGGCAAACGTCGCGCTTTCTCTTGGCGTTGCTAAATCCGATATTATTTTATTGGAAGACGCTAAAGATACGTGGGAAGAAGCTCGCCAAGCAGCCGCGTTTGTTAAACAAAAAGATATCGTGCTCGTGACTTCGGCGAGCCACATGAAGCGTGCTTTGTATGAGTTCAACGCAGCGGGTATTAAACCCATCCCTGCACCAACGAACTTTATGGCGATTGATGACATCGAGCAGCCATGGCAAAAGTACGCACCGAAAGCTCGTTACTTAGAGCAAACGGAACTGTACTGGCATGAGTATCTTGGTGGGTTATGGCAGAAACTGCGTGACAACGTAGGACAAACGCCAATGGTTGAGATAGAAGAGCCTGAAGTCGCACAACCTTAATTGCTGCCTAGCAAGAACGTTGTCGCTGATAAAGCTTATCGTTAGATTGTCTTAACTGAAATCATAGACACAAAAAAGGAGAGCCTATGCTCTCCTTTTTCTTTATTGCGATGATTTAGTCGCCTGCAAACATGTAGCCTTCACCGTGAACGGTCACAAAGATTTGTGGGTTCTTTGGATCAAACTCCATCTTAGCGCGCATGCGTCGAATCAGTACGTCGATTGTACGATCGTTTGGCGCATCCACTCGGTGGCTGATCATATTCAAAATACGCTCGCGGCTAAGTACCTGATTTGGGTACGAAGACAGTGCCACCAATAGCTCATATTCCGCTTTGGTTAGTTTCACTGGCTCACCGTTACGGCTCAGAGCACGACGTTGAATGTCAAACGTCCACTCACCGAAGCGCACAATGTGTTCTTCATTAGTGTCGTTCGCTGTTTTTTGCGAACCGCTACGTGCCGCCGAAATGCGCCACAGCAAGTTCTTAACGCGAACCAATAATTCCCTTAGTTCAAAAGGCTTTGTCACATAATCGTCTGCGCCCATTTCTAGGCCAACGATTTTGTCAATGCTATCCGTGCGTCCTGTCACTAATATGATGCCGATATCTGATTGGCTGCGTAATTCACGCGTAAGCATAAGGCCATCTTCGCCAGGCAAATTAATATCCAACATGATCAGGTCTACATCGCCACTTTGAAGCACTTCGCGCATTTCTGCCCCGCTCTCTGCCTCACTAACTTTGTAGCCTTCATTTTGGAAATAGCCCGCAAGCTTACTACGAGTTACTACATCATCTTCTACGACTAATACGTGATAGCTCATTTACACCACTTTCTGTCTTTTTTATTTTCCAAGACGTATTCTATTCATAACTAGTAACATTTCTAGTCATAGATACATTAAAAAGCAAGATTTTGCGTTTTTATTGATTCAAAGCAAGCTTATTTACAGCCATTCATAAACGCGCATATTTTCCCATAATGGATAACAATTATAGTTACTGCTATTCATCTTAATTGTTTACACTTAGGGGATAACCATTTAGGAGCAAAAAAATGCAAGAAGTGAAAGCTTTTAACGAGAAACGCGCAGAAATCTATTGGTGGTTTTCTAGCCTGTTCGCAAAAGAACTGACAGAGAAAGAACTAGAAAGCTACCACAGTGTTGAAATTCGAAGCTTTTTGGCTGGCCTTGGTGAAAATGAGTCATTAAAACCAGCTGTGGATACCCTTGTTGATGCACTTAACCGCCTACAAGATCGTGAAGACGCGCAACTTGAGTTGGCTGCAGACTTTTGTGAGCTTTTCCTTAAGACAGAAAAGCACGGTGCGCTGCCTTATGCCTCTATGTACATCGGCCAATCTGGTCTGCTAAACGACAAGCCAGCAGAAGAGATGGAAAAACTGATGGCAGAGTTTGGCGTGCAAGTTGATGAAAACCTGAAAGAGCCAGCTGACCACCTAGCGGTAGAGTTGGATTTCTTGGGTAATATGATTATTCGCTCTAACGAACTAGAGCAAGAAAAGCATATGGAAGAAGCGTTCGAAAAGCAGAACGATTTCATCCAACAGCATCTTTTGACTTGGCTACCTCAGTTTGCCGCTAAATGTAAGCAGTTCGACGAATTTGGCTTCTATGTTAGCGTTGCGCAACTATTAATTGCATTTTGTAAACTGGACAGCACCTACCTTCTTGGTGAATAATTGCCGCCTATTTTAGGGAGCCTGCTATTTAGGCTCCCTATTTTATTCGTTTAGTTTTAATCTGGCTTAGAGAAACCCAACCAATTTAGCCGTGAAAATGTGACCTCAAGGGCACAAAACAACCGCTGAAAATATTGCCAGCCTGCCCACATCAGTCTAAAATGTGAGCGCAAACGATTAAATATGATTTATATGTAAACCGCTGAAATATAGCGGTTTTTGTGTTTTCTTAACATGATTGCTGACTAATTCCTCACTTATAAAAGAAGGGAATATGAGTCTCAGCAACAAATGTTGCTACAAATCTTTTTATACCGATTCGGAACAACCACTGCCAAATATCTCAGCAATGCCCTTTCTTGCAGTTGCTCGGTTTGTGCAAGACCCTAAGCGTATGGTTGTCTTCACTCACGGTATTCAGTAGCTCGATACAGGACATCATTTATGGCCACTATTAAAGACGTTGCTCGCTTAGCCGGCGTTTCTACCACAACGGTTTCGCACGTAATTAACAAAACTCGCTTTGTTGCAGAAGCAACCCAAGAAAAAGTAATGAAAGCGGTTGATGAACTAAATTACGCGCCAAGCGCCGTTGCTCGTAGCTTGAAGTGCAACTCTACTCGTACTATCGGTATGTTAGTTACTCAATCAACCAACCTATTCTTCTCTGAAGTCATCGATGGTGTTGAGAGTTACTGTTACCGTCAAGGTTACACTCTAATTCTTTGTAACACGGGCGGTATCTACGAGAAGCAACGTGACTACATCCGCATGCTAGCTGAGAAACGCGTAGATGGCATCCTAGTAATGTGTTCTGATTTGACGGAAGAGCTAAAAGAGATGCTAGACCGCCATTCTGACATTCCAAAAGTTGTGATGGACTGGGGCCCTGAGAGCTCACAGGCAGATAAGATCATCGATAACTCGGAAGAAGGCGGCTACATCGCGACGAAATACCTGATCGATAACGGTCACACTGACATCGCATGTTTGAGCGGTCATTTTGAAAAAGCAGCGTGCCAAGAGCGTATCGCTGGTTACCGCCGAGCAATGGCGGAAGCAAACCTAACGGTTAACGAAGATTGGGTTCTTGAAGGTAACTTTGAGTGTGATACTGCTGTACTGGCGGCAGATAACATCACTGCAATGGAAAAACGCCCAACGGCTGTCTTCTGTTTTAACGACACAATGGCGCTAGGCTTAATGAGCCGCTTGCAGCAAAACGGTATCAAAGTACCGGATGATGTATCCGTGATCGGTTACGACAACATTGAGCTTGCAGAATACTTTTCTCCACCGCTAACGACTATCCACCAACCAAAACGTCGTGTGGGTAAAAACGCATTTGAGATCCTTTTGGAGCGCATCAAAGACAAAGAACACGAAAAACGAGTGTTCGAGATGCAACCAGAGATCGTTGTTCGCAACACGGTTAAGAAACTAAACTAACCTCACCTGCGAACTCATTTTATAAAGCGCTCTCATGGGCGCTTTTTTAATATCTAAAAATAACTTTCCCCTAATATTTCACCTTAACAATACAACCTTAAACTTCGATAAGTTGCTGTTTTAATTAAGGTGTAGTCCATTTCCTACATCAAGCTTTTGTATGACAAGTAGATGCTCAGCAATATGAAACAAAACACATCAACTTGACGCTATTAACTGAACCAAGATCACACTTTTATATTTGAAACGTGATGTTAATTCAATATACGAAGTATTCTCAAAGAGTCACGCACAGGGCAAACCATTCGAAAGGGTGGGACGCAAAGCCTCCGGCCTGAACCATCTTATTAGATGGAAGGTAGCGGGGTTACCGATGGCAAATATGCATTAAGTGAGTTTACCCTTTAATGACATTGTGTCTGCATGCATTTGCTAATCTCTCGGACCTGATTTTTGGTGGCGTAATATTAATTGCACCGAGATAACACATCATGGATAAACCGATACTCAAAGACTCAATGAAGCTGTTTGAGGCACTTGGTAATATCAAGTCGCGCTCAATGTTTGGCGGCTTTGGGCTCTTCGCCGATGAAACGATGTTTGCACTAGTTGTGAACAATCAACTTCATATACGAGCTGACCAACAAACTTCATCTGACTTCGAGACTCAAGGACTAAAACCGTACGTCTACAAGAAACGTGGTTTCCCAGTTGTTACGAAATACTATGCTATTTCTGATGATCTATGGGATTCGACCGATCGCTTGATTGAAGTTGCAAAGCAATCTCTAGAGACAGCTAAGCAAGAGAAAAAACAACAAGCGAGCACCAAACCTAACCGATTGAAAGACCTTCCTAATCTACGCCTTGCAACTGAACGTATGTTGAAGAAAGCAGGCATTGACTCTGTCGAGCAACTAGAAGAAGAAGGTGCCCTAAACGCTTATAAAGCAATCCAAGATACGCATGCCTCTACGGTAAGCCTTGAATTGTTGTGGGCGCTTGAAGGCGCTATCAACGGTACACATTGGAGCGTCGTACCTCAGTCTCGCCGGGAAGAGTTGATGAGTGCTCTCTCGTAGAGCAATCATTTCAGCATGACATTGAGTAAAAACCGCAGTTTTCACACTGCGGTTTTTTTTTGAAATTTTTTCTTACTCCATTCTGTCTTATTATTTAAGAAGCCAAACGGAGCCATTGATATGAATAAGAAACTGATTTTAGGACTGATCCTACTCGCGACCATCATCTTTTTAGGTGTCAACTTCGGTCAATATTTAACGCTAGAAAACGCAAAAGCACAGCAACAAGCGTTAAACAGTTTCATTGACCAAAACTTCGTGTTTGCCGCCGCTACCTATTTCTTCGCTTACATTGCCATCACCGCTTTTTCTATTCCTGGCGCTGCGGTTGTAACGCTTCTGGGTGCAGCCTTATTTGGTTTTTGGACCAGTTTATTGTTGGTGTCTTTTGCCAGTACAATCGGCGCAACCATTGCGTTTTTAAGCAGCCGATACTTGTTGCGTGAATGGGTGCAAAGCAAGTTTGGGAACAAGTTAAATGCCATTAACCAAGGTGTAGAAAAAGACGGTGCTTTTTACCTCTTCTCTCTACGTTTAATTCCGGTTTTTCCGTTTTTCTTGATCAACTTGCTGATGGGTCTGACACCAATGTCAGTCGCGCGATTCTACCTAACTAGCCAAATCGGTATGTTGCCAGGCACTGCCGTCTACCTAAATGCAGGTACACAGCTCGCCACTATCGACAGTCTTTCGGGAATTGTGTCACCAACCGTATTAGCGTCGTTTGCTCTGCTTGGCTTGTTCCCAATCATCGCAAAATGGGTTATGAATAAAGTTCGCCCAGCCCAAGTTCAAAACGGAAATGCTTAATGAAGATATACATCGCTAAAAATCCTGCAGAAGCTCATATCGTCTGTGAGCTTCTCAAAACCGAACAGATAGCTTGTGAAGTAAGAGGTGAGGGAATGTTCGGCTTAAAGGGGGAGTTGCCGTTTAGCGATGATACAGACCCGTATGTTTGGCTTTTACATCCGGAGCAGAAACTAAAAGCATCTGCCATTGTTGAAGATTATCGTCAACAAGCGGAATTGACTTATCAAGACTGGCAGTGCCCACAGTGTTCAGAACAAAACGAAGGGCAATTCGGTGCGTGTTGGCAATGTGGATATCAAATAGGGGAGCCATAACGGCTCCCCTACTCTTTTGAACTCTTCAATAAATGCGTTAAGCCGCTAGACTCTGCTGCTTAATGAACTCGATGGAATGTTGGTTAAAGTCATCGGGTCTTTCTACATTACACACATGGCCACAATCGGGGATTTCTCTCAGTACGCTCAACTTATGCACCGCGACCATTTCTTTCACTGGCTTGATGAACATATAGTCTCGGTCACCCATCAAATACAGCGTCGGAATCGGTAATTCACGATCTTTGAAATATCTCATCAATGGGTTCACATCTGCCGCCAAAGTAAACCAACGCTTAAATTCTTTTTGGCATAGCTTCTTGGCTTCGCGAATAAACAAGTGTCTTGATTCTCGCTGGTTTTTCTGCGGCATCACGATATAAGCAAACAACTTGTACAACCACATGTAAGGAAGAATGTGTTTACCAAGGTTCCCCAGTTTCACCAGTATCTGTGAGCGAGTATTTAAACGAGTGACTGCGCCACCCAGCACCATTGAGCGAACACGGTCTGAAGCCAGTTCTGCCAAGTTACGCACAATAATAGTACCCAAGGACATACCGACAAAATGTGCTGATTGGATCTTAAGGTGATCCAACACTTTTAAAATATCCTGAGTAACAGCGGTAAAGGTATAGCGACTGGTAATCAGCTCTTTCAACAGTTGATTGGACTTTCCGTGACCTCGAAGATCGATGAGCAACAAATTGAAATGCTGCTTATACGCTTTGATTTGCTTAAACCAGATCGAAGAACTGCCACCAGCACCATGTACGAAAACAACCCACTCATTACTGGTAGGGTGCAAATAGGTTTTGTGGAAAAGAAGTGGCTGAGTCATGTATCAGTACGAAAAACACTTTTTGTGAAAGGGAATGGATAAATGCTACCACACTCCATAAGGGTAAGATAATAAAGGCACCTCATTCGGTGCCTTTCGTTACACTTTTTAAAGATTTTGCGTCAATTTAACGCAGCTCTATACAGTTGCAAATACTCTTCTGCCGCTTTTCGCCAACAAAAGTCTTTTTGCATAGCATGAAGTTGTACACGTCTCACTTCTGTCACATTTTGTGCGTAAAGCAGAAGTGCTCTCAACATTGTCAGTAATAGACCTTGCGGCGTTGGTTCATAGAAAACGAACCCCGTTGCTTCGGCTGGATCCACATCGTAGTCATTCACGCTGTCTTTCAAGCCACCTACTCCACGAACGATTGGCAAAGTACCGTAAGCCATGCTGTAGATTTGGTTCAAACCACAAGGTTCGAATTCAGAAGGCATCAGGAAGAAATCCGATCCCGCCTCAACCAAGTGTGCTAATTCGTTATCGTACGCTTCAACAAAGACAAACTTATCCGCAAATTGCGCCGCTACATCTCGTAACTGCGCCGCGAGAATTGGATCGCCCGTACCAACTACAACAAGCTGAACATCGTGTTTTAGAAAGTCTGCCAACGCAGGCAATAGATAGTGCACACCTTTTTGCTGTGTTAGACGACACACCATGCCAAACATAGCGCAATCTGATGCTTCAAGTCCCAACTTTTCTTGCATTGCTTTTTTACATGCGTTCTTACCACGAACCATACTTTGACGATTGGCTTTATAGCTAAGCGGCAAGTTTGAATCGGTTTCTGGATTCCACGCACTGTAATCACATCCATTAAGGATGCCTACCAAATCACTAGCACGTTGCTGAAACTCCCACGCCATGCCGTGGCTTCCAAGCTCAGTTTTCAACTCTTCGGCATAAGTTGGGCTAACAGCATTGATTTTATCTGCGTTCATTACCCCTGCTTTCAGCATAGTAATGTGCGTTGCACTTACTGCAGCATCTGGCACATTTCGGCTATGGAATTCTGGCAGACATTGAACATCGTCATAGCTAAACACGCCTTTGAACACCGCATTATGGATTGAAATAACACTGCGAGTATTAGCAAAGAAAGCGTCATGGCCGTAACGATGTTTTAGCAGAAAGGGAACTAAGCCTGTGTGCCAGTCATTGGCATGAACAATATCGGGCTGAAAGCCAAGCTTTGGCAGCATGTCTAGGCAAGCCGCACTGAAAAACGCGAAACGCTCGCCGTTATCCGTGTAGGCTTGGTTGTTTTCCGCGTACATAGACGGACGATTGAAATAAGGAGGACAATCAATCAAATAAACCGGATTATCCCCAAGCGTTAACTTAAGGACACGGTAAGCAGTATGAGGCCAACTTGTTAGCTCTGTTTCCAGAACCGTTTCCGCTTCTGACAACTGTTCAATACCAGTGTAGGCAGGAATAGAAATTCGTACATCTTGCTGAAGGTTTTGAAGGGCTTCCGGCAGTGCCTTGGCTACATCAGCCAAGCCACCACTTTTGATCAGTCCTTCGACTTCAGACGCTACAAACAGAACAGACAAATTGTTAGTAGCCAACACGTGCTCCTTTTGGAATTACGACAATGCCATCATCTGACACATGGTAGTGTTTTTTATCTTCTTGTAGATTTACACCAATTTGCGTACCCGGCGCAATATCTGCGTCTTTATCTACAATCACGCGACGAAGAACACAACCTTCCCCGACCTTCACATCACCGAGCAAAATACACTGGCTGATGTCACACGCTGAAGCAATGTTACTGCGGAAACCAAGTACTGATTTTTCAATACGAGAACCACGTACGTAGCTGCCGTTACATACTAGACTGTCGATGATCTGAACTCGACCATTTACAGAGTCAGTAAAGGTTGCAGGTGGCAATGGTGGGTAGTAAGTATGCAGTGGCCATTTGCGGTTGTAGAGAGAGAATGGTGCGTCTTTCTCAAGCAGATCCATATGTGCTTGCCAGTACGCATCGATTGTACCTACATCACGCCAGTAAACTTCTTCTTTCTCACCTGTAATGCGGTTCATGCTGAAGTCATAGACAAACACATCACCACGAGGGAACATCTTAGGAATGATGTCTTTACCAAAGTCGTGGGTAGAGGCTTCATTATCAGCGTCTTCAATCAATTCTGAGAACAGCGTTTGAGCTTCAAAGATGTAGTTGCCCATAGAGACAAGCGCATGCTCTGGATCACCAGGAATTGATTTTGGGTTTGCAGGCTTTTCTTCAAAGCCAATCATTCGACCTTCACTGTCCACTTCGATAACACCAAATTGAGAGGCTTCCGATAGCGGCATGCGCAGTGCCGAAACAGTCAAAGATGCTTCTTTTTCTTGGTGGAAAGCAAGCATCTGTTTAATGTCCATTTTGTAGATATGGTCTGAACCAAAGATACATACTTGATCCGGCTCCGCCAACTCCATAAAACGTAAATTTTGGTAGATGGCATCGGCAGTACCTTCATACCAACGCTTGCCAGTACGCATTTGCGCAGGAATTGGGTCGATAAAACGGTCTGTAATGCCATTAATGTTCCAACCCTTTTTCAAGTGATGGAATAGAGATTGAGATTTGAATTGAGTGAGGACGTAAATACGCATTAAATCCGCATTTACAAAGTTATTCAGAGCGAAATCAATAAGTCGGTAACTTCCGCCGAAAGGGACCGAAGGTTTACTGCGGGATTCCGTTAAAGGTCTCAAGCGAGAGCCTTCACCGCCAGCAAGAATCATTCCCAAAACACCAGCCATTCGTTGTTCTCCATATATAGTTATAGCTTGGAACTGGTATTCACTTGAAATGAGCAGAACTCGGGGAGTCAAGCGAATACATTATTGCATCCGCACTGATAAGTTTCTTTGAACCCTCACAGCGCGAACTAAAAAAGCTATTGCACATCCTCGTACGCACGCACCTTCGTTGTTTTTTATTTTTGGTGCTAAATAACCGCATACAGTTGCATTATTTGTGTAATAAGTTATCGAACTGGAACTAAATTACAATTTAAAATATGCCATTCCGTGTTGTATACAGATGTTGCTTACTCAATACGGTATCTTGGTCACACTATGAGACGCAAACGATTACATTGTGAAAACAATTTACAAACCGATTAACTACACAAGCGCAGTTTTGCGACAGGATACGATGAAACTATGACCGTTCTATGAAAACAGAATGGAGAAAATTTGAATGGAAACAATTGATGATGTGAATGTTTTATAGAATAACAAGCAAAAAATAAGGCAGCGTATTCGCTGCCTTATTCGTTCTAATTTATTACTTAAGCTTTCGGTTTCTTGCGCTTGTCTGTGATTTCCCACTTACCGTCAATGAATAGCGCAGTCCAACCACTTGGTTTGCCATCATCTTCAGTACGCACGTAGTTCTCTTTGCTCTTACGGCTAAAACGAACCACTGCAGGGCGACCATCTGGATCCGCCGCTGGTGCTGTCGTTAGGTATTTGAACTTCTCTGGAAGACGCTCTTCAAATCGAGCCAGTTCAGAAACCAATGGCGCACGCGTCTCACGTGATTTAGGGAAGTTACTTGCCGCCATGAATAGGCCAGAAGCACCGTCACGAAGAACAAAGTAAGCGTCTGAGTTTTCACATGGTAGTTCAGGGAAGTGAACTGGGTCTTCCTTCGGTGGCGCAACTTCGCCATTCTTCAGAATCTTACGAGTGTTCTTACACGTTTCACTCGTACAATCCATGTATTTACCGAAGCGACCGTTCTTAAGAACCATGTCAGAGCCACACTTGTCACACTCAACAACTGGGCCATCGTAGCCTTTCACTTTGAACTCGCCATACTCGACGATGTAGCCTTCACAGTTCGGGTTGTTACCACAAACGTGCATCTTGCGTTTATCGTCGATCAGGTACGCATCCATCGCCGTTTCACAGATAGGACAACGCTTCTTAGCACGCAGTGCCGCGGTTTCCACGTCTTCTTCTAGAACGTTGATGATGCCTTCTTCGTCACCTAGGTTGATGGTTGTCTTGCAACGCTCTTTAGGTGGCAATGCGTAACCAGAACAGCCAAGGAACACACCGGTAGACGCGGTACGAATACCCATTGGACGACCACAAGTTGGACACTCAATATCTGTCATCACAATGTGATTCAGTTTCATGCCGCCTTCGTTTTCGTCTTGTTCCGCTTTCTCAAGATCGCCCGTAAAGTCTGTGAAGAAGTTGTCTAGGACATCTTTCCACATCACGTCACCCTCGGCGATTTGGTCAAGCTTCTGCTCCATACGAGCCGTGAAGTCGTAGTTCATAAGATCGTTAAAGCTGTCATCTAGACGGTCAGTAACAATCTCACCCATCTTCTCTGCGTAGAAACGGCGCTGGTCTACTTTCACGTAGCCACGATCTTGGATCGTAGAGATGATCGATGCGTATGTAGAAGGACGGCCAATGCCACGCTTCTCAAGTTCTTTAACCAGTGCCGCCTCTGTAAAGCGTGCAGGTGGTTTAGTAAAGTGCTGCTTAGGCTCAAGCGATTCTAAGTCTAGCTTATCGCCCAACTGAACTGCTGGAAGAATCGTGTCTTCGTTTTTACCCATTGGGCGTTGTACGCGAGTCCAACCATCAAACTTAAGGATACGGCCTTTCGCTTTCAGCGTGTATTCCGCAGCTTTAACGCTGATAGTGGTTGAATCGTATTCTGCTGGTGTCATTTGACACGCGACGAATTGATTCCAAATCAATGAGTAGAGCTTGTGAGCGTCAGTATCAACACCTTGTAGGTCTTCTGCTTTCACCGCTACATCGGAAGGACGAATCGCTTCGTGCGCTTCTTGTGCGCCTTCTTTGCTACCGTATCTTAACGGATTAGCAGGAAGGTATTTATCGCCATACTCTGAACCGATGAAGCCACGAACTGCATCTACCGCTTCTGCACTCAAATTGGTTGAGTCAGTACGCATATACGTGATGTAACCCGCTTCATACAGACGCTGAGCCAGCATCATGGTCTTCTTAACACCGTAGCCTAGGCGAGTACTCGCCGCTTGCTGAAG
This sequence comes from Vibrio sp. CUB2, assembly GCF_001557945.1. Classification (NCBI taxonomy): domain Bacteria; kingdom Pseudomonadati; phylum Pseudomonadota; class Gammaproteobacteria; order Vibrionales; family Vibrionaceae; genus Vibrio; species Vibrio sp. CUB2. The sequence continues at coordinate 100,834 of NZ_LNRB01000014.1, read as the reverse complement.
TGTTGAGGTAATGTATGGAGCAGACGGCTTACTCTTCGTTGGGCGGTCTTCGCGCTTACAAACTTCGTAGCTTGCTTTTTCCAGTACCGAAAGCGCTGCTTTGGTCTCTGTCTCGTTGACAGGCTTAAACGCAACGCCATCTTTTTGCGCAACAAGCAGTTTGAATGCCGTCTTATCTTTGGTGTGTGTATTCGCGTTGATGTCCCAGAATTCTTCTGGAATGAAAGCGTTGATTTCACGCTCACGCTCAACCAATAGTTTTACCGCTACTGACTGTACACGACCCGCAGACAAGCCACGTGCAACTTTCTTCCATAGCAATGGAGAAACCATGAAACCTACTACGCGGTCCATGAATCGACGTGCTTGCTGTGCGTTAACACCATCCATATTCAGCTCACCAGGCGTCTGGAAAGCTTGTTGGATTGCATTCTTAGTAATCTCGTTGAAAACTACACGTTTGTATCGCTCTTCATCGCCACCGATGATCTCACGAAGGTGCCATGCGATAGCCTCTCCCTCGCGGTCCAAATCGGTTGCGAGATAAACGAAATCAGCGTCTTTGGCTAATTTTTGCAGTTCACTAACAACTTTTTCTTTGCCTGGAAGGATTTGGTAATTCGCATCCCAGTCATGATATGGGTTAATCCCCATTTTTTTGATTAGCGCTTTGCGGTCTTTTTCTTTTTTGACACGCGCTTTCTCTTCCGGGCTCATTCCTTTAGTAGAAATGGCAGCGGCTTTTTTCTCACCAGTGCTTTGACCGGCCGTAGGCAGATCACGCACGTGACCAACACTAGACTTAACAATAAAGTCTTTACCAAGGTATTTATTTATCGTCTTAGCCTTGGCTGGTGACTCCACTATAACGAGCGATTTACCCATAACTGACTCTAACGTCCTTCATAATAATGCGGGTAACTGCCCCCTAAGGAAGCTACCCGCATAATGTTCTATTTCATTGCTTCTTTTTTTACTATTGTGCGAGATGAAAAGAAGATCAACTGCTTTTTTGAAATTCAGATCCGATTGGTTGACAATTCATCGCCTTTCTAATTTGACGAGGCAGGGTTCTGCAAAAGGTCTTGAGCGGCATATACTAAGCAGGCAAAGATTCCTCCCGCTAGTCGAATTCAATAAATTTTGTCTCTCATCACAAAATATTTTTTCTTTCACGATCAGAGCCTAACCTTAGATTACGACGCTGAGATAGCGACGATTTGCATATAAGAATCACTTACCGTGTTGCTTCTATATAAAGAAGTAAAACCTCTTGGAACAATACTGGTAAAACACGTAATCAGAGATTTAGGTATGCAAACCCATGATGTTTGTGGGTATACTGCTGCCACTTAAGATTTATTGAATGACGAGAACGTTATGTCTGATAGAAAACACATTGAAGAGTTCGACCTTCTTTTGATCGCTAACCAAATCATCCAAGAACACGATGACTACATCGAAGGTATGCGTGCAACGAGCGTAGTAGAAAAAGACGATGTATTGGTATTTAAAGGCGAGTACTTCTTAGATGAAAAAGGTCTGCCGACCACCAATACTACAGCCGTATTCAATATGTTTAAGTACCTTGCGCACCACCTGTCAAAAGAGTTCACGCTGAACAAATAAGCGCTTCAAAATTCAATAAAAAAGCCAGAGTCTCAACTCTGGCTTTTTCGCTTCAATAAACTGAATTAACAGCTCAATGCTTTCAGTTTATCAAAGTAATCTGGGAAGGTCTTGGACGTACACTTAGGATCGTTAATCGTCACAGGTGTATCGCTTAACGCCACCAGAGAGAAACACATCGCCATACGGTGATCATCATAAGTATCAATCGCAGCGTGCGTAAGCTGTGGTACAGGCTTAACGATGATGTAATCCTCACCCTCTTCCACTTCTGCGCCGACTTTACGAAGCTCAGTCGCCATTGCAGACAGACGGTCAGTCTCTTTCACGCGCCAGTTGTACACATTACGAATCGCTGTTGTGCCTTCTGCAAACAGAGCTGTCGTTGCGATGGTCATTGCCGCATCTGGAATATGGTTGTAATCCATGTCGATACCTTTCAGCTGACCAACACGTGAAATCACGTAGTCATCGCCCCATTCGATTTCTGCACCCATTTTCTCAAGTGCATCAGCGAATTGGATATCACCCTGAATACTATTTTTACCAATACCTGTGACTTTCACTTCACCACCTTTGATGGCCGCCGCCGCCAAGAAATAAGAAGCTGAAGACGCATCACCTTCGACTAAAAAATCACCCGGAGCAATGTAATGCTGGCCAGCAGGAATAACAAACTCTTGATAGTCGTTATTGACCACTTCTACACCAAACTGCTTCATGATATGCAGAGTGATATCGATGTAAGGCTTTGAAACTAGCTCGCCTTCAATATTGATGCGAATTTCGCCCTCTGCCAAAGGCGCTGACATTAAAAATGCCGTTAAGAATTGGCTAGAAATCGAACCATCAATCGATACAGAACCAGATTTAAGGCCAGTACCGACGATTTTCAGTGGTGGGTAGTTTTCGTTTTCTAGGCAAGTAACGTCTGCACCAGCCGCTTGAAGGGCTGTCACTAAGTGACCGATCGGACGCTCTTTCATACGAGGTTCGCCAGTCAATACGTATTCACCTTCACCTAAGCACAGTGCAGCAGCGAGTGGACGCATCGCAGTGCCGGCATTACCTAAAAATAGCTCTACAGGCTCAGAGACCGAAAATGGACGACCGAGACCTTCAACGACACACTCGGTTTTATCTTCCGATAATTGATATTGAACGCCAAGCTTTGTCAGTGCGTTCAACATATGACGAATGTCATCGCTGTCGAGAAGGTTTGTCAAACGAGTAGTGCCTTTTGCTAAAGCAGCAAGCAATAGAGCTCGGTTGGAAACGCTTTTTGATCCAGGAAGGTTCACTTCCCCGTGAATTTTATTGATGGGTTGTAACGTTAGGCTTTCCATTAAAAGTTGATAATCCTTTGTGCTCTCACTTCACGTTTTTTTGAGAGCTAAACAATTCTTCGTGGATTCAGACTAACGAAAAAACCATCACAAAACCAGAGTAAATCCATGCTAATTTTTGAATAATTAGTCAGCTTAGATTTTACTGTGCAAACGTTGGCTTAGTAAGCGATATCCACTCGAACGCCGTCATCAAAATAGAGAATGCGAACATCGTCTCCACGCTTAAACAGCATGTTATTGTCAACGTCTTGAATTACGTTAATAAGTTTGTTGCCATCGACTTTGACCAAGAGTTCGACAAGCTTGTATTCAACCGTGTATTCGTAGTTGCTACGGTTTCTCACAACGGCTGCACCAGCTAGCGCCCCAACTGCGGTCGCAACTTCTTTACCTGTACCACCACCAAATTGGTTACCCACTAAACCTCCGATGGTCGCCCCTAGGAGCGTTTCCCAGCCATTACTTTGTGACTGTTTCACCTCTTGTTGCGTAATGTATCGCACAGAGTCGACTTTGCCATACACCACTTGATTTACAGGTTTTGCTACATTTCTTTCATAGGCTGCATTGGCGAAAAATGGCAAAAACAGTATGATCCATGCCCATCGTTTTATATTAAGTCTTACTCCGCTCATAATAAGCTCCTATAGGCTCTGATGTTGGTAAAGTTTTCTTTATGACAATCTATTTAACTGAACTTGATGACTCGCATTCGTTTCCATCGCCGTACGAAGCACTGAGCGACCCAAACGGTTTGCTGGCCTTTGGTGGGGATCTCAACCCTGAACGCATTCTTAACGGCTATCACCAAGGTATTTTTCCGTGGTATGGCCCTGGTGAGCCCATTCTTTGGTGGAGTCCTTCACCAAGAGCCGTTTTTGATCCTTTATCATTTAAGCCTTCAAAAAGCCTAAAAAAGTTTCAGCGTAAACAACAGTATAAAGTAACGCTAAACAATGCAACCGAACGCGTAATTCAATTATGTTCTTCGACTCGTCCTGCAGAAGAAACTTGGCTCAATGAGGATATGCAAACATCCTATATTGAACTCGCCAAACACGGTCATTGCCACTCAGTAGAAGTATGGCACGAGGATCAACTCGTTGGCGGTTTATACGGCATCAGTGTTGGCCAACTTTTTTGTGGTGAGTCGATGTTTAGTCTTAAAGACAACGCATCTAAGATTGCATTGTGGTATCTCTGCGACCATTTGGCGTCAAACCACGGTCAATTAATCGATTGCCAGGTAATGAACCCACACCTAGCTTCACTTGGTGCATTTGAACTTGAGCGTGACGACTTCGTACAAAAACTACTATCTTTAAGAGGTAAGAACACCGATTTGGGCACGTTTGAACCACAGATTTTGCAGGACGCGGTATCATGAGCACAGATCTCCAACACATCCGTATCGGCTTGACCAACAACCATCCATGCAGTTACTTGCCGGAGCGCGAAGAACGCGTGGCTGTAGCACTCGATGCCAGCTTGCATACAGAACAAAACTATCAAGTATTGATGGCGAATGGTTTTCGTCGCAGCGGCGACACCATCTATAAACCTCATTGTGAACAGTGCAATGCATGTCAGCCAATCCGCATTGCGGTGCCAGACTTTAGTCCATCCAAGAGTCAAAAGCGTCTGTTGAATAAAGCCAGTTCTCTGAGTTGGACGATCAAGCCTGAGCTAGACAAAGACTGGTTCCAGCTTTACAGCAGGTACATAACTGCGCGGCACAAAGATGGCACCATGTACCCTCCTCGTGAGGATGAGTTCGCTCGATTTGCTCAAACAACATGGTTAACAACCGGATTTCTGCATGTCTATGATGAAAATGATCGACTTCTCGCAGTTGCGGTTACGGATATCATGGATAACAGTGCGAGTGCTTTTTATACCTTCTTTGATCCCGATTATCCTTTGTCTCTTGGGACCTTAGGGGTTCTTTTCCAACTTGAATATTGCCAACAGAACGGCAAACATTGGCTATATTTGGGCTATCAGATCGATGAATGTCCAGCGATGAACTACAAAACTCGCTTTCAACGACACCAAAGGCTAGTAAATCAGCGTTGGCAAGGGTAGAATACGCCCCAACTTTACATAATTACTGTTTAGCGGCAAAATAAGCGCGCTAATACCGCCTAATTTCTAAAGAGGATTAAATGGCTAAAGAAGACGTAATTGAGATGCAAGGCACTGTGCTTGACACTCTACCAAACACTATGTTCCGCGTTGAACTTGAAAACGGTCACGTTGTGACTGCACACATCTCTGGCAAGATGCGTAAGAACTACATCCGTATTCTTACTGGTGATAAAGTAACTGTAGAGATGACTCCATACGACCTATCTAAAGGCCGCATCGTCTTCCGTGCTCGTTAATCTCTGATTTTCGAATACAATAAAAAACGAAGCTTATGGCTTCGTTTTTTATTGCCTGTCTTTTGCTCTCAATACCAAGCTTGCTTTTGCGAGTTTCAATACACTCCACAGACTTGTTCCATTCTTGCAGACACAAAAAAGCGCACGCCTAGGCGCACGCTTTTAAAGTAGATTTCAACAAAGAATTAGTGAAGTGCTGCTTCTTTCTCGCTTAGGTATTCGAACTTAAGTTCGTCTTTCACTAGCGTAACTTTCACAGTACCACCGTCCACCAATGAGCCGAACAGAAGTTCATTCGCCAAAGGTTTCTTAAGCTGCTCTTGAATAACTCGTCCCATAGGACGTGCACCCATCGCTTTGTCGTAGCCTTTGTGAGCTAACCAATGACGCGCATCTTGTGATACTTCCATTGATACGCCACGAGCGTCTAGTTGAACTTGTAGTTCCACGATGAACTTATCAACCACTTGGTGGATCACCGCTTCATCTAGGCTGTTGAACCAAATGATATTGTCTAGACGGTTACGGAATTCTGGTGTGAACACCTTCTTGATTTCCGCCATCGCATCATGACTATTATCTTGTTGGATAAGACCGATCGATTTCTTCTCAGTCTCTGCAACACCTGCGTTGGTTGTCATCACAAGGATCACGTTACGGAAGTCGGCTTTGCGTCCATTGTTGTCCGTCAGCGTACCGTTATCCATCACCTGTAGTAGCAAGTTAAAGATATCTGGGTGTGCTTTCTCAATTTCATCAAGCAGAACCACTGAGTGCGGGTGTTTCAGCACGGCGTCGGTTAGTAAGCCACCTTGATCGTAACCAACATAACCTGGAGGCGCACCAATCAAACGGCTCACCGAGTGACGCTCACCATACTCAGACATATCGAAACGAAGAAGCTCAATGCCAAGTAGTTTCGAAAGCTGAACAGTCACCTCTGTTTTACCTACCCCTGTAGGGCCAGCAAACAAGAATGAACCGACAGGCTTGTTATCTACACCTAGACCAGCACGAGACAGTTTGATTGCCTCTGACAGCGCGTCAATCGCATTGTCTTGACCGAAGACCAGCATCTTCATCTTGTCATCAAGGTTCTTCAGAATGTCTTTGTCTGAAGACGACACTGATTTCTCTGGAATACGTGCCATCTTAGCGACCATCGCTTCGATGTCTGCAACACCGACGGTTTTCTTACGGCGACTTGCTGGTGCTAAGCGGCTACGCGCACCCGCTTCATCAATAACGTCGATTGCTTTATCTGGCAAGTGACGCTCATTGATGTATTTCGCCGATAGCTCTACTGCCGCACGCAACGCTTTATTGGTGTAACGCACTTCGTGGTGAGCTTCGTACTTAGGTTTCAGACCAATCAAAATCTTAGTCGTATCGTCGAGAGACGGTTCTACTACATCAATTTTTTGGAAACGGCGAGATAGAGCGCGCTCTTTCTCAAAGATGTTGCTGTACTCTTGGTACGTTGTCGAACCAATACAGCGCAACTTACCGCTACTTAGTAGAGGCTTGATCAGGTTTGCCGCATCGACTTGACCACCAGAAGCCGCACCCGCACCGATGATAGTGTGGATCTCATCGATAAATAGGATTGCGTCTTCTTCTTTCTCTAGCTGCTTAAGAACCGATTTGAAACGCTTCTCGAAGTCACCACGATATTTGGTACCGGCGAGTAGTGAGCCAATATCCAGTGAGTAAATCACGCTGTTTTGAATCACTTCTGGTACTTGACCTTCAACGATTCTCCACGCTAGACCCTCAGCGATGGCGGTTTTACCAACGCCCGCTTCACCCACAAGCAATGGGTTGTTTTTACGGCGACGGCAAAGTACTTGAATTGTACGCTCTAGTTCTTTGTCTCGGCCGATAAGTGGGTCGATGTTACCCGCTTTCGCAACTTGGTTTAGATTGGTTGCAAAGCTTTCCAAACGTTCTTCTGGATTGGTTTCTTCTGGCGCTTCTGAGCCGAAAGAGTCTGATGAAGAAGAGTCTTCATTCGAGCCAGAGGCTTTAGTAATGCCGTGAGAGATAAAGTTAACGATGTCCAAACGAGAGATATCGTTCTTCTTGAGTAGGTAAGCAGCGTGAGATTCTTGTTCGCTGAAAATCGCAACAAGGACATTTGCCCCAGTCACTTCACTGCGACCAGACGACTGAACATGGAAGACGGCGCGTTGTAATACACGCTGGAAACTCAATGTCGGCTGGGTTTCGCGCGTCTCATCGCTTTCAGGAATGAGCGGCGTTGTTTGGTCGATAAATATATCGAGTTCGTTACGCAAAGCATCAAGGTCCGCTTTGCAGGCTAGAAGGGCTTCCTTAGCTGCATCATTTTCCAACAATGCAAGTAGGAGGTGTTCGACAGTCATGAACTCGTGGCGTTTGTCACGTGCACGAGCGAATGCACCGTTAAGGCTTGACTCTAGTTCTTTATTTAGCATAAGTACCTCCCGAAAGAACAACTTTGGTTGCTCGAGCAAGTCTTCTTATTACGCTTGCTCCATAGTACATAGTAGCGGATGCTCATTTTCCCTTGAGTACATCGTCACTTGCGCTACTTTTGTTTCAGCAATTTCTGCACTGTAAGTGCCACAAATTGCCTTTCCTTCATAGTGGATCTTGAGCATGATTTGCGTTGCTTTATCAATATCATGTGAAAAAAATCGCTCAAGCACCTCTATGACGAAATCCATAGGTGTATAGTCATCATTGTTGAGTACAACGTTGTATAGCTTTGGTGGCTGAACTTTTGTACTTTCGCGCTCCAGAAGATCAGAGTCTGGAGTCACCCATTCAAAATTTTTACTCATGGCAATTCAAAGATATCGTATCAAAGGGTTGATGTTTTCGACCTATAAAAACAATCTACCATAAGCATGCCATGCGGTGTAGTGAGATGTGGCACCTAATTCGAATTTGATAGATAAATTTTGCTTCCTTACATAGAGACTAATGCACCTCTGTCAGGCGCGCAAATAAAAGATTTTTATCACTTAGAACCGATTTTTTGCTGTTAGAACTATCAATTTAAATGCGCTCTGTTTCCCCCTTGTTATTACAATCATCAAACCCACCAAGATCACACTTACAGAGGAAAAAGAGCTAAATATCACGAAAACATCACTTTTTATTCATTTAGTAGAATCTTCTAATGTAGGCAATTTGGTTAGTATCCCTTCCCTTGATATCAAACCCTTGCAGTCCTTTTGACTAAAAGCCATCGCATGCGCCAGAAACAGTTTGCAAAAATGTTAATCTCAAAAGTGATTTGTTTTCAAATATGTTTCTGATTGTTGACTTTCACTATTGACTGTCGAGATTCATTGACTACAGTGGAAAGTGTTGATGCATAAATCCTCATTCTGGGTTTGTTGGTTTTCTAACATTCTGGTGAATATGGATATGCTCACTCGACGTGTGTTAGCAATAGCGAAAATAGTAACGGCTAACAATGAGACCAAGTTAAAGGTATAGCTTGGGTGAAGTAACAACATCAGTAAAAAATGCATGAGGGATGTAAAAGCATGGCTACAGGTACAGTAAAGTGGTTTAACAATGCCAAAGGATTTGGGTTTATCTGTTCAGATGAAGAAGAAGGAGATATTTTCGCCCACTACTCAACTATCCAAATGGACGGTTATCGTACACTGAAAGCAGGCCAACAAGTCTCATACGAGGTTGAAAAAGGTCCAAAAGGTTCACACGCAAGTAGCGTCGTGCCAGTAGAAGGCCAAGCCAAATAACTAGAGCGCTGTCGGAAAGACAAAACATTTGCTCTTGTAGAAGCACTACACAGTTCTGCTTTTATAAAGAGAAAAATAAACCCGCCAAAGAGCGGGTTTATTGTTTTTATCGGTTTTATATTCGCGCCACTAAAGTAGCGCGAGAACCATCTATATATTACTTGTTAATAATGGTGTTCAACGTCGCACTTGGGCGCATCAATGTAGACGCTAGCGCATCATCCAGTGAGTAGTAACCACCTAGCTCCCCTTTCACACCTTGCGCAGAGTTCAGTTCAGAAACGATCGCCTCTTCTTGCTCTGCCAATGCTTTTGCCACTGGTGCAAACTCAGCCGCTAGGTCAGCATCTACCGTTTGCTCTGCTAGCGCTTTTGCCCAGTAAGATGCGAGGTAGTAGTGACTGCCGCGGTTATCCAATTCACCAACTTTACGTGATGGCGACTTGTTGTTGTCTAAGAACTCACCCGTTGCTTTGTCAAGTGCATCAGCAAGCACTTGTGCTTTTGCATTGCCAGCAACAGTGCTTAGGTGCTCAAGCGATGCCGCTAGTGCTAGGAACTCACCCAAAGAATCCCAACGTAGGTGGTTTTCTTTTTCTACCTGTTGAACGTGTTTAGGTGCTGAACCACCTGCACCTGTCTCAAATAGACCGCCACCGTTCATGAGTGGAACAATAGATAGCATCTTCGCAGAAGTACCAAGTTCTAGGATTGGGAACAAGTCAGTTAGGTAGTCACGAAGTACGTTACCAGTTACTGAAATGGTATCTAGACCTTCTTTAATACGCTCTAGAGAGAACTTACATGCATCGATTGGTGCAAGAATCTTAATCTCTAAGCCTGAAGTATCATGCTCTGGTAAGTATGCGTTAACTTTCTTGATCAGTTCTGCGTCATGAGCACGCGCTTCGTCTAGCCAGAACACCGCTGGAGCGCCTGTCGCACGAGCACGAGTAACCGCAAGTTTCACCCAATCTTGGATTGGCGCGTCTTTCACCTGACACATACGGAAGATATCGCCTTCTTCTACTGCTTGCTCTAGAAGCACCGCACCAGAAGCATCTACAACACGTACAGTACCCGCTTTATCTAGGATGAACGTCTTGTCGTGTGAACCGTACTCTTCCGCTTTTTGAGCCATTAGACCCACGTTTGGCACACTACCCATTGTTGTTGGATCAAATGCACCGTGTACTTTACAGAAGTCGATAACCGCTTGGTAAATACCTGCATAGCTGCGATCTGGGATCATTGCTTTGGTATCTTTCTGCTTGCCATCAGGTCCCCACATTTGGCCAGAAGCACGTAGCATTGCCGGCATCGAAGCATCAACGATGATGTCACTTGGTACATGTAGGTTAGTAATACCGCGATCTGAATCAACCATAGCTAGTGCTGGCTGTGTTTCGTATACCGCAAGAATAGCTGCTTCGATTTCTGCTTTTTGTTCTGCAGGTAGCGCTTCAATCTTCGCATATACATCACCGATACCGTTGTTTACGTCAACGCCTAGCTCTTCAAACAGCTTACCGTATTTCGCAAATACGTCTTTGTAGTAAACCTTAACGGCGTGACCGAAGATAACTGGGTCCGATACCTTCATCATAGTCGCTTTCATATGTAGAGAAAGCAGTACGTCTTGTTGTTTTGCTTCTGCAATTTCTTGCTCGAAGAACTCAACTAGCGCCTTCTTGTTCATTACTGAACAATCGATCACTTCTTTATCTTGTAGAGGGAATGCCGCTTTAAGCTCTTTCACTGAACCATCTGCAGCAGCAAATTCGATTTTAACGTCGGTTGCACCAGATAAGGTTGTCGATTTTTCACTACCGAAGAAATCATTGTCGGCCATGCTTGAAACATGAGATTGAGAATCTGCCGACCACGCGCCCATTGAGTGTGGGTTTTTCTTCGCGTAGTTCTTCACTGAAAGTGGTGCACGACGGTCTGAGTTACCTTCACGCAGAACTGGGTTAACCGCACTACCTTTGATTTTGTCGTAAGTCGCTTTGATCGCTTCTTCTTCGTAAGTGCTTGGCTCTTCAGGGTAGTTTGGTAGCTCGTAACCTTTTGCTTGTAGCTCTTTGATCGCTGCTTTTAGCTGCGGGATTGACGCTGAAATATTAGGAAGCTTGATGATGTTTGCTTCAGGCGTCTTAGCCAATTCACCTAACTCTGTTAGCGCGTCACCGATACGCTGCTCTTCTTTTAAATGCTCTGGGAAGTTAGCGATGATTCGACCCGCTAACGAAATATCACGTGTATCTACATTAATGCCAGACGATGCAGTAAACGATTGAATGATTGGTAGTAATGAATAGGTTGCTAACGCCGGGGCTTCATCAGTGATGGTGTAGATAATTGTAGGTTTTTCTGTAGGCATGAAATTTCCCTATTTTTTACTCAACTAAGCTGAACAACTCAGCAACTGAGTTCGTTGAATTTACGCATTGCTTAACGTTAGTAGTGCATTCCTCCTCACCAACGCGACATGCGGTTTGCACTCTTTTTTATAGTTTGGAGCTCTTAGGCTCTCTATCCATGAGTGCACTTTGTGCCAAGTTTGCTTTCATGTGGTTCTTTTGCAAAAACACCGCACTAAAAGCAACTTGGCTATATCATTAAACAAATAACACGAAATAGTCTATTATTCTGTGCGCTTTTGTTAGTTTTAGGCGCGCAAATGATAGCCGATTAGAAGAAAACATAAAACTTTCAAACACAGTTCATTTACATTTTTGCAAGGTAGTTAACATGTCATCTCGCACGGGTCATGAAAAAGGTCGCCGTAGTAACCAATCAAAACCAAGCCATTTTAAACGCTCCGGTAAGCCAAATCATTCAAATGGCCAGGCGAAAAATCGACCTAGTCGCCCTACTCGCTCTTCAAAGCCAACTAAGCCTCGCATTGCACCAGAAGATCGTAAAGTGATCATTTTTAATAAGCCTTATGACACGTTAAGCCAATTTACCGATGGCGAAGGCCGTAAAACGCTTGCTGACTACATCCCAGTAAAAGACGTATACGCAGCAGGTCGATTAGATAGAGACAGCGAAGGTCTAATGGTGCTAACAAATGATGGCATCTTGCAGGCAAAGTTAACGCAGCCCCAATCAAAGTCACCGAAGACTTATTGGGTACAGGTTGACGGTGCTCCGACTGAAGAAGACTTAGAGAAGCTACGTAAAGGCGTTGAGTTGAAAGATGGCATGACATTACCTGCAAAAGTCGAAGTAATGCCAGAGCCAGAGATCTGGGATAGAACCCCACCAGTTCGCTTTCGAGCTAACATTCCAACAACTTGGTTGGCAATCACTATTATAGAGGGAAGAAACCGTCAGGTAAGACGCATGACCGCACACATTGGCTTCCCAACACTGCGTTTGGTTCGCTACTCGATGGGCGGTATTGTGCTTGACGATTTAAAGCCGGGAGAGTGGCAAGAAATCAAACTCGCGTTTTAAACATCAAAAGATGCTCACCTCAAAAAATATAAAAAGCAGGTCTAGGCCTGCTTTTTTAGTTTTTGTCGTCACTAATAACGATTATTGTTGAGCAACCCACTTCTTAAAGGCTTCTTTTTCTTGTGGTGTCGCTTTTTGGTACATCGTCTTAAGTAGATCTACCATTTGGCTGTCTTGTGCTGTTGATGACTGTGCGTCAGTTGTAGCAACTACTTTAGGCTCGACGCCAGTAACCGCTTGGCTGTGTTGGTTTACTGTCACAACTGTCACAGCAACTCCAGCTACACCACCAGCAATATTATAGTTGCGAGCTTCCTGAGCATAGTTACGACCAATTTGAACGCCATCGGACTCAAGAACGTCTTCAACAAGATCGATAGGCTGACCTTTAGAATCAAGCAATTGCCACTCTAGAGGGGAAATGTTTGTTTGCGCTTGGCGGTAAGTTTTGAATTCTGGCAGTTCGAATTTTAGTTCTTCATTCTTCACATCGAACTTAGCAATAATAGCGTCGCCATAAACCCCTTTGATATCATCGCCAATTTCAAATTCTGGTTGGTATTTGAAGACAATTTGGTTTGTACCGTCAGGAATCTCTATTGTTTTCTCATCCGAAAACAAACCACCCTCCAACTTTGGCTTCTCCATATTTACCGCAAGTAGTTTTACGTCTTCAGGAACCACCAAGGTCGTTGCAGCATATAAGTTTGTACTGGCTAGAACAGAAAGTGTGATTGCCACTTTTAATGATAACTGCATAGAAATTAAATCCTTATCTCCAATAGTAAAAGACCCAGCATATAGCTGGGTCTTACAATATCAAACTGGGTTTTGATTACCAGTAGAAACGTGCACCAACACCGAAGTCAGTTTTGCTGTCTGTCTTCACGTTGTCAGTTGAAGTTTCTTCAAATACGTATGCGCCTTCAACGAATACGCGAGCCCATTTAGAGAACTTGTACTCAACACCAGCGTAGAAACGTGAATCATCACCGTCTACAGTACCAGCTTGGTCAGAAGAAGACATTACTAGCTCGTAACCAGAGTAAAGAGTTGTCTTAGGAGCTACTGCAAACATACCTGCTAGAGAGATACCGTGAGAGTCAACAGTTTCGTTTGAAACTTTGTTTTCATCTTCGTTGTAGTAGTAAGTTGCACCTAGAGTGTGTTCACCTAGTGCGTATTCACCAGTTACTTCAAAAGATAGGTTTTCAGTATCGTGAGCAACGTTGTTTACTGCAATCTTGTTTACAGAAGAAAGGATACCAGCGTGCATAGATAGGTCACCGAAAGACTTACCTACGAATACTTCACGAACTTCTTCGTTCTTGTCTTTCTCACCTAGAGCGTAACCCGCTTTTAGCCAGAATGCGTCGTTTTCGAATGCGTATTTAATTTGAGAGTCGTTGTTCCACTCGTGTCCGTAAAGAAGAGCAGTACCACCGAAGAAGTAAGAGTAATCCGCACCGTAAACGTCATCAGCGAAAGTACCTTCTTTACCGAAGCGGATAGTACCCATTTCGCCCATGTCGAAACCGAAGATGTGGCGACGAACGAATACAGTATCGTCAGTACGCTCACTTGAATCAGCACCAGCGCCGTAGTTATCACCTAGAGCTACACCGATTTCAACTTCGCCTAGAACTTTTAGGCTATCGTTTACAACGTAAACACCGTTTACACCCATACGAGAAGAGCTAGTGTTTAGCTCTGCAGTGTGGTCTGTGCTGTCTAGGAATAGAAGAGTTGGACGTAGCTGACCGTAGAAATCTACAGAACCTTCGTCAGATTTGAATACTTCAGCTGCATTCACAGTAGTTGCTGTTGCAGCAACTGCTAGTGCTAATAGAGTCTTTTTCATAATTAATCCACTGCCTTTTCTTAGTTCGGGATATCCTTGTCCGATTCCCTTTTTTTATATTTTTGAAACCGCTTGTTATCGAAACGTAACAATGATTGGTCTGCAAAATCTGGGCACTAGAGTGCAAAAGATTATTCTGCCTGTCAAATTTTCTAAACCACAACATCAAAAAATAAAAATAACCTTAAAATACATGCACTTGAGATTTTATATTTAAATTATTCGATGAAGTTCTAAACTAGCAACTTGATTTTTCGTAATTTAGTAATTCATTAATAACAAATAGAAAACACCATTCAATTGATTAAAACAGAAGTTAATTAGAACAAAAAACTACTCAGGTAGTATTTTTGAAGTTTTATATTTTTCACCTAATGAAATTATTTTCATTTAGTTTAGGTTCAATATTTTTTTGTGAACAAGATCTACATTCCGCACAAAAGCATTCCGTTTTGTGAACTACTGTAGAACCAGTGATGTGTGCTACTATGCGCCACCAACGCATTTGAGGCCCGTATGCTAACCAGTAACATCCAAAAATCGATTCGAACCAGTTATCAAAACTTGCAAGCTCAACTGGATAACTTTGTTCCGAGACGAGCACAAAACTACCTCGTCGCCGAGATCGCTAAAACGCTATGCGGGCAATACCACAAATCAAATCGTATGCTGGTTGCCGAAGCAGGTACTGGCATCGGTAAATCACTTTCTTATCTGATGGCCGCGATTCCTGTGGCGGTTTACAACAATCGCAAAGTGGTGATTTCAACAGCCACCGTGGCATTGCAAGAACAGTTAGTGAATAAAGACCTCCCTCTTTTCCGCCGAATTACGGATCGAGAGTTCTCTTTTATTCTGGCGAAAGGTCGTCAGCGCTACTGCTGCGCAGAGAAACTTGCAACAGCGAGCGGCGTTGATGGTGGCCAACTCGCCATGTTCGAGACTAAACCAAAGAAGAAAGACATCGAGCTTCTGGAAACCATGTACCGCTCTCTTGCTCAAGGTAAATGGGATGGAGACAGAGATTCATGGCCAAAACCGATCGATGACCACATTTGGCAATTGATAGTCAGCGATAAGCACAGCTGTAACAATAGCTTGCCCGCTCACCGCAACTGCCCTTTCCAAAAAGCCCGTGCAGAGCTAGATAAAAATGATGTCATCATTGCGAATCACTCATTGGTTATGGCGGATGCCGATTTAGGTGGCGGAGTCATTCTCCCAGAACCTGAAAACACGATTTACGTATTTGATGAAGCTCATCACCTGCCTCATGTTGCGCGAGACCATGCTTCTGCTTCAGCAAGCTTGAAAGGGGCTGCGGCATGGCTTGAAAAGCTCAACCAATCCATCACGAAGTTTTCTTCATTAACCGATGAAAAACGTGTTGGTCGATTCCGTAATGATCTACAAGAGTCGGTACAGGAACTGATACCTGCGTTAAACCAATTAACTAAACAGTTTGACCCTGCGCAGTTTGAAGAGAACGTTTATCGTTTTGAACATGGCGAGCTGCCAACTTGGTTAGAAAACCAGTCTAAAGATCTAAAACAACTGAGTAAGAAAGCGAATCAAAGTGTGGCTAAGATCGCCGATTTGATTGCTGAACGCGTTAAAGATGGTGAATTATCGTCAAGATTAGCGGAGCCTGCTTTAGCTGAATTAGGCTTTTACATTCAGCGCTTGGAAAACCTAGCGCAAGTATGGAACCTAATGGCAGAGCCTACTCGTGACAAAGGTGCACCTTTAGCTCGATGGTTAGAGAAACACCCAGATCGAGAAGGCGATTACATTGTTAGTGTTTCACCGCTAGAAATTGGATGGCAACTCGACCAACAGATCTGGAGCCGATGCATTGGAGCGGTGTTAGTTTCTGCGACGATGCGCGCGCTAAACTCGTTCACCTACTTCTGCCACCAAGTTGGGGTTGATGCAAAACCGGAGTCTGGCACTCAATTTTTGGCTTTGGCTTCTCCGTTTGACTATCAGAATCAAGCAGAGCTTTTAATCCCTGCGATGAAGTATGAACCCCAAGCGCCGCAGTTTACTGAATATCTTATTGAAATTTTGCCTAAGTATTTAGAAGACAACAAAGCGAACTTGGTATTATTCTCCTCTTATTGGCAAATGAACCAAGTGGCGGATGCATTAAGCTCAGATTTCATCAAACGAGGCTGGGCACTGCAGGTACAAGGCGAAAGTTCACGCGCAGAAATTCTAAAAAAACATAAAAAGCTCGTAGATCAACAAAAAACCAGCGTTCTTTTTGGTACAGGAAGTTTCTCTGAAGGCCTTGATTTGCCGGGAGAACTGCTCGAAAACCTTGTCATCACCAAGATTCCATTTGGTGTGCCAACCTCTCCAGTAGAGCAAGCGCATTCAGAATACATTGAGAAAAAAGGTGGCAATCCGTTTATGCAGATTACCGTGCCAGATGCGAGTAAAAAGCTCATCCAAAGTGTCGGTCGTTTACTGCGCAAAGAGCGGGATTCTGGTAGAGTGACCATCCTTGATAGACGTTTGGTAACAAAACGCTACGGGCAATCATTAATTGATTCGCTTCCTCCGTTTAAACGCAAGATCGAATATTAGAAGAATAACTATTTATGGAAATGATTGAGCCAACCATGTTGTTGGTGTTGGCGCTAGTCGCTTTTGTTGCTGGATTTATTGATGCCGTAGCCGGCGGCGGCGGTATGCTAACCGTGCCTGCACTGTTGTCGTTAGGGCTTCCACCGCATATTGCATTGGGCACAAACAAACTTGCAGCCTCTTTTGCGTCTTCTACTGCGGCATTTACCTACTACAAAAAGCGCCTGTTTAAGCCCCAATGTTGGGGGAGAGCATTTGTTGCAACCCTTATTGGCGCAACACTAGGAACATTGTTTGTCGATGCCATCAGCACACAGTGGTTAGAAAAAGTATTACCTCTGATTATTCTTGCTGCTGCAATGTACACAGTGTTCCACAAAACGCCTCAGTCAACGCATCAGAGCCCTACTCCTGAACCCTGCCCAATGCTAAACAAAAAGCAATACATGCAAGGTTTCACCATCGGCTTCTATGATGGACTGGCTGGCCCTGGGACAGGGGCGTTTTGGACAGTAAGCTCGATGGCTCTTTATCGACTCAACATCTTATTGGCGTCGGGCTTAGCCAAAGCCATGAACTTCACCAGCAACTTCACTTCTCTTATCACTTTTGCTGTTTTAGGTCATATCAACTGGGTGCTAGGCTTAACCATGGGGGTTTGTTTAATGGCAGGAGCCTTTGTCGGTGCCCATTCTGCGATTCGATTTGGCTCTAAATTTATTCGCCCAGTGTTTGTAACGGTCGTGAGCGTGCTAGCAATTAAGCTTGCTTATGATGCGTGGTTTGTGGGATTAACATGAACATTAAGCAACTTTCTGAAAACTTAGAGCAGATGTCGAAACAAGCCGCGATGCTTGATCGTCAACGTGGTGAACACCATGTCCACCTATTTGATGAACGTTTATTTCACTGTCGCTCACGTTTACTGACGCCATGTGTAAAAGAAGCCAAAGCCACACTTGATGCAATCATACGTGAACAAAACGAAGGCAAACTTACCGCTTTACGTGCAGAGTATTTAACTGAAAGGCTAGTGGCACAAATCACAGCAATTCAACGTGAGATATCCACTACGAAGATTCGCAAGGGTGAAATCAAGCACAGCAGCCACTTTAGAAAGCCGATCAACGTAATGTATCAAGAGTTGGCGCAGCACCAAGAATGGGCGCGCCGCCTACGCGAAATGGTGTTAGAGAAGCAAAGAGCGGTCGAAATGGCTCCGAGCTTTGCACGCGCAGAAGCGCAAAAAGTACTGTTGGCAACAGAGCAACGACTAGAACGTTGTGAAGCCGCTTTGCTGAAGTTAGAAAACCAAATTACTCATAGGGAAAAGAACCAGTAATGTCAGAACAGCAAAACTCTCCTCTAGATGACGCGCCAGCAGAGATCAAACTTGCTGTGGATTTGATTTACTTATTAGAAACCAATGAGATCGATCCAGAAACCGCGTTGAAAGCGATTAAGATTGTGCAAAGCGATCTGGAAAATAAGCTTAAAGCTGAATAAAGCGTTATCTGGAAACAAAAACTAAAACACCATAAAGGGGAGCATCAATGCTCCCCTTTGTATTGCGTGGACAAGAGTGGCTCAAAAGCTATTAGACTTTGAACTGCGCCATCAGCGCCTGTTGTTGGTCAGATAACGATTCCATCTCTGAACCAGCACTCTCTGATGATTGAGCTTGATTGAGGATCTCGCTGCTAAGGTCTCGGATATTCGCCACACTTTGATTCACTTCATTTGATACCGATTGCTGCTCTTCGGCCGCTCTGACGATCTGACTGTTCATGTCATTGATCGCAGCAATAGACTCAAAAATACTTTGCAACTCTTCTACGGCCATATTGACTTGTTCAGCTGAAGATTGTGCTTTTTGGTTACCTTCTGTAATAGCTCCCACTACCGCTTGTGTGCCAGTTTGAACACTAGCGATCACATCCCGTATTTCCCCTACAGAGCTTTGAGTTCGACTTGCTAAATTTCGAACCTCATCCGCAACCACAGCAAAACCACGACCTTGCTCACCTGCTCTTGCGGCTTCGATAGCAGCATTAAGCGCTAATAAATTAGTTTGCTCAGAGATGCCCTCAATGACTGTCAGAATTTCTGTAATGCTTGCATTGTTATTTGCCAACTCTTCAACCACAGGAACGGCTTTCATCATAGTAGAAAGAAGCGCTTGCATTTGTTGCTCAGAAGCTTGAATCACTTGCTGGCCTTTCTCGGCTGATTTGCTCGCTGCTGAAGCTGCATTCACCGCGACCTCCGCATTTTGCACCACCAGCGCTGCGGTTTGCGTCATCTCTTCAGCGGCAGTGGCAACGAGATCAACTTCTTTGAATTGTGCATCACTACTGCTTCTTGTCGCCGCAACCACCAGCTTCGCATGTTCGGTTTTGTCCGCCATTTGTCGTGACGTGTCCACCACTTCTTTTATGGTGCTCTGTAATCGCGCTAAAAATTGGTTAAATGCGTTTGATAACTGGCCAATTTCATCCTGTGATTTCACATCCAAACGTTGGGTTAGATCCCCTTCTCCCGTTGCAATGTCTTCCAAGCGAAGTACGACCTCTCGAATTGGCCTTACAATGGTTTTTGCCAATAACGCTGTCGTGGCTAACCCAATTAGCACTAGAACAACACCGACACTAACCTCGATGATGATGCCCTCTTCCATGTTCGTCGTGATCAAGGCATCTAGCGTGTCTGCATCAGCCAATACGGCCGAACGCGGCATTTCAAAGATTACCCCCCAAGTCTGGTTGGCAACCTGAATAGGAGAGAAAACCGTCATCCACTCACCTGAAGCGTTCCACTCTACTGCCGCCTCTCCTCCAAACAAGAAATCGGTTAGCTTATCGTTGGACAGGTTTGAACTGACAAAAGGTTGACCAATGGTATTCGCTGAATCATCCGACGCGAGTAACGTGCCATCAAGGCTGATCATTGATACGCTTCCGGCTCCTGCAAACAAACTTTGGTCAGAATTGAGCGCAATCTTCGCCAACTGATCCAAACGAAGTTCGATCCCTAAGAAGCCGATAGGAACGCCTTCCACAATTAAAGGAATAGAAATGGAAGTCGTGAGGAAACTGCCAGAGTCATTGCTGTTCAATCGAGGTGAAGCAATACACGTTTGACCAGAAGAGATAGGACAATAAAAACGTTCAGCGTTCTCATTCTGATTCAGCACTTTCTCACTGAGAGTTTTGGCGAGTACATTTTCGCCGTTGTTTGCCTTTGACCAATAAGTTGCGAATCGACCCGCTTCATTAGAACCCACATAGTCGGCACTTTTGTAGTTTGAGTCTTCACTATCTAGCATGTCCGGATTAAACACCAAGTACGCAGCTTGTATCGCATCAAAACGCAAAACTGCTTGTCGAATCATTTCATTCAAAGCAGACCGAAGATCTTCACTCGCACCAAAATTCTCCTCTGAGTTAGATTTGAAGAATAACGCGTTCGCAGCCAACATTTCGGCTCTATATGTCGCTTCATTGAGGTACTCAGACACTTCCGTCGCATTTAAGAGCGCACGGGTTTGTAAAAGTTGTTCCGACTTTTCAACAACAGACGCACTGCTCTCTTGTTGCAACAATTTTTGGTTGCTGAGCGCGTTGTAAACTGAAAAGCCAATTAAAGATAAAGAAGTAACAAGCAGGCAAAGCCCGGAAAGTAACGTGATTTTCCACTGCACAGATAGGGTTCGCATACAACATCCTTATTCAAGCAAACTCATTTTTGAGACTCATTAAACCATACGCAGGCACAATAGCAATTACATATTTAACAATTCTTTAAACTTAATTTGATTACATGAGAACCGTTTTCAGCTCGCCTTTGCGATGGTAACATCATGCTCAAACACGCCCTCTCAGAAGGATAAAAAATGAAAGTAATTAGCTTTAACATCAATGGACTTCGTGCGCGTCTGCATCAACTACAAGCGCTTATCGACAAGCACCAGCCAGACGTTATTGGCCTTCAAGAAATCAAAGTACACGACGAAGCTTTTCCAATCGAAGATGTCGAAGCGATGGGTTACAAAGTTTACTTTCACGGCCAAAAAGCGCACTACGGCGTGGCTATGCTATGTAAACAAGAGCCAATCAGCGTTCAAAAAGGTTTCCCAACCGACAATGAAGAACATCAAAAACGCATGATCATGGCGACGTTTGAAGGTGAGAACGGAGAGAAGGTAACGGTTCTAAATGGTTACTTCCCTCAAGGCGACAACATTGCTCACGAAACCAAGTACCCATACAAACGTCAGTTCTACAAAGATTTGATGACTTATCTAAACGATCACCACTCTAACGATGAACAATTGATTGTCATGGGCGACATTAACATCAGTCCAATTGATGCAGATATCGGCATTGGCGAACCAAATCGTAAACGCTGGTTGAAAACAGGCAAATGTTCATTCCAACCAGAAGAGCGCGAATGGTTGCAAACCCTTCTAGATTGGGGCTTCGAAGATACTTTCCGGAACTTGCACCCAGAAGTCGACGATCGTTTCTCGTGGTTTGATTACCGCTCTCGCGGCTTCGACGACAACCGTGGCCTTCGTATTGATGTGATTTTAGCAACGCCACCGTTAGCAAAGAAATGTATTGAATCAGATATTGATTACGAACTACGTGGGATCGAAAAACCGTCAGATCACGCCCCTATTTGGTCTACTTTCAAATAGATAATGACAAGAGCTAATCGCAACACATTTACGCAGCGATTAGCTCTACTTTTCCTCTCTCAAAAACGAAACCTCGCTTTCCCTCCACGTCTCACTTTTGAGGCACTTCTTAAGCTTTCACTTTCTATACTGATTACTACTTCTTTAGTTCATGGAGAGAGGGAAGTATGGTTCAAAATAGTTGGAACAGCTTGTCACCTTTTACATTTAAAGCATTAGGCCCCATGACATTAGTCAGCGCGGCGATTAATGCGCTAATGTTAGTGGTTCCAATATACAGCCTCCAACTTTTCGACCGCGTGTTATCGAGCAGAAGTACAGACACGCTGTTCCTCCTCACAGCAATCGCGCTTTTCTTACTCATCTCACAGGCCTTACTCGACACTCTGAGACAAAAGTACACCCAACGAAAAGCACTTCAATTCGAGTCGGAAAGTTCACAGTGGCTCTATCAGATTTGTGGGACGAGGTCAGAAGCAAAAGCGAGATATGTTTTTAATGATATTAACGAGATCCGCTCGCTCCTCACCTCTCCGAGCTTTTTTGTGGCCTTCGACCTTCCTTGGACTCCACTCTTTTTACTCGTCATGTTCATGCTCCACCCTATCATTGGGTTAGTCGGTTTGATTGCTGTGATTTGCGTGCTGTTTGTTGCGCTAGTCTCCTTCTATGCCAAGAAGAAATCTTTTGAAGCGACTTATGCGACTCAAATAGCCACAAACAGAAAAGTCGATGAGTTGTTCAACAAACAAGAAACCCTGCTTTCTCAACAATCTTACAAAGGAACGTTTGATAAGTTTCAATCGGTACTAGCTGAGAAACTTTGGTTCAGAAACAAAATTGACCTAGCATCTATCAACCTAACTTCGCTGGCGAAACTCGTTCGCATGACCCTGCAAATTGGCATTATGGGCACGGGGGCTTTTCTGGTTATCGAGAACGCAATGAGTGCAGGTGGCATGATCGCAGGCTCGATTCTGATGGCTCGCGCGCTCCAGCCGATTGAACAACTGACCGCCGGATTTCAAGGCTGGAAAACAGGACTAGCTGCAGCCGATCGCATCAAGCAAGTCGTCAACAAAAGTCAAACAGAGCCTGAACGAATTATTTTGCCAGAAGTTTCAGGAGAGCTTCGTTTTGATCAAGTGGTTTGGTCGCCAGAGCACCATAAAGGTGAACCTGTTCTTAAACAGCTCAAACTCAGGTTAGAGGCAGGAAATCGTGTTGCAATCATTGGGGCCAGTGGTTCAGGAAAAACCAGCTTATGTAAACTCGTTACTGGCATACATAAACCAACCTCGGGCAAAGTGTGCATTGATGGTTTAGACGTCACCCACTGGGATCGAGACCAGTTCAAACACACGGTCGGTTACCTGCCGCAAAACATCCAGTTCTTACAAGGCTCCGTTAAAGAGAATATCGCTCACTTCGATATTGAAGTAACCGACTCGCAAATCATCAGAGCAGCCATGCGCGCTGGTGTTCATGAAACCATTCTTCAATTACCAAATAGTTACGAGACCATCATCGGAGATGGCGGCCACCAGCTATCTGGCGGGCAAGCACAAAAACTCGCTCTGGCAAGAGCTATTTGTTTCAAACCCAAATTGCTGGTCTTAGACGAGCCCAACTCGCACATGGACAAAGAGGGCGAAGAATACCTCACCTCCTTATTGGCTTCTTGCCGCGAAGAAGGCACATCCGTCGTCATGATTACACACCAACCTCACCTACTACGCCATGTCGATTGGGTAGTAGAACTCAACCAAGGCCAAATCACCAAAGCGGGTGAAGCAAGCAAAGTTTTACGATCCATGATGGATGAACGCTCTCGAACACAACCAAAGTCGGAGGCTTCGAATGAGTAAAACGACATTACAACGCTCCGGCATTGAATTCGAAGATGGACGTAAGCTCTCTTTCACTACCAAACCTGTGGTTCTCTTCTCGATGTTGGTTCTCTTTATCATGGTGGGTGGATTTATAACCTGGGCCAGTCTCTCGCCGCTTAGCTCGGCCGCTATTGCCCCCGGTGTGGTGATTGTGGAATCCAAGCGAAAACCAGTCCAACACTTAGAAGGCGGGATTATTGAGCAAGTGCACGTCAAAGATGGGGATTGGGTAACCAAAGATGATTTGCTCATAACGTTAAGTGCCACTCAGGCTCAGGCGAACCTCAACCGACTGAGAGCACAATGGCAAAGCGATTTGGCACGTCTGAATCGCTTGCAATCGGAACTTGCCGATCATCCTGAAATTCAATTCGATAGCCGTTTGCTTTCTCGAAGTGATTCTGCCGATATTCAATCTATCATTCGCACACAACAAGCTTTATATGAAAAACGACGCTCACTGCGCGTTGGTGAGAGCAATATTTTAATTGAGAAGATAGAGCAAGCTCGCCTCGATATGGTGGGTTTACAAAAACGCTACCAAGCAGGAAAAGAGAGTATTCGTTATCTTTCTGAGCAAGTTGCCATGCACAAAAAGCTGCTGACATCGGGCAACACATCTAAGTCTCGGTACTTAGATTTGCAACGTGAGCATTCGCAATTGGAAGGACAAATTGCTGACCTTAGCGCTCAGATAGGTCGAGCTAAAGGCTTTGTTGCCGAGGCAAAAATGGAGCTCGCAAACGCAGATTTTAACTACGCGAAAACACTCGGTGAAGAGGTTCAAGAACTTGAACGTAAACTAAACGAGACTCGAGAAGCGATGGTGAATGCAAGTGATGTCTTAGAACGTGTCGAGATCAGAGCGCCCCAAGGTGGTGTCGTTGTTGGGCTGAATGTTGTGGGTGAGGATGCGATTATCGCCCCTGGCGACACATTAATGGAAATCGTGCCACAAGAAGATGAGCTCATCGTGGAAGCACTCGTAAAACCAGAAGATATCGAAGTCCTTCATATTGGTCAGGCAACACAAGTACGCCTTACGGCCTTTAGTTTTAGGAAAACACCGCCAATTGAGGGGAAGTTGATTCACGTTTCTGCCGACCGCATTAGCGATCAAGCAACAGGATCCTCCGCTTATCTAGCGCGAGTGTCACTCGATGCCAACATGTTAAATCAACTCGGAGAGTCGGTCTCTTTATACCCCGGAATGCCCGCAGAGGTCATGATCCTGATAGAAGATCAAACCCCGTTGGACTATTTGCTCAACCCTCTCGCCGTCGCTTCATATAAAGCGATGCGAGAGATGTAAGGCTTATTCAAAAAATCATAATCCCTCGACGTTACTGGCTAATTAACTGATAAACAAAGGATGATAAAGCCAAACCCACTGCGAGGTGGGGACGGAAAGCTACAGATCTCAAATGGCATTGAGATGGCTGAGCTGCCTCTATGTATCTTGCGATATATGAGGACAAAGCAATGGCGGAAGAAGTTTCTGTAACAGACACCAATGCAAAAGTTGGCAATCTAGTAGACGGGCCAACTCAAGATGGAGTGTCAAGGGATGTAGATAATCACCTTGAAGACAATTCAGGCGCGGATCTAGAAGTTCGCGCTGGTAAAGGTGACGATATCGTCAAGACAGGCGACGGTGATGATTTTATTGCCGGAGGCCGAGGATCTGAAGCGATTAAATCCGGAGACGGTAACGATGTTATCGAATCATGGAACCACAGTATTGATGCAAAAGACGAAGCTGGTGTAAATCCCAACATCGACTTAGCTCGTGATAAGGATGTAGAGCATGTGGGGTGTGTCGATGACATCATTGTTGCTGGCTCTGGTAACGACTATGTCGAAGGCGGTGGTAACAACGACATTATTTATGGTGATCGTCGAGCTAAAACGGATGACAATAACTTACTAGCCAATGGTGATTTTGATGATGAAGTAGATGAAACCGATACCCTTGTCGTCGATCATGGTGGCTGGCAAACCTACTCTAACTATGGTGGTTGGGAAGCAACCGAAGGTTTAATCGAAATCCAAAACAATGGCGGCTATGGGTCTAACAAAGATCCAGCAAGAGAAAACGTATTAGAGCTTGATTCTCATAAAGATGGCGATAATACCGTAACCAATTCTACGGTCAGTCAAACCTTCACGGTTGATACTGCAGGCACATTCAAACTCTCATTTGATCACACCAACCGCACCTCTAATGCAGACACAAACGGTCTGAAGGTTCTCATTGATGGCGAAGTTGTCGGAACATACAACAATTATGGCTGGGAAACGGTCAATCTAGATCTAGATCTAGGCGCTGGCGAACATACCATTTCATTTATGGCCGATGGTAACGAAGATTCTCTTGGTTCCCTACTCGATAATGTCGCTCTTCACCAATACCAAGCTAACGATGTATTGATTGGTGATGGCACTCCTAGAGACGGAGACAATATCGATGAAAGCTCGAAACCCGGTGATGACTTAATCCGAGGTAACAAAGGCGCAGACGTGCTCATTGGTGACAATTTTGATGCCCTTTCTTTCAATGAGCAGTCTGGTAAGTTTGAGTTAGATTTAGACTCCGCTGAGGCACCAGAGGGTGACGGTTTAGGTCTTGATAACGCGACAGCTTACAATCCTGATGGGTCAGAGGGCATGCTTGTCACCAAAGGAGCAGCGAACGGTGAAACCGGATACGGTGTAAAAGGCAACTCGGAAAGCGGTGTTAACTCACAGATCGGCTACTCGTACATCGACAGTGACGGTGCTGGACCAGACACAATAGGGTCAGAGATTCTGTCTGTATGTCTAGAAGAACATACGATGGCAGCCAAAGTGGGCATTTCAAATCTCTACCTCGATGAAGGTAATGATGGCGTTGATGAAACTGGTCATTGGGCGGCTTACCGAGAAGGTATCCTTGTCGCTGAAGGAGACTTCACGGCTGCTGATTTGAAAGATGGCAACAACCACAGCGGCTACTTAGAAATAACACCTGAAGACACGGGCTTCAAAGCTTTTGATGAAATTCAGTTTTCTGCTGTTGGGCCTGAATTTGACAAAGGTAATGGGCAGGACGCGAGTGATTTCTTCGTCACATCGGTAGAAGCGGTTGGTCTCACTGGTGATGGTACAGATAAGCTACACGGTGGACGCGGTGATGATGTTCTACTTGGTGGTGATAACCAAGAAACCTTGCCTACGCCAGAAAACGGCATGTATGACATCAGCGAGTTTAATGGCACTTTTGATGTAGAACTTTTAGGCTCAGATGCTGGATTCAACAATTCTCTTGGGTTCTATACCGCAGATTCCAATGGGGATGTAGTAAATGTAGGCATCTTGTGGTCTGACGTTAAGAACGTCGAAAGCTCATCGACTTCTATTTCAAAAGAAATGATGGGCGGCGAAGCCTGTAAGCTGGGCTTCTTCATTGTTCCAGACGGTGCAGATAAGGGTATTGTTGATGGCGTTGTCGAACTAACTGACTTCGATCTAAATCTACAGACTCTTAATGAAGTAGCGTTCGAATTGGGTCTACCGATTCATGCGCAAATATCTCCGAACGGTGAAGGAACATCCTTGTTCCGATGGAACGACAATACTGACTTATCAGGTAATGATAACGACTTTAATGATGTTGAGCATAATGTCACGACAGTTGCGGAACCGGAACTACTGAAAGGTGGCCGAGGTGACGACTGGCTAGATGGCGGTGCCGGTGTCGATGTACTTAAAGGCGGCAAAGGCGATGACGTGATCATTGGCGGTAGTGGTGCTGACGAAGTTCGTGGTGGCAAAGGCAACGATACTATTGCTTACGACGCGGACGATACGTTAATCCGAGGTGGTAAAGGATTCGACGTTCTTGTCGCCAACGATAAAGATGGCCCTATCGATATCGATATGTCGAAAGGTCAAGATGCAGACAACATCAAAGGTATTGAAGCGGTAATAGGTACAAGTAGTGACCAAGACTCTGTTACCTTGACCCTTGGCAAGGCGTACCACCAAGGTGGAGCAAGCGATAACACCAAGAGTAAAGACGATGGCCAATCGGAATTCTTTGCACTTGGTGTAGAAGATATCAAGCTCGATGAAAGCAATGGTTGGAGCCTAGAAAGCGATACTCAAGGCGATCCCGATGATGGTGTTACTATGACGGTGGCGGACCTTATGGCGTCATCAGATTACAAGCTAGACCAAGGCATGATTGATTCCTTAGGCCTATCAGGCTCAGATGTATTAACAGCCTACACCTTTACCAAAGGTGGTAAAGAAGTCGTCATTTATACCGACGCAGCCTTTGACGGTGATTTCCAATTTGTATAGGTAAACTCACTCGCCCTTCATCTACCTAAAAAGAGCGCCAATTGGCGCTCTTTCTTTTACGTATTCGATCAATTGGCATGTACTAGCTCAATGGTCTTAAATACGCCAAGAAACGTTTCTCGGCAATTTTAAAGCACCAAAGAATAATAAACGTCAACGCCATATAGAACAGGCCTGCCGTCAAGAAGGACTCAAACGGAGCATAGTATCTTGAGTTCACCAATCGCGCGGCACCGGTTAGGTCCATGATGGTGATGATACCTGCAACCGCACTGCCGTGAAGCATAAAGATGACTTCGTTCGAATAAGCTGGTAACGCTCTGCGAAGCGCACTTGGCAAGATGATACGACGGTAAGTCATAAACTTGCTCATGCCGTATGCTTTTGCGGCTTCAACTTCGCCCTTTGGCAAACCATTGATCGCACCACGAATGATTTCCGCCGTGTAAGCCGAAGTATTAAGAACGAAAGCCACCAAGGCACAGAACCAAGCATGCTCCCAAAGGGTGTCTTTCACTGGGAAGAATTGGTCCATCCCGTAGTAAATGAGATAAAGCTGCGCCAACAGCGGCGTCCCACGGAAAAAGTAAATAAACGCCCATGACGGCAAACTTAATGCGTAATTCGTGCTATTACGCGCGATAGCTAAGGGAATTGATACACATAGACCAATCACAAGCGCTAACGCAACTAACCATACTGTCGTCCACAATCCATCTAGGTAGACCGGGAAACTTTCAATTATCAATGAAAAATCCATGGCTTACCTCGCGTGAATACTAAATTTACGTTCCACCAGCTTAAGCAAACCGGTCGAAACGCTGGTAAAGAACAAAAAGATGATCGCGACTGCCATATAGAAGGTGAACGGCATTTTGGTTGTACCTGCTGCCAATGAGCTCATACGGACCATGTCTTCTAAACCGATGATAGAAACCAAAGCCGTCGTCTTGAGCAACACTAACCAGTTATTACCAAAGCCGGGTAAGGCATGACGAATCATTTGTGGTAAGAGGATTCTTCGAAAAGACATTACGGGGCTCATGCCATAAGCTTTTGCCGCTTCCAACTCGCCTTTGTCTACCGCCATGATCGCTCCACGGAATGTCTCCGCCATATAAGCGCCAAAGATAAAGCCAATGGTCAATACACCGGCAATAAACGGGCTGACATCAATGTAATCTGGCAAGTAAGACGTCCACTCGTGATCAGGGTTACTAGAGGTAAACCATTCATTGAGCGTCTCGTTGATAGAGTAAAGGCTGTTGTTTAATAGAATTTGACCACCAAAGAAGATCAACATCATCAGAACCAAATCTGGGATACCGCGAATGATGGTGGTGTATAACGTCGCGATTGCTCTCGCCCACTTGTAAGGTGCAAGCTTTGCTAAGGCGCCAAGCATGCCAAGAACAACGGCTAAAATCAGAGATAGTACGGCGACTTCGATGGTTACTAGCGCCCCTTTTAAAATCGAGGCTTCATATCCTTGTAGATCCAGCATAGGTGAGTTCCTAATCCCTAAAACTCAAAAATCGACCGTTAGCGACTTCTAGGAACAAGCTAACGGTCGCTTAGCTACGGCTTAATCGCCGTAAACATCGTAGTTGAAGTATTTACCCGCGATTTCTTGGTAAACACCTTTTTCACGTAGCGCGTTAATCGCTGCATCTAGTTTCTTCGTCAAATCTTTATCTTGTTTGCGAACGGCAATCCCCATACCTTCACCAAACCATTTAGGGTCAGTTAAAGAAGGACCAACAAACTCATACGCTTCACCGCCGGCTTTGTTGAGTACGCCTTCTTCTAGTGCCGACGCATCACCCAATACCGCAGCGATACGACCGTTAGCAAGATCTAGGTACGCTTCGTCGAATGAACCGTAGCGAACGATTTCGACATCGTCACCGTAGTTATCCGTCAAGTACTTGTCGTGTGTCGTCGCACGTTGAACACCAACTTTCACATCTTTAAGATTATCAAAATCTAAACCTGCACCTTTCTTAGCGATGAATTTGTTTGGAATTTGAGCGTACTTACCAGTGAAGTCGACTTTCTTTTTACGTTCTTCGGTGATCGACATTGCCGCAATGATCGCATCGTATTTACGGGCAAGTAGAGAAGGAATGATGCCATCCCAATCCTGAGCAACGATCTGACACTTCACTTGCATCTCTTCACAAAGTGCATTTGCCATGTCTACGTCAAAGCCTTTGATTGAGCCATCGGTTTCTGTCCAGCTAAACGGAGGGTAAGCGCCCTCAATACCAAAGCGAACGGTTTTCCATTCTTTCGCTTGAGCCATACCAGACACTGCCGTCGCAGCAAGCGTTGCTGCTAATAACCACTTTTTCATTTCCATACTCCTGTGATTGCTTTTATTTGGTTTTGATTGTTGTGCTTAATAGGTGGCAAAAGACTGCCACCCAAGAAATATTAGTAGATTGATGAGATAAATTGCTGTAATCGTTCCGAATCTGGGTTTGTAAATAGCTTAGCTGGATCTCCCTGTTCTTCCACTAAGCCTTGATGCAAAAACATCACATGGTTAGATACGTCACGCGCAAAAGCCATTTCATGAGTCACAACCAACATGGTTCGGCCCTCATCTGCCAAGTCTCGCATTACTCCCAAAACTTCACCAACTAGCTCAGGATCGAGTGCGGAGGTTGGCTCATCGAACAACATCACTTCAGGATCTACTGCAAGTGCACGTGCGATAGCGGCACGTTGCTGCTGACCACCAGAAAGATGCCCTGGGTAGTAATCTTTGCGTTCATATAGCCCAACTTTTTTCAAAAGCAGCTCTGCGTTTTCAATCGCTTGTGCTTTCGGCACGCCAAGAACATGAACCGGTGCTTCAATCACGTTTTCTAGAACGGTTAGATGTGACCAAAGGTTAAAGCCTTGAAATACCATGGCTAAACGAGAGCGAATACGCTGTACTTGCTTTTCGTTGGCAGGAACGGACTCCCCAGCTCGGTTATTTTTCATTTGGATAAGCTCACCGTTTACCCAAATTTCGCCGGCAGTTGGGGTTTCAAGAAGGTTAATACATCTTAGGAAGGTACTCTTACCAGAACCGGAAGAGCCAATGATGGAGATAACATCTCCTTTATGAGCGGCAAGTGAAATGCCTTTAAGAACTTCATTCTGTCCAAATGTTTTGTGCAGGTCTTTGATATCTAGCGCTGGTACGTCATTCATTGCGCCTTACTCCCTGTGTTTTAATCACTGCAATAAGGGACTCCGCCCTCTTTGAATTGGAACAAACTATCACCACCCTAGAGAAGTTGCAACAAATTATTAACCTAAATAATTCGAATAGATAGATACAACAATCAAATGAATATGCAATATTTAGCGTTATATTCTTTTATTGTTGAATAATTGACATAAAAAAGCCCCTCAAGAGAGGGGCTAAATAAGATACAAAACTGTTAATTAACTCTTGCTTTGTCGACTGTTAATTAAAACGCGTTACAACAAGAGAGTTCGAAGTGCGTAGCGTCACTTCACTTTCCATTCCATCTTTTTCAGAAGTTAGAATACCATCAAGATCGGCTTCCAATTCAGGTTCAGAAGCTTCGCCGTTAGAGAAGAAACTCATAAACACTTCTGAGTCAATGTCGCTCTCGTCATTAAGAATGATCGCAGAGCGGTTAAAATTATCCGTTTCAGATACTTTCAAGCCATTTGCTGCTGAAGATGGGAAGTTGTAGTAGTCAAGTTCAGGTACCACTACATAATCACTATTGCTTTTAGTGAAGATACGGTGCGTTACTTTGTAATCACCAGAAGCGGCAAAGTACGCAGTGCGAACAAAACCTTCTGTAGTGCTAGTGAAACCCATATTAATATCAATCACAGACTCACGCCCGCTCTGAGATATAACGCTAGGTTTTGAGTTTTGCAAGTTGTTGATATTTAAGTAAGCACTTGGATCAACATCAATATCCCAACTAGAGTCAATAGTGCCAGTTAGCAATGAATCCCATCCGTTAGTCGCATTCTCATCAACCGCTAAGTAAACCCACTCTTCTTTGTTGGCTTCACTTGGTCGACGATATTCATCAACGGAATTACTCAACTCGACGGCATCATATAAATAGTCATTCGCTACAAAACCAACATTTAGAGAGTCAAACTTGTAGTTTGATGATGAGTAAATGTTTGAGACAACATCAGTCGTGACTAGATCAATATCGCCAGTACCCCAAGAACCGATTCCATATTGGTACAGTGATTTGTTATCTAAGCCGATTTCATATTGGAATAAAACGGTTGGCTCGCCATTGAAACCCAATAGCTCTTCATCTGAAGTCATGTCACTGTTAGGAGACTCTAGAACGTCCTTTTGCGATACGAAATGATAATCGCCGCCACCTGACACTGCGTTACGATATGAAAGGTTTTTGAACGTTTTATCCGACAAGTTGCCGCCAGTAAAACACTTATTCAATGATTCACGGTTTAGAGCAAAGGTCGCATTACGTAATTGTTTATCTTCCAAAAACTCACGAGAGAATGAGTTTACACGCACTTCTCTACCATTGAATTCCAGTGCTTGGATGGTGATGTAACCGTCTTCAGGAATGTCCTCTAAAACAAACTTAAAGTTATCACTGGTTGGTTTAATTATGTCACCAACCATTTTGCCGTCAGCATCAGAGTAGTAACCAATAACGTTATTAGTAACCTGAGCTTTCGATGCTTGGCTGTATGTTAGAACGGTAGCGTCACCATTCGAATCTGTATCTCGATCATAAACTGTACAGTTTTGCGCTTTAGCATCACTCTCAGATAAGGTCGCCGGAATCGCAAAATCAATAGTGAAGGTTGTTTTCGATGCACCGCCACCGCCGCCGCCACCGCCGCCACAACCGACCATTAATCCCGAAATAATTGCCACTAGCGGCAGTACTTTAAGCTGTTTCATGTCTTCTTCCTAAACTGAGCGGCAATGATTAGCCAAAAAATCGTCTCTGCTCGGTACTAAGCAAGAATGAAGCCAGCTTTTTATACAACCTATGAATGACATCAATAAATATTATTGAGCACTATTTCTGCAAAACAAAGTCTAATTTTATGCAACTTGTGTAATCGAATTACACACGAAATAACCATGTTGTTCGCATGCCAGACACTTTCTGTAGTTTTCTTTCACATCTATTCTTAAAGTGATCTAAATCAATCACCCCAAAGGGCTATCTTGCTAGACTCCGCCCCAATGATGAGGAATTTTTTGTGCCTCAACACAACAAGTTATTAGCTATGCTTAGGCACGAGTTGTTCGTGCAACAAAATCTAATAATAGCTAGCATAGGAAGTGCCGCAGGAAGCGGAAAAACACAATTCAATTTAGAATTCATAACTTTTAAATATATGAGGAATCTATGTCAGACGCAGTGAATAAAGCGCACTCTGATTCGGATATCGAGACTAAAAGCTACCGCGAGCTTCACCGTCCATCATCTGAGTTCGCAAGCCGTTCAGACTACCTAGACCACGAACTACAGATCATGAAGCCACGTCGCTATGGTTTGAACTTACCAGGTCGTGACTTCCGATTTGAGCTTGAAGACCTTGTTCCAGCACTTGCTGGTACTATCGGTATTATCGCAATGTACTCTGCGGTAATGATGTCTTGGGCTGAAGGTCTTACTGCTGCATGGGACCACGTTAACTTAGGCAAAGATTTTGCTATCGAAGTTGCTCGTGTAGAAATGCTTATCCCTGCACTCCTTTTCTGTGTACTTGCTTCTGGTTTTGTTAACCCTAAAGCCAACCTTGCAGGTAACCACGGTCCAATGATCCCTCTTATTGGTACCATCGCTCTAGCTGGTGCCCACCCTCTTGCATTGGCAATTCTAATCGGTGTATTCGGCCTTCTACTAAGTGCCTTGAAAGGCGGCTCCAAACTGGTGAACCTCACCTCAGAAGGTACAGCCGGCGGCTTGCTTATCTTCTTGGGCTTAACAGGTACCATGAGCCAAATTACTTCGATTCAAGAATGGGCGGTTGGTCTACAATCTTCTACTGTTGAAGCGGGCAGCATGGGTTACGTTGGTCTTATCGTACTTGCGGTGACTATCGCGCTGTACGCGTTCCTTGCAAAAGTGAACAAGCGTTGGCTAGCAATTCCAGTATGTGCTTTCACAGGCCTTGCAATCGCGCTTGTACTAGGTGCAGGTTTCGATATTAAATTCGTAACTGAAACAGGTCTTCCTAACCTAAACCCAGTTTACTGGTGGGGTAGCACAGAAGAAGGTTGGATGCTAGGTCTTCCTAATATGGAACACTTCATCGCATCACTACCGTTTGCAATCCTAGCAGTAGCAATGTGGTCTCCTGACTTCCTTGGCCACCGTATCTTCCAAGAACTGAACTACCCTAGAAAGACTGAAAAAGTACTAATGGACGTTGATGACACAATGACTATGTGTTCTATCCGTCAGATGGTAGGTACGGCAGTGGGTGGTGGTAACATCACTTCATCTTGGGGTACTTACATGATCCCAGCAGCGATCGCGAAACGCCCTATCCCTGGTGGTGCTATCCTTCTAGGTCTTCTAGTAATGATCATCGCAATCCTTGGTTTCCCAATGGATATCGCGGTATGGCCACCAGTAATGCGTGTTGCTCTTCTTGTAGGTGTATCTCTACCTCTACTTGAAGCGGGTATGCAAATGGTGAAAGACTCGAAAGATTCTCAAGCAGCAGGTATCTGTATCTTTGGTTCAGCAGTTGTTAACCCAGTTCTAGCTTGGGCACTAACGATGCTTCTAGACAACAACGGTCTAATTGGTGATAAAGAGCGTGCATCTCGCCTATCATTTGTAGACAAGATTGTGATCCCTGTAGGTGTACTTGTTATCTGTTTAGTCGCTATGCTTGCAGTAGGTATGCTAGAAGGACAATATGGCATTAAAGCTTGGCTATAATGACATTCGTTCAAAAATTGTGTGGGTAGCGCTTGTCGCTACCCAATTTTTATTGAGTTTTTTTAGTATTTATTGATTTAGTTTAAGGTTTGCAAAATTTTTTTAGTGTAGCCTTGAATTGTGGTTGGGAAGAACCCACATTGTTAGCAGTGACAATATTTATAGTTTTATGAACCAAACTTTCTTATTTAAGACTATAAATATTGTTATTCATTAAGAGTGTACTGTTCTCCATTTGAAAGTGGAGATAGCTGGCTCAACGGCGAATCAGTACGTATTTTTTTCTACTACAAAGGTAGGTATGTCATGGCAGAGCAATTTGCTAAAGCTTGGGAAGGTTTTGCTGCAGGCGACTGGCAAAACGAAGTAAACGTTCGTGATTTCATTCAGAAGAACTACACTCCGTACGAAGGCGACGAATCTTTCCTAGTTTCTGAAGGTACTGAAGCGACTAACAAGCTTTGGGCTAAGGTAATGGAAGGTATCAAACAAGAGAACGCGACTCACGCTCCTGTTGATTTCGATACTTCAGTTATCTCTACCATCACTGCTCACGATGCAGGCTACATCGAAAAAGACCTAGAAACTATCGTAGGTCTACAAACTGAAGCTCCTCTTAAGCGTGCAATCATCCCTAACGGTGGTATCCGTATGGTTGAAGGTTCTTGCAAAGCTTACGATCGCGAGCTTGATCCACAAGTTAAGAAAATCTTCACAGAATACCGTAAAACGCACAACGCTGGCGTATTCGATATCTACACTCCAGATATCCTAGCATGTCGTAAATCAGGCGTTCTAACTGGTCTTCCAGATGCTTACGGCCGTGGTCGTATCATCGGTGACTACCGTCGTGTTGCTCTATACGGTATCGACCGTCTAATGAAAGACAAGCTAGCTCAATTCAAGTCTCTACAAGAGCGTTTTGAGAACGGTGAAGATCTACAAATGACTATGCAGCTTCGCGAAGAGATCGCTGAGCAGCACCGTGCACTTGGCCAAATGAAAGTTATGGCTGAGAAATACGGCTGTGACATCTCTCGTCCAGCTGAAACTGCACAAGAAGCAATCCAATGGACTTACTTCGGTTACCTAGCAGCTGTTAAATCTCAAAACGGCGCAGCTATGTCTCTAGGTCGTACTTCTACTTTCCTAGATATCTACATCGAGCGTGATATCGCTGAAGGTAAGATCACTGAAGTTGACGCACAGGAAATGATCGACCACTTCGTAATGAAACTACGTATGGTTCGTTTCCTACGTACTCCTGAGTACGATGATCTATTCTCTGGCGACCCAATCTGGGCAACAGAATCTATGGGTGGTATGGGTCTTGACGGTCGTACGCTAGTTACGCGTTCAAACTTCCGTTTCCTAAACTCTCTATACACAATGGGTCCTTCTCCAGAGCCAAACATCACTGTTCTTTGGTCTGAGCAACTACCTGAAGGCTTCAAGAAGTTCTGTGCGAAAGTATCTATCGATACTTCATCAATCCAGTACGAGAACGATGACCTAATGCGTCCAGACTTCGAGTCTGATGACTACGCAATCGCATGTTGTGTATCTCCAATGATCATTGGTAAACACATGCAGTTCTTCGGCGCTCGCGCTAACCTAGCTAAGACTCTTCTATACGTTATCAACGGCGGTGTGGATGAGAAACTGAAGATCCAAGTTGGTCCTCAAATGCCTAAGATCACTGACGAAGTTCTAGACTTCGACGATGTATGGGGCAAACTAGACCACTTCATGGATTGGCTAGCTAAGCAGTACGTGACTGCACTAAACAGCATCCACTTCATGCACGACAAGTACAGCTACGAAGCTGCACTAATGGCTCTACATGACCGTGACGTTCGTCGTACTATGGCTTGTGGTATCGCTGGTCTATCTGTTGCAGCTGACTCACTATCTGCAATCAAATTCGCGAAAGTTAAACCAGTTCGTGACGAAGATGGCGTAGCAATCGACTTCGAAATCGAAGGCGACTACCCTAAATTCGGTAACAACGATGCTCGCGTAGATGACATCGCTTGTGAACTTGTTGAAGTATTCATGAACAAGATTCGTCAGCTTAAGACTTACCGTGACGCAATCCCTACTCAGTCTATCCTAACTATCACTTCAAACGTGGTATACGGTAAGAAGACTGGTAACACGCCTGACGGTCGTCGCGCAGGTGCTCCTTTCGCACCTGGTGCTAACCCAATGCACGGCCGTGACGAAAAAGGTGCTGTAGCGTCTCTAACGTCTGTAGGTAAACTACCGTTTGCTCACGCTAAAGATGGTATCTCTTACACGTTCTCTATCGTACCTAACGCTCTAGGTAAAGATGAAGGTTCACAACGTGCTAACCTTGCTGGCCTAATGGATGGTTACTTCCACCACGAAGCTGGCGTTGAGGGTGGTCAACACCTAAACGTGAACGTTCTTAACCGCGAAACTCTAGAAGACGCTGTTAAGCACCCAGAGAAATACCCTCAGCTAACAATCCGTGTATCTGGTTACGCTGTACGCTTCAACTCTCTAACTGCAGAGCAACAAGCTGACGTAATCGCACGTACATTCACTGAGTCTCTATAAGACTGATTGAATTAGCACTTTGAGTGATAGAACAGAGGCCGATGCTGTAAAGCGTCGGCCTTTTTTTGTGTCTTGAACTAAAGTTGTGACATTGCCTAAGATTTTGTTCTCGATCTTCCGTATGATGCGCAAAAAGCTTGCAAACATCATATATGAAACTTAGTAAATTAATCGTCCTTGCCTTGGTGTCTCCAGCGGCACTTGCAACCACAAAATCCACAGTCTCTTTCACTTTAGATAACGATGGCATCTTCGGCGTAGACCAAGATTACACCAACGGTATTTTCCTTTCTTACGCAACCGACAAATTGCGCGAAGACTCCGAGTGGAAATGGTTTACCTTAAACGGCAACGGCCAAAGCAACGTAGATAAAATTGAGTTGGTACTGGGCCATAAGATGTACACACCTAGTGACATTGAAGCCGACTACCCTCTTGTTAACGACCGCCCTTATGCCGGCTACCTTCATACTGAAATCAACTACATCTCACTGACGCCTGACCAAGCAGTACGCTACAACTTCACCATCGGCGCGACTGGTGAGAGCTCGCTGTCAGAAAAAGCACAGGAATTGGTTCATAGCATTACGGGTTCAACCGACCCTCAAGGCTGGGACTACCAAATTGATGATGAGATCGCATTCAGCGTAGGCTACCGTGCATTCAACAAACTGATGCGCAGCGAAGGCGAAAGTACACAGTGGGAAATCACCAACGTAAACGACATCAACGCAGGTAACTTCCGTAGTGACGTTTCACAAGGCGTGATGTTCCGTTGGGGTACCAACTTAGCAAACAGTATTGGCGCGGCAAACATCAGCGTCGAGAGTCCATTCCACGCGAGTATGCTGGCTAAGAGCACTTCGAGTTGGTTCTTGTTTACCGGATTCGAGGGCCGTTACCGCTTTAACGACATCACGATCGAAGGCGATCGTTCTGGTCTTCCTGAGCCATCAGACCAATACGATGTGACGCTACAAAACTGGCAAGCAAGTGCGGTTGCTGGTGCGACTTGGTACAACCAAAATTATGGCGCAAGCTTAACCTTCACGGTAAAAACACCGGACTATAAAGAGGCTCAAACCGATGTTTACGGCACTGGCTCTCTTTCTTTCTTCGCCTTCTTCTAATTAAATGCCCCTATGCGGCGTGTGAGTTTTCATTCGCCGCTTTCTTTGCTCACTATCTCACCAACGAAAGCCCTCTTAGACTGTTTTAACCCTGCAATTTGTAATAAAATAACGGTCAGAATTTATTAAAAAATGAGAGCAAAAGATGTCAACAACTGGTCGTATTCACTCATTTGAGTCATGTGGTACCGTAGACGGACCTGGTATCCGTTTTATCGTCTTCTTGCAAGGTTGCCTAATGCGTTGTAAGTATTGCCATAACCGTGATACGTGGGACACGCATGATGGCAAAGAAGTTACGGTTGAAGAGATTATTGCAGAAGCAAAAACTTACCGTCACTTTATGAATGCATCTGGCGGTGGTGTAACGTGTTCTGGCGGCGAAGCAATGCTTCAACCTGAGTTCGTTCGTGACTTCTTCCGCGCTGCTCAAGCGGAAGGCATTCACACTTGCCTAGACACCAACGGCTACATCCGTAAACACACTGACGTGATCGATGAAGTGTTGGATGCGACTGACCTAGTCATGCTTGACTTAAAACACATGAAAGACGAAATTCACCAAGACTTCATTGGTGTGTCTAACCGTCGTGTTTTAGACTTTGCTCGTTACCTACATAAGATCGGTCAAAAGACTTGGATTCGTTACGTGGTAGTGCCTGGTTACACTGATGAACCAGAGGCTGCACACATGCTTGGTGAGTTCATCAAAGATATGGACAACATTGAGAAGGTGGAGCTTCTTCCTTACCACAAACTTGGTGCACACAAGTGGGAAGCTCTGGGTCTTGAGTACCCGCTTGATGGCGTTAACCCTCCGTCAAAAGAGACCATGGACGAAATCCAATCGATCCTTTCTCAATACCACTCAAATGTGAAATACTAAGCCTCGCTAGGCTATTGAATATTCTGAAGATACCAGCAGCTCGCTGGTATTTTTTTGTCTACACGTTGCCTAATACACCAAACAAACTATCGCTTTCGATGCCCTGTAAAAGCCGCATCGAACGTATATCAAGGTAGTAAACAAGAAGTAAACTCGCAGGAATCAGAGTTGGGATAGTACACATGGATTGGTTTAATTTTGTCTCGGTCATCATTGTTTGTTGGGTATTTATCGCTTATTGCTTGCCAGATTGGCGCAAAGTCGTTTGGCCTAAGATGACACAAGAGAAACCTTTCCAACACTTGGTCTTCGCCACACTCTTCCTGCTCTGTATTTTATGGTCTGCACAGGCTGGTGTAAAAGATGGCCTTCAGATTCACTTTCTTGCGCTAACAACATTGACCATGATGTATGGCTGGCGAATCGCGTTTCTACTTAGTATCCCAGCCATGCTCGTTAACCATTTGCTGCATGGTATTCCGCTGTCTATGTTGCCTTCTGCATGGGTGCTTTCTGCACTAGTGCCAATACTCATCAGCTATCTAATTTTTTTGCTCAGCTACCGTTACCTTCCACGTAACATTTTTGTTTTCATTTTTGTTGCTGGGTTCTTCAATGGAGCACTCACCGGTAGCCTGCATTTACTCATCAACTCGTTTTATCATCTCTCTGTGGGTCATTACGACTGGCAAACTATCCAACACAATTACTTTGTTTTCGTTCCGCTACTCGCCTTCCCTGAAGGCCTACTCAATGGGATGTCTCTGGCCGTATTGACCGTATTCAAACCAGAATGGCTGCGTGTATTTTCAGACCGAGACTATATATACAATCACTACCATAAATAAGCCGTCATCACCCATTAACACGGTGTTTGTAAACTGGCTAAATTCGACAATTCTTGCCATTTTTCATATTAAATATGTGTTGAGATCATGTTTCACCTTCGTCCGAAACGTTAACCTAAGCACATTAAAAATGTATTAGATTATTTAGTGAGGTCATCATGGAAATGTCAAACGCTCAACGTTTGATTCTATCAAACCAGTACAACCTAATGTCTCAACTTGACCCTAGCAACTCGGCAAAATACAAGCGTCTACAAACCATTGTAGAACGTGGTTACGAGCTGCAAATGCGCGAGTTGAACAAAGATTTTGGCTGCATCACTGAAACAGAGTGTCGTGAAATCATCGACATCATGGAGATGTACCATGCTATGCAAGAATCCAACAAAATGCTGGATGATGAAGAGCGTAGCAAAGTGGATCAGCGTCGTCTTCAGTTCCTTGGCTTCGATATCGCAACAGAAGCACAGCAAGTGCATTACGTGCGCTTCCTAGTGGATTCAGAAGGTCTTTACCCTCAATTTGATAAAGCAGACCACCACTTCAACAGCCAAATGCCAACACTAGAGAAATACCGTCGCATGCTAAAAACATGGCGCAACTGCCCTCGTCAGTACCATCTATGTGCGAACGAGTTAGCGCAAATCTTTAGTGCATAACACAGCAAGTATTTGAAAAGGAGGGCAAAGGCTCTCCTTTTTTCTTTTGCCCTGTCACAATTTACCTCATTCCTACCAACGCACTTTTGCCTGTCTTTCCCCTTGCTTACGTACGAATCAATCACTCCCGTGATTCAAAGCCAAATATCTGATTTCTCAACCTCCTATTCACAGCACAAATTTTTCTCTCTTCAAACAGTGATTCAAATGTCACTTTTGCAATAAATTCATAATTGTTAAGCAAAATTGGAAATCCCCGACTAGGCTTAGAATGAGAAAGGGAGTGATTGAAAGGTACCTATCCATCGTTCTCCGTTGCAGTGAAAAAGTGTCCATAAAGCAAAGTCTTTGGTGTTGTCTAGCTTGCATTCAGTACAAACCAAACGAGATAACAGGACGTATAAGTTCATACAACGAAGGGCATATCAAGGATGGATAAGCCTGCGTCAACGTTCGTCGGTAGACTGACTAGTTAAAGGGGAAAGCGACATGAGTATTTTCGACCACTATCAATCAAGATATGAAGCTGCAAAAGATGAAGAGATGTCGTTACAGGAGTTTTTGGCCCTGTGTAAGGATGACAAAAGCGCTTATGCCAACGCGGCAGAACGACTACTGATGGCTATCGGAGAGCCGGAAGTCATTGATACTGCTCAAGACCCAAGATTGAGCCGCATCTTCTCAAACCGAGTTATCTCACGATATGAAACCTTCAAAGACTTCTATGGCATGGAAGATGCAATCGAACAGATTGTTTCTTATCTCAAGCATGCTGCGCAAGGTTTGGAAGAGCGCAAACAAATTCTGTACTTACTCGGTCCTGTGGGTGGTGGTAAATCATCGCTTGCCGAGAAGCTAAAAGCATTGATGGAAAAAATGCCCGTTTATGTATTGAGCGCAAACGGCGAACGAAGCCCAGTAAATGACCATCCATTCTGTCTGTTCAATCCGACAGAA
This sequence comes from Vibrio sp. CUB2, assembly GCF_001557945.1. Taxonomy (NCBI): domain Bacteria; kingdom Pseudomonadati; phylum Pseudomonadota; class Gammaproteobacteria; order Vibrionales; family Vibrionaceae; genus Vibrio; species Vibrio sp. CUB2. The sequence goes on along the minus strand of NZ_LNRB01000014.1, from coordinate 58,854 downwards.
GATGGCGAGATCTTGAAGAAAGAGTATGGTATTGAGCATCGTTACCTACGCTCAATCATGTCACCTTGGGCAGCGAAGCGTCTGCACGAGTTTGGTGGTGATATTACCAAATTTAAAGTGCTGAAAGTTCGCCCATCGATCCTCGACCAAGTCGGTATCGCGAAAACTGAACCAGGTGATGAAAACAACCAAGATATTTCATCGCTGGTTGGTAAAGTCGATATCCGCCAACTCGAACATTTCTCACAAGACGACCCAGATGCCTACAGCTACTCTGGTGCATTGTGTAAAGCGAACCAAGGTCTGATGGAATTCGTAGAGATGTTTAAAGCGCCAATCAAGGTGCTACACCCACTCTTAACGGCAACTCAAGAAGGTAACTTTAACGGTACTGAAGGTCTATCTGCGATTCCATTCGACGGTATGATTCTGGCTCACTCGAACGAATCCGAGTGGCAAACCTTCCGTAATAACAAGAACAACGAGGCATTCTTGGACCGTGTATACATCGTGAAAGTACCTTACTGTCTACGAGTGTCGGAAGAAGTGAAGATCTACCAGAAACTGCTTGAAAACAGTGAGCTATCTAAAGCACCTTGCTCACCAAGCACACTCGAAACGCTGGCTCAATTCAGTATTCTTTCGCGACTTAAAGAGCCTGAAAACTCGTCTATTTTCTCGAAGATGCGCGTGTATGACGGTGAAACACTGAAAGACACCGATCCTAAAGCGAAGAGCTACCAAGAGTACCGAGATTACGCTGGCGTTGATGAAGGCATGAATGGCCTATCAACCCGTTTCGCATTCAAGATCTTGTCTCGCGTATTCAACTTCGACCAAACAGAAGTGGCTGCAAACCCAGTGCACTTGTTCTACGTGATTGAACAGCAAGTAGAACGCGAACAGTTTCCTTCCGAGATGGCAGAGAAGTATCTTGAATTCTTGAAAGGCTATCTAGTGCCTCGTTATGTCGAGTTCATTGGTAAAGAAGTTCAAACTGCGTACCTAGAGTCTTACTCTGAGTACGGCCAGAATATCTTCGACCGTTATGTCACCTATGCAGACTTCTGGATCCAAGACCAAGAATATCGCGACCCAGAAACAGGCCAACTGTTCGACCGTGCTTCTCTAAATGCTGAACTAGAGAAAATCGAGAAAACGGCGGGCATCTCTAACCCGAAAGATTTCCGAAACGAAATCGTCAACTTTGTGCTTCGTGCGAAAGCCAATAACAATGGTCAAAACCCAGTTTGGACCAGCTACGAAAAACTGCGCACGGTAATCGAGAAGAAAATGTTCTCCAATACCGAAGAACTGCTTCCGGTTATCTCTTTCAATGCGAAAACCTCTTCTGAAGATCAGAAGAAACACGACGACTTTGTCGCTCGCATGATGGAAAAAGGCTATACCGAGAAACAGGTTCGCCTACTTTCTGAGTGGTACCTACGAGTACGTAAGTCATCCTAACCAGTTTGAGTTAGGTCGCTTGTGAAACATGAAGAGGGCTATTTCATGGCGCAATTTATAGACCGAAGGCTCAATGGCAAGAACAAGAGCGCTGTTAATCGACAGCGCTTCTTGAAGCGCCATAAAGAGCAGATTAAAGAGTCGGTAGCTGACGCAGTGAATCGACGCTCGATTACGAACACAGAAACGGGCGAAGACGTCGCAATACCGCACAAAGATATTAACGAACCTATGTTTCATCAGGGTAAAGGGGGCGTGCGAGACCGCGTGCACCCTGGTAACGACCAATTTATCACTGGTGACAAAATCGAACGCCCGAAAGGTGGTGGCCAAGGCGGTGGTGCTGGTGAAGGCAATGCCAGCCCTGACGGTGAAGGCCAAGACGAGTTCGTTTTCCAAATTTCAAAAGATGAGTACCTCGATATCTTGTTTGAAGATTTAGAGTTACCAAATCTTGAGAAAAACCAAATTGCCAAAATCACAGAGTGGAAAACCCACCGCGCGGGTTATCAAACTGCGGGTATTCCATCCAACATTGCCGTTGTTCGCTCGCTACAACAATCTCTAGCGCGACGCACGGCAATGACGGCAGGTAAGAAGCGCCTTCTTAATGAACTGGAAGATGAGCTTACTCACATCAAAAACATCGAGCCCGCTCAGCAGCTTGAAGAAAATCGTCTGAAGAGGGAAATTAAGGATCTGCGCAAGAAAATCGAAAGCGTACCCTTTATCGATACCTTCGACTTACGTTTCAAGAACTATGAGAAGCGCCCAGTGCCATCAAGCCAAGCGGTCATGTTCTGTCTAATGGACGTATCCGGCTCTATGGACCAAGCAACCAAAGACATTGCAAAACGCTTCTATGTACTTTTATACCTGTTCTTGACGCGTACCTACGAAAACGTTGAAGTGGTCTTCATTCGTCACCATACACAAGCGAAAGAAGTCGATGAACACGAGTTCTTCTATTCGCAAGAAACGGGTGGCACGATTGTTTCGAGCGCACTCAAACTGATGAATGAGATCGTTCAAGACCGCTACCCTGTTGGCCAGTGGAACATCTACGCAGCTCAAGCATCCGATGGCGATAACTGGGCAGACGATTCACCTCGCTGTCGTGACCTACTCGTCAATAAGTTACTGCCAAATTGTCAGTACTATTCATACATCGAGATCACTAGACGTTCCCATCAAACGCTATGGCATGAGTATGAAAAGCTTTCCGAAGCCTTTCCAAACTTCGCCATGAAAAACATCCGCTCTGTGGAGGATATCTTCCCAGTCTTCCGTGAACTATTCCAAAAAGAAAATGCGTAAGGAGGCTAGCGATGAATACCGCAACGACAAACCTTTCGGGGGAAGCCTCGAAGAAACGCAGAGAGAATATGCTACCAGATGGTCCAGATTGGACGTTTGAGTTGCTGGAGCGTTACCACAAAGAAATCAAGCGTGTGGCGGAGCATTATCGTCTCGACACCTACCCTAACCAAATTGAGGTCATCACATCAGAGCAAATGATGGACGCGTACTCAAGCATCGGTATGCCTATCAACTACAACCACTGGTCGTTTGGTAAAAAATTCATCCAAACGGAGCAGAACTATAAGCACGGCCAAATGGGGTTGGCTTACGAAATCGTGATCAACTCTAACCCATGTATCGCTTACCTGATGGAAGAGAACACCATAACCATGCAAGCACTGGTTATTGCTCACGCGTGCTATGGGCACAATTCGTTCTTCAAAGGTAACTATCTGTTCCAAACGTGGACTGATGCCAGCTCTATCATTGACTATCTCCTGTTCGCGAAGAACTACATTGCAGAATGTGAGGAGCGCTACGGCGTGCACGAAGTAGAACAACTACTCGACTCTTGCCATGCCCTAATGAACTTCGGTGTAGACCGTTACAAGCGCCCTGAGAAGATTTCCATCAATGAGGAAAAAGCTCGTCAGGAAGAGCGTGAAGCTTATCTGCAATCGCAAGTGAACGAACTATGGCGAACCGTCCCACAATCGAAAACCAAAGAAGAAGACATCAAAGTTCGCTTCCCGAGCGAGCCACAGGAGAACCTGCTCTACTTCTTTGAAAAACACGCACCACTACTTGAGCCATGGCAGCGCGAGATTGTACGTATCGTGCGTAAGGTGAGCCAATACTTCTATCCTCAAAAACAAACTCAGGTCATGAATGAAGGCTGGGCAACCTTCTGGCACTACACAATCCTTAATCACCTTTACGATGAAGGTTTAGTGTCTGAGAAATTCATTCTCGAGTTTCTGCACAGTCACACAAGCGTGGTTGCACAACCACCTTACAACAGCCCTTACTTTAGCGGCATTAACCCGTATGCGCTTGGATTCGCGATGTTCCGTGATATCAAACGTATCTGTGAAGAACCAACAGACGAGGACAAAGAGTGGTTTCCTGAGCTTGCAGGTACCGACTGGCTGGAAGCGGTTCACTTTGCCATGCATAACTTCAAAGACGAGAGCTTTATTAGCCAATACTTGTCACCGAAGCTCATGCGTGATTTCAAGTTGTTTGCCATCAATGACGATGATCGTAAAAACTTCATCGAAGTTGCCGCTATTCATGATGAGATGGGGTACCGACGCATTCGTGAAACGCTGGCTGCGCAATATAATTTGGCGAACTTAGAGCCAAATATTCAGGTGTTTAACGTGGATGTCCGCGGTGACCGCTCGTTAACACTTCAATACGTCCCTCATAACCGCATTCCTTTGGATAACAGTTATGAAGAGGTACTTAAGCATGTGTATCGCTTGTGGGGCTTCGATGTGATTTTAGAAGAAGTGAAAGACACCGGACACAGAGAGATCCTCTCAACCTGTCCGAAACGCAACCAGTACGACACCAATATCTAACCGATACAGCGTCCGAGTTATCGTAGATACAAAAAGGCTCCTCAATGAGGAGCCTTTCTAATTTGAGAATCAATACCAAGCTTATTGTGCTTGCTTAGCGACAATGGCTCGTACTGCTTCTAAATCTTCTGGTGTATCCACACCTGCTGCTGGCGCTTCTTTTGCCACTTCAACATGAATCTTTTCACCGTACCAAAGCACGCGAAGCTGCTCCAGACACTCGATTTGCTCAAGTGCGCTTGGCTGCCAATTCACGTAAGTATTAATGAAGCCAGCACGGTAAGCGTAGATGCCAATGTGACGCATCAATGGATTCGCGATGGTTTTGTCTTGCTTAGCAAAGTTGTCACGATCCCAAGGGATCGTTGCGCGACTAAAGTACATGGCATAACCACGCTCGTTCGCAACCACTTTCACCACATTCGGGTTGAAGACTTCCTCTCCCGATTCAATCTCAACCGCAAGCGTTGCCATTGGTGCATCGCAACCTGCTAGGTTGTCAGCCACTTGGCGAATAATCGATGGCGGAATCAATGGTTCATCACCCTGAACGTTAACCACAACGTGGTCTGCAGGGATAGCCATTTTTTCTACCACTTCCGCTAGTCGCTCAGTGCCAGATTCGTGGTTTGGCGAGGTCATACAAACCTTGCCACCAAACAGCTCTGCCGCCGCCGAGACGCGCTCATCGTCAGTTGCGATAATCACGTCTTCTGCGCCCGCTTGTAAGGCTTGTTCATATACCCATTGGATCATTGGTTTACCACCAATGTCTGCCAACGGCTTACCCGGTAAGCGGCTTGACGCGTAACGTGCAGGAATGACAACCGTAAAAGACATTAGCGTCCCTCGTCCATGCTCATGGTTCGTGCTTCTGGCTCAAGCAGAACAGGAATACCCTCTTTGATTGGGTAAGCAAGGCGATCCAGTTTGCAGATCAACTCTTGATTATCTTTATCGTACGTCAGCTTACCTTTGCACACAGGGCAAGCTACAATCTCAAGCAGACGGTGATCCATAAGTCGCTTTAACCTCTTTTATTCGATTTAAAATTCGCTCTGCGTCGTTTGATTCAAACTGAGCAGAAACAGGCAGATACCACCAATTGTCTTGCGCATAACTGTCGCATTTGACGGCATCCTTTTCTGTCATAATCACATTAGCTCCTTGTTGAGCCAATGCTTGTAATTCTTGCTGATCAAAGTCTTGATGATCGGCAAAGCCTTTCGTCACTTTAACATCCGCATTCATTGCGTTAAGTGTATTAAAAAATCGTGGTGGATGCCCAATCCCCGCAAACGCAACGAGATCACGTAATTCACTGACCTCGACTTGTTGTTTTGTCTTCAGGTTTATCGCCTTTGATGGCGCTAAAGACATTGGCATTTCGCCTTGCTGAGCTTGACCACCATTCGTGATGATAAAGTCGACTTCAGCGAGACGCTCTACCCCTTCACGTAGCGGGCCAAGTGGAATAAGGCGTTCATTGCCAAAGCGGCGATTACCATCAACGATAACGAACTCGATATCTCGCTCTAGAGCGTAATGCTGGAGACCATCGTCAGTAATAATGATATCAACGCCAGTTTCAAGCAATGCTTTCACCGCATTGGCACGAACCGGGTCTACGGCGACAGGTGCACCAGTACGGCGATAAATCAGCTTCGGCTCGTCACCACAGTGTTTCGCTGGTGTATTGTCATCCAAAACCAGCGGATACTGCGGCGCTTTCGCCCCATAGCCACGAGACACAACGCCTGGTTTGTAACCAAGCTGCTGTAATTGCTCCACCAGCCACACAACAACTGGTGTTTTACCATTCCCCCCAGCCGTGATGTTACCCACCACAACTACAGGCACTGGCGCTTTGTAAGCTTGTTTTTTACCTGATTGATATTGTTGACGCTTAGATTTACTGATCGCACCAAACAACAAACTCAGTGGCCACAAAAGCGGCCACAGCAGATATTTGAGAGGATGGTTTTCGAACCAGATTTTTTCAACCACAGTTCTTAGGCACCAAATTGGATTCGATGAAGTTGAGCGTACGCGCCGTCTTTCTTAGCAATCAGCTCAGCGTGGTTACCACGTTCAACGATAGAGCCTTCATCTACCACTAGGATTTCATCTGCATTCTCGATAGTCGACAATCGGTGTGCAATCACCAATACCGTCTTATCTTTTTGCAGTTCATCCAACGCCGATTGAATAGCACGCTCAGATTCCGTATCCAGAGCTGATGTCGCTTCATCAAGAACCAAAACAGGGGCATCGCGAAGAAGTGCCCGAGCAATGGCGACACGTTGACGTTGACCGCCAGATAAGCTCGCACCATTCTCACCAATCATCGTATCAAGGCCGTCTTCCATCTTGCTGACGAACTCAGTGACATGAGCAAGTTTAGCGGCACGTTCGATGTCTTCACGTGTGTATTGATCTTCTGTCGCGTAAGCAATGTTGTTTGCAATAGTATCGTTAAACAAATGCACGTTTTGCGATACAAGCGCGAACTGCTCACGTAAGTTTTTCAGTTCGTAATCGCGAATATCGTGACCATCAAGCGTAATCGAACCGCTGCTCACGTCGTAGAAACGGTTGAATAAGTTCGCGATGGTACTCTTACCCGAACCTGAGCGCCCAACAAGAGCAACTGTCTTGCCACGAGGAATATCAAAGCTCACGTTCTCAAGTGCTGGTTTCTCTGCACCTTCGTAGGTAAAGCTGACTTCTTTCACTGCAACATCACCATTTGCGCGCTCTACAGTAAACTTACCTTCGTTCTTCTCTGGCTCTAGATCTACTAGTGCGAACAAGGTTTGGCTCGCTGCCATACCACGTTGGAATTGTGAGGTTACGTTGGTCAGCGCTTTAAGCGGACGCATCAAACCAAACATTGCTGAGAACACAACGGTAAATGTACCCGGCGTTAACTGTTCTTTGATTGAGTCGATACTTGCTAGGTACAGAACTACAACAATCGCAATAGACGCGATCATTTGAATGATTGGGTTTGCTGCGGCTTGAGCTGTCACCAACTTCATGCTTTGTTGACGCATTTGGTTGCTGACTTTTTCGAAGCGTTTGCCTTCGATATCTTGACCGCCGTAGCTTAGTACGACTTTGTGACCTTTCAGCATTTGCTCAGCAGACGCCGTCACATGGCCCATCATAGTTTGCATGTTCTTAGAGATCTTACGGAATCGCTTCGAAACGATACCAATACCCCAAGCAACAACTGGAGCAACAGCAAATAGAACCAAAGAAAGCTGCCAGCTGTTGTAGAACATCAACACAAGAAGACCGATGATGCTCGCACCTTCACGTACAATGCTTACCAACGCTTGGCTAGTTGCTGCAGAGACTTGTTCTGAATCGTAAGTAATGCGAGATAGCAAGTTACCTGTTTTTTCTTTGTCAAAGTAAGACACAGGCATGTGCATAAAGTGGTTGAACACCATTCGACGAATTTGCATTACCACGTTGCCGGATACCCAGCTTAAACAGTATGTAGAAACAAATCCGCTCACACCACGAATGAACATCATGGCGAAAACAATCAGTGGAAGCGTGCGTAGAAAATCAGATTCCGCATTACCAAAACCTTCATCAAGAAGCGGTTTTAGCAAAGAAATCATATAGGTATCTGAAAGTGCATTAATGACTAACGCAATGACGGCAACGATAATGCCCGACTTATAAAGGCGAATAAATTGCCATAGACGCTTAAACGTCTGCCAGGTCGTTTCATCAGTATTTATCGACATAGAAGTGCTTTATTTTCTTACATTAAGACTCTTATTCTACTCCCTTACGCAGCATCTGCCTATACCAAGGCTCAATTGTCTCGCTACGTTTGGTTTCAAAATGCCAATTGTCTTGATCTATGAACACCGACACTTGACCGCTTGTCCCTGTATCCAACCAGTGTGCGTTTGCATTCTCATAAGCATGAATGACCTTGTCTGCAGGCATTCCCCACTGATTGGCTTTAGCTAAAGACGCGATAGCAAGTTGGGGAGAAACCGCTTTTACAAACTTAGGGTTGGATGAACTTTTGCTACCATGATGAGGCACAAGCATCACATCACTTTCTAGCTTTTCGGGTTCACGAACTAATATCCACTCGCTGATGGCTTCGATGTCCCCTGTTAGAAGCAATTTAAAATCAGATTCTGCGTCGACGACTCGAATAACACACGAATGAGGATTGTAAGCACGATTTACCTGTTTAGGCGGCCACAACACTTCAAATTTAAGCGCCTGCCAAATCCATTGTTCTCCGGCAATACATGGTTGGTAATTAAAGTATTGCTGACTGCTGAATTTTGTTTTCGGAGAAAAATGTTCCTCTATGTAGCCTCGACCACCAGCATGGTCTGAGTCTGCGTGACTCACAATCAATACATCGATAGAACGAAAACCTCTGCGATGCAGCACTGGCGAAACAACCTGTTGAGCGATACTGCCCGTGTTCCACGCTTTCCCAGTATCATAAAGAAGAACCTCTCCCTCCTTCTCTATCAAAACGGCCAGACCATGCCCCACATCCAACACATCGATGCGCCAACGTCCAAATTGACGTTCATGAAACAGTGCAGCAGAAACAATAACAAGCAGCAAAATAGCCATCGCCCCTTCAGTTAGAAATCTCACCCCGATGAAAGCGCAAGTTATCGCAATAACCACTAGCGTCATCTCAAGACTCATTGAAAACCAGCTGCCTTCAGCGAACTGCAATGACCAACTAAGAGGCCAAAGCACCCAATCTAAACATTGCCACAGCAGAGAAGCGATATCGTCAGACAAAGGAGTAGCAATGAGCGCGATAAACATCAAAGGAACGACAATGAAACCAAACCAAGGAATAAAAATGAGGTTATAAACGATGGAGGACAAACTGGTCCCTGAGAAAAACACACCACTGATGGGAACAATCAGCATAGTAAGCACTAACTGTACTTTCAGTAGTGCTGTTAACTTAGCAATCCAATGCCCTTGAGCCTGTTGTACGACATTAACGGCAAACAATACCGCAACAACAGAAAGGTAAGACAACCAGAAGCTTATATTTAGAGGTGCAAACGGCTCTAAGCAAAGCTGAATCGAAACCGCAAGTAGAAGCACACGCCATGGGCTCCAATAAACCAAGCTAAATTTCAGCAACAAGTAAATGGCGCAGACAGAAAACGCACGAGTTGTAGGTAAAGAGAAATTGGCTAACCATGCATAAGCAAGAGCAGTGATCAGTCCAAATAATGGCGGGAGGAAAGCGTAGCTGGGCAGCCCATACCTAACAGCAAATCCGACACTCATTCCAAACGCGAAAGCCATCCCTATGTGCAACCCCGATATCGAGACCAAATGCAGTAAGCCGCTGTCTCTTAGAGCATCCCAATCTGATTGAGTAAGCAATGATCGGTCACTAAAGGCGAGCGCACTGATCAAAGGAAAATGTTCAAGCTCTGAGATATGTTCATTGGTGGTCGCGATGATTTGCTGACGTATAGAAGTTTGTGTGCGAATTACCCACGTTGCATCAGAAATGACTACCGCTCTTGCAACGATACCTTTTCCAGCAGCTTGCTTCTCTGCATCGTACCCAGCTTCATTCTTCAGACCAAAAATGGGTTTCATCGTGACTTGAGTGGTGAATTCGCTGTTAACAGTCAGAGGGAATGCGGTTATCAATCGGATTTTTGGTTTAAGAAAAGGTAACAGCTTTTGAGAATTCACCTGATTGATCTGCGCAATTCCTTCATATCCGTGACTTATTTGCGTAAAAGGGCTGTCAACTTTACCATTTATGGTAATATTCACCCCTGCTTGAAACAGGGCTTGTCTTTGATGCTCCATAACATTGCCGTGGATAATGACAACCATAAAGCCCCAAATTGCGCCTATGCTCAATAAGCCGCGCCGTAATTTGATTATCGAGCCAATGGCAATTATTCCCAGCAGCAACCATCGCCAATCTGGCATCGTCGGCCACCACGCAGACGAGATAACGCTTGCTACAAATAACGCCAAGGTCAAACTTTTTTCTAAGAGAGTCATGTCGTCCTATGCCTAGAAAGCTGATTAAACGCTTCATGCCAGATCATGAAATGATCAAACGCCAAAAAGCACTGAAGGTCTTCGGCAACGTTTTATACAACCCGAATCTGTGGTGTTTAAATCGTCGCTCTGCATCTGGTGCTTTTGCTGTTGGTCTGTTTATGGCGTTTGTTCCGCTTCCGAGTCAGATGATCATGGCTGCAGGTCTTGCCATCATGCTTGGCGTAAACTTGCCTCTCTCTGTTGCCCTAGTTTGGATTAGTAACCCAATCACCATGCCAGTATTGTTCTACTTTGCGTACAAACTTGGCGCACTGGTGATGCATGTACCACCACAACCTTTCCACTTTGAGTTGTCGTGGGAATTCATCATGCAACAAATGAACACCATTGGGCCTCCGTTCTTGTTAGGCTGCGCGATTTGTGGTGTTGCTTCGGCAATCATTGGCTACTTCGGTATTCGTGGACTCTGGCGATATTCAGTAGTGAGAAGCTGGCAAAAACGCAAAATACGATAAGTACTTATTGAAAAAATGGCAGGTTACAGCGCGTTGATTGGAAAAGAGTTAACGTTTGAAATGAAAGAAGATGTAGCCTAGGTATGAAAAATACTGAGCCAGTACAGACTTAAAAATAAAGGACCGAAATTCGGTCCTTTATTTTTTGTGTTTTGTTTATTTGGCTTGTTATTTCGAGCTCAAAACTGCAGCGGGATTAAGCTTCGCAGCTCTAGAAGCTGGGTACCAAGTCGCAAGCAAGCTCAAAATAATCGCCGTGCTTGATACCAAAGCAACATCTGGCCAATGCAGTTGTGATGGCAGGAAGTCGACAAAGTAAATGTCCCCTGATAAGAACTGGTGCCCTATCAAGCTCTCTAAGGCTTTGATAATTGGTGTTAAGTTTAATGCGACAAACACACCGACAATACTGCCAGCAATACTGCCGAATACCCCTGAGAACACACCTTGCCAAACGAAAATGCGCTTAATCAGCCCATCTTTCGCACCCATGGTTCGAAGAATCGCGATTTCTGCGGCGCGGTCTTTTACCGCCATCATTAGTGTGGAGACAATATTAAAGCTCGCCACACCAATCACTAGCACCATTACCAAGTACATAATGGTGCGGACTAACTGGATATCGCGATACAAGAAGCCAAACTGTTGTTGCCAGCTTTTTAGATACACATACACATCAATCAGATTGCCAACTTCCCTTACAATTGAAGGAGCGTTCAGCACATCATCTGTTTTAAGGGAAATCCCGGTGACACCATCACCCAAGCGCGCATACGCTTGAGCATCCTTCAATGGGACTAGAGCGAGCGAATGATCGATTTGGCCATTTAGTGTTAAAAAGCCTGCGACCTTAACTCGAACACGCTTCGGTGCTTGAACTTTATTGGTGCTGCCTGTTTGTGGAATCATCAATGTAACGTAGTCACCCACATCGACGTTCAGTTCATTCGCGACACCGCGACCCAAAATCACTTGCTTTTGACCTGGATAGAAGTTTTGCCAAGCTTCTGGATCAATGAATTCAGACATGCTCGAGACGGCCTGTTCAAAAGTAGGGTCGACACCGCGAACCTCTATCGCTTTTAACTTGGTGCCTTTTTCGGCCAAACCCGTAAACCGAACATAAGGCGCTGCCGCGACAACGTGTTCGTGGTTTAGCGCTTGATTCATGGTTTTGGTGTAATTGTGCAGCGGGCCATTCACTCCTTCCAATTCACCGTGCGGAATAACCGACAGCACGCGCGATTGCAACTCACGCTCAAAGCCGTTCATAGCAGAAAGACCAATGATGATCACTGCGACGCCGACAGCAATACCGATGGTTGAAGAAAGTGAAATGAACGACACCATCTTATTACGCTTTTTAGCGCGGCTGAAACGGCCGCCGATCATCAATGCTAAAGATGAAAACAAAATTAGCCCTCCGCAACCGCTGTTTCAGTGATAAAGCGATCCACCAGCAAGCCATCTTGCATATGCATTTGACGGTCCATTTTTGCCGCTAACTCGTTATCATGAGTCACGACTAAAAAGGCAATATTCGACTCTTGGTTTAACTCACGCATCAAATCATATATTGCCAGCGCCGTATTGTGGTCTAGGTTACCTGTAGGTTCATCTGCTAATACCAGATCAGGTTTGTTCACTAATGCTCTTGCAATAGCAACACGTTGGCGCTCACCACCAGACAGTTCAGATGGACGGTGATCCATACGATGGCCTAAACCCACTTTTTCCAACAATGCTTGTGCGGCTTCTTTCGCTTCAGAAACCTTTGTTCCGCCGATCAACAAAGGCATTGCCACGTTTTCTACCGCAGTGAAGTCAGCCAGCAAATGATGGAACTGATACACAAAACCAAGGTGTTTATTACGTAATGCCGCTTGCTTATTCGAGCTTAACGCCGACAAGTCCTGCCCTAGAAAATCGACTTCACCTTCTGTCGCATCATCCAATGCGCCAAGAATATGAAGTAACGTACTTTTACCTGAGCCTGATGAACCAACAATAGAAACCAATTCCCCTTTGTCGATATCAAAACTCACGCCTTTCAGCACTTCAGTATCTAGCGAGCCTTCTCGGTAGACTTTGCGAATATCACGACATTCTAATAGCTTATTCATAGCGAAGTGCCTCAGCAGGTTTAACAGAAGATGCTCGGTAAGACGGGTAAACAGTTGCAGCTAGACTCAGAGCAATCGCCAGCACTACCACTAATAAAATTTGGAATGAATCAATCACGATTGGCAGATGGCCACCGAAGCTGAACAAGGCAACGCCTGCGGCTTCCAAAAGCGCATTGAGGTTGAGCGATAAAGCCACACCGACAGCACCGCCAACAATCGCACCAATCACACCGCTACTTGCGCCTTGCACCATGAAAATCGCCATCACTTGAGATTGCTTCATCCCTTGAGTTTTGAGAATCGCGACTTCTGATTGCTTCTCCATCACCACCATGATCAAAGCAGAAATGATGTTAAACGCCGCAACGCCAACAATCAGGCCGAGCATCAAGCCCATCATGTTCTTTTCCATTTTCACTGCTTGAAAAAGCTCCCCACGTTGCTCACGCCAATCACTCCATTTCCAATCGTCTGGCAATGGCTTGTCTGCAAATTCAGTCACCATAAACGGGTCAGAGAAATACACGCGCCAACCCGAAACAGTGTCTTTCGGCAAACGCATCAGCTTTGAAGCATCCGTCATGTTAACGATCATGAGCTGACCGTCGACATCAGAGCCGGTATTAAAAATGCCCGCAACAGTGAAGTTACGTTGACTTGGAATACGTCCTAGAGGCGTAAATTGGGTGGCATTGGTCACCATCAAACGTACTTTGTCACCCATAGAAACTTTCAGTGAGCGCGCTAAGCTGTGACCAAGAAAAACTTTATACTCACCCGCTTTTAGTGACGATAAGCGGCCAGCAATAAGGTGATTAGAGATAGGATCGCCCAATTTAGGTTCGATACCAATTAGGTAGCCAGCCGTAAGCTGAGCAGAGCTTTGAATCACCGCTTCACCACGAACGATAGGTTCCGGTTTCGCGCTTGTCGACATATCTTGAATGAACTGAGGGGCATTTTCACTGATAGGAGTTTTACCATCATGTTGTGAAACGACCGCATGAGGAAGCACACCTAAAATGCGTTCTTTAAGCTGGGCTTCAAAGCCATTCATCACGGAAAGTACGGTCACTAACGCCATCACACCGATCGTGATACCCGCTGTCGACATATAAGAAACAAATCGACTAAACCTATCTCCGGAGCGTCCCCGAAGATACCTCAAGCCGATAAACAGAGAGATAGGATGATACATATAAGGCAAACCAACTGGTTTTTTAATAATGGAGCTATTACTTAGCTAATTAATATTCGTTATCTTACCTTACTCTTACTATGAAGAAGACAAGATAATCGCCAAATTTGTCAACGACATGCAATAAGTCCCTATTTACAGCAAAAAGTTCAGCCAGAAAAACAGGTAAACTTGATAACTTAAACTGATTAGCGATAATCATTGCCCTATCCTACTCATTCTTCAATGAAATGAGAGCGCTCGTTGGCAGAAAAGGACCAAATTATGACAGAGCAAGAATACTTCACCGTACACCACAATCTGACGATCAACGTCGAAACGTTAGAGACGGGCTTTGCTCTGCCAGATGAAGAGACTTTTGTATCAGAAATCCCAGCGCCTTTCATTGTTGCGAGTGAATTCAGTCATCTCGATATGTTGGCTGATAACGCGAGACTAGAGCTGCAAAGCAAAGAGCTCAAACACGTCATCTACTTACTCGATACACAGAACTCAAAATTAAACCTGCTACTGAGTTTTATGCTTTCTCAACAAGATGATGCCAAATTACGTTTTCAAACGACTCAATTCGGCGCTAGTCAGTTGAGCTATCGCAGTGATTCAGAAGCAGAAACGGGGAAATTGGTTCGCGTAAAACTCTTCTTAGATCATCCAGCTGCAGCAATTTACTGCTACGCTCAGATAGTAGAATGCGAATCTACCGAGCAAGGCTATGTGATCACACTTAAGTACAAATTACTTAGAGAAGCTGACCAAGATTTATTAATCAAAGCCGCACTATACCAACAGCAAAAATTACTCCGTCAGCGCTCACTAGAGCGAGATAACAAATAATTACCATGACAAAAGCAACGATTCTCTCCGTCACGAATCCGTCTGAGCGTGGCGACAAAAAACAGCTTGGCAACCTACCTGGTGCCGCATTGCCAATGGCGATTGCAGAACTGGCTAAACAGCATTCAAGCCACTCTCTGCTTGTAGTTCCCGATCCGCAAATGGCGCTTAAGCTCCAAGCAGAAATAGAGCAGTTTACTGATCAATCGGTCAGCCTATTCCCTGATTGGGAAACACTGCCTTACGATAACTTCTCTCCGCACCAAGAAATCATCTCAGACCGTATTGCGCGTTTATACCAGCTACCAAACCAAGCCGGTGGCGTAACGATTGTGCCAGTAAGCACTGTATTACAGCGCCAGTCTCCACGTGACTTCTTGTTGCAACACACCTTGATGGTAAAAACGGGCGATCAGTTCTCGCTAGAGAAGCTTCGCGTTCAACTTGAAAACTCAGGTTATCGCCATGTCGATCAAGTGTTTGGTCCTGGTGAGTACGCGAGCCGTGGTTCGATCCTTGATTTGTTCCCGATGGGCAGTTCGGATCCATACCGTATTGATTTCTTCGATGATGAGATCGACACGATCCGAACGTTTGATCCAGAGAACCAACGTTCTATCGAAGACATTCAGCAAATCCAGTTATTACCTGCTCACGAGTTCCCGACCACAAAAGCAGCCATTGAAGATTTTCGTACTCGTTGGCGCTCTCAGTTCGAAGCGCGACGCGAACCTGAATCGATTTACATGCAAGTCACCAAAGGCACGTGGCCAGCAGGTATCGAGTACTGGCAACCACTGTTCTTCGATCATACAGAAACGTTATTTGACTACTTACCTGAAGACTCTCAACTGATCATGGTCGGTGATATTGAAGCCGCAGTTGATACCTTCTTAAATGACGTCGACTACCGCTATGATCAAAAGAAAATCGATCCACTGCGTCCGCTATTGGCGCCACACGAGTTGTGGCTCAAGAAAGACGAACTCTTTGCTCAGTTTAAACAACTGCCACAAGCACAGTTAAGCTTAGAGAAAATCGTTAAGCGTGCAGGCCGCCAAAACCTTGCTGTGCAATCTCTTGCGGAACTTGGTGTTCAACAGCAGAACAAAGAGCCACTAGCACGTTTACGTCAATTCAGTGAACAGTTCGTAGGCAAAATCGTCTTCTCAGTCGAGTCGGAAGGCCGCCGTGAAGCGCTAACCGAGCTTCTCCAAGGCATCAAAGTTCGTCCTGTCGTACATGGTTCACTCTATCAAGCGCTTAATTCTGATGATCGCTTCAGCTTGATTCTCGGTGCAGCAGAACACGGTTTTATCCATGATGATCTCAACTTTGCACTGATTTGCGAAAGCGACTTGTTGGGCGATCGCGTTATCCAACGCCGCCGTAAAGACAAGAAAACCGTTAACAGTGACACTGTTATCCGTCACCTAGCCGAACTTAAACCGGGTCAGCCTGTTGTTCACATCGATCACGGTATCGGCCGCTACATTGGCTTGCAAACGCTTGAAGCTGGCGGAATGAAAACAGAGTACGTGACTCTTGAGTATCAAAACGATGCCAAGCTTTACGTGCCAGTGTCTTCATTAAACTTAATCAGTCGCTATTCAGGTGGCGCTGAAGACAGTGCGCCGCTGCATAAACTGGGTGGTGAAGCATGGGCGAAAGCTCGTCGTAAAGCTGCAGAGAAAGTTCGTGATGTTGCCGCTGAGCTTCTGGATGTTTACGCGAAACGAGAATTGAAACCGGGCTACAAGTTTGAGCTAGACCGTGGTCAATACGCGACCTTCAAAGCGACTTTCCCGTTTGAAGAGACCGATGACCAATCAATGGCCATCAATGCGGTTCTTTCCGATATGTGCCAAGCAAAAGCCATGGACCGCCTTGTGTGTGGTGATGTGGGCTTTGGTAAAACAGAAGTTGCGATGCGCGCGGCATTTGTCGCCACAGACAACAGTAAACAAGTGGCAGTCTTGGTTCCGACGACCCTACTTGCACAACAGCACTTTGAAAACTTCCGTGACCGCTTTGCCAACTTGCCAATCCGCGTAGAAGTGCTTTCTCGCTTTAAATCGGCAAAAGAACAAAAAGTGATTCTCCAAGATGTCGCCGATGGCAAAGTCGACATCGTAGTAGGCACTCACAAACTGCTCTCAAGCGATATCAAATTCAAAGACCTTGGTTTATTGATCGTTGATGAAGAGCATCGCTTTGGTGTGCGCCAAAAAGAGAAAGTGAAAGCGATGCGTGCTGATGTCGACATCCTAACGCTTACCGCGACACCAATTCCGCGAACGTTGAACATGGCAATGAGTGGTATGCGCGACTTGTCGATCATCGCGACTCCGCCAGCACGCCGTTTGGCAATCAAAACGTTTGTGCGTCAACGTGAAGACTCTGTGGTACGCGAAGCAGCACTGCGTGAAATCATGCGTGGTGGTCAGGTTTATTTCCTACACAACCAAGTAGAAACCATTGAAAAAACCGCTGAAGACCTACAAAAGCTCATCCCAGAAGCGCGTGTGACCGTTGCCCACGGCCAGATGCGTGAACGCGAGCTAGAACGCATCATGAATGACTTCTATCATCAGCGTTTTAACCTTTTGGTGTGTACCACCATCATAGAAACCGGTATCGACGTTCCGACCGCCAACACCATTATTATGGACCGAGCAGATAACCTTGGTCTTGCACAGCTGCACCAATTACGTGGCCGTGTTGGTCGTTCGCATCACCAAGCATACGCTTACTTGTTAACGCCACATCCTAAAGCGATAACAAAAGATGCCATAAAACGTCTTGATGCAATTGCATCTCTGGAAGATCTGGGCGCAGGCTTCACCCTTGCAACACACGACCTCGAAATTCGTGGTGCGGGTGAGCTATTAGGTGACGAACAAAGTGGTCAAATTCAATCGGTTGGTTTTACACTGTATATGGAGATGCTTGAACAAGCGGTTGAAGCATTGAAAGAAGGCAAAGAGCCATCATTGGATGACCTACTTCGCGAGCAAACCGAAATTGAGATGCGTATTCCTGCTCTATTGCCGGATGATTATATTCCGGATGTGAACACGCGTTTATCGATGTACAAACGTATTGCAAGTGTGAGCGACAATGAGGGCTTATCCGAGCTTAAGGTTGAACTGATTGACCGATTTGGTCTGTTACCAGACGCAACGAAGAATCTCCTATCTGTCTCAGAGCTGAAAATTGGGGCAGGAAGTCTCAAAGCGAAGAAGATTGAGGCGCATGACAAGGGCGGATTCATTGAGTTTTACCCTGATGCTGACATAAACCCAGCGTATTTGGTTAAACTCCTGCAATCACAGCCGCAAAAATTTGCAATGGAAGGTCCAACTAAGTTCAAGTTTAGCGTACCATTAACGGACCGACGTAAACGCATTCAGTTTGTTCAAGACTTACTGAATGATTTTAAACAGAATTTATTACCAACGAGCTAATAGTCGAATGAGAATACTGATCCCATTATTACTTCTTTGTGTCTCAATGCCATCTTGGGCTGCGCGTCAATTTGATATTGAAGTAATTATTTTCAAGCGAGCAGTCGACGCTGAAAGCACCAGTGAATCATGGCCAAATGAACTGCCTAAGATCGAAATGAGCAATGTCGGCAGTTTAGACAGCGAATCTTACCGCCGTTCAAAAGGCGTAACCTTGCTACCACGTTCTTCTTTCCGTTTGAACGCCCAAGAATCTGCATTAAATAATCATGCTGGTTTCAAAGTGCTTAAGCACGTGGCATGGCGCCAAGGTGACCGAGGCAAAGCAAGCGCTCCTATTTTCCGCATCGTTGGTGGTCGTGATTTCTCAGGCTCTTACAATGCTGATGGTAGCCCAATCGGTAGTAGCTCTTCGCTAACAAGTGATGGTTACAGCGAAGAGAACGTGAGCGGTCCACTCTATGAACTCGACGGCAAGCTACAAATTTACGTTCAGCACTACTTGTTCGCTGAAACGACCATGGATTTACGTGAACCGAGTGTTCGTGAAATCCACATCGAATCACAGCCATCAGATCAGCTGACAAATGAGTTGGGTGAAGTAGACGGTAATGTACAAGTCGGTAACTTGGCAGAAGTGTCACCAACAGTGACCGAAGAGAAGTACTTGAAGAGCTTCCGAATGGATCAAAAGCGCCGTATGCGCAGTAGTGAAACGCACTACTTAGACAACCCACTGATGGGGATGATCATTCAAGTTCGTCGCGTTCAATAAGGCACGAATTCAACAGAAAAGCGCAGCTCTGGCTGCGCTTTGTTTTATCTAGAATCTCACATGGAAGTTGTATCGATTCATGGCACCAGATTTTGAAATCATAACACCACGCTTAGCGCTCAAACTGATTCCATCAGAGCAAGCACACTCATTACAGCGTTTACTCGTCGAATCCCCTTCTCTGCATCAATGGTTAGATTGGTGTAACGAGGACGTCACTCTAAAAGACGCCCAAGATTTTTTACTAGCAACCCGTTTAAACTGGGTAAAAACCGAAGCTTTCGGCTTTGGGGTCTATGAGCGAGAGCACAACAGCCTTGTGGGAATGGCCGCAGTTAACGAGCTATACCACACCTTCAACATGGCGAGCATTGGTTATTGGATTGCTGATCGCTATCAGCGCAATGGTTATGCTCACGAGGCAGTTAGAGCACTGGCAGAGTTCTGCTTTGCAAAACTGAATTTAACGCGTGTAGAGATCGTCTGCGATTTAGACAACACAGCAAGTCAGGCGTTAATTGAGTCGGTTGGAGCTCAAAAAGAAACCATTGCGAGAAATCGCTTTATCTTTCATGGAAAACCAAAAGACGGCGTGGTGTATTCGCTACTTCCTAGCGACTTAGAATGAAAAAAGCCACCGACATGCGGTGGCTTTTGCTTTATTTATCATTGGGTTCTTTCATCGAATATTCGACACAGAACTCAATCTTCAAATTAGTGCAGCTTCAAGTTTGGACGCAGTACGCGGTTGATACGGCCAACCAACATCATCAAGCCAGTCTTAATCACACCGTGCAGCGCCATTTGGTGCATGCGGTATAGCGAGATGTAAACTACGCGAGCAATACGACCTTCAACCATCATGGAACCTTTAGTTAGGTTACCCATCAAGCTACCTACTGTAGAGAAGCGGCTTAGAGAAACCAAAGAACCGTGGTCTTTGTATTCGTACTCTTTTAGCTCACGACCATTAAGCTTAGCAACGATGTTAGTGAACGCTTGGCTAGCCATTTGGTGTGCAGCTTGAGCACGTGGCGGTACAAATGAACCATCTGGTTGAGTACATTGAGCCAAATCACCGATAACAAAGATGTCGTCATCACGAGTGGTTTGTAGCGTGTTTTTCACAACAAGCTGGTTGATACGGTTGGTTTCTAGACCCGCGATATCTTTGATGAAATCTGGAGCCTTGATACCCGCTGCCCATACCATGATTTGAGCTGGGATCTTCTCACCGTCTTTCGTTGTCAGACCATCTTTATCTGCTTGTGTCACCATCGTCGCTGTGCGTACGTTGACACCTAGCTTAACCAACTCTTGGTGTGCCGCAGAAGAGATACGTGGTGGAAGTGCAGGAAGAATACGCTCACCCGCTTCAACAAGGTTTACGTTTAGCTTGCTAGAATCTAGGTCGCCAAAACCGTATGTACGCAACTCTTTCACCGCGTTGTGAAGCTCAGCAGATAGCTCAACACCCGTTGCACCCGCACCAACAATGGCGATATCGACTGTGCCGTTACCGTTTTTCGCGTGTAGCTTCAAGAACTCGTTGTTCATTTCACTACGGAAACGGTGTGCTTGTTCTGGGCTATCTAGGAAGATACAGTTGTCACGAACACCAGGAGTGTTGAAGTCGTTAGATGTAGAACCAATTGCCATCACTAGAATGTCGTATTCTAGTTCGCGGCTTGGCATAAGAAGTTCGCCGTGATCGTCTTTAAGCTCACTAAGGATGATCACTTTACGCTCACGGTCGATGTCTTGAAGGCTGCCCATTTGGAAGTCAAAGCTGTGGTTTTTCGCATGAGCACGGTAGCTCAGTGCATCCACACCTTCGTCCAATGAACCTGTTGCTACTTCGTGCAATAGCGGTTTCCACAAGTGGCTCGCTTTACGGTCTACCAGTGTAATTTGCGCACGGTTCTTACGACCCAGAGTGCGGCCTAGTTTGGTTGCCAACTCAAGGCCACCAGCACCGCCGCCTACAACGATAATGCGTGTCACAATGTTATCCTCTACAAAAATGAATATATGGGTTCAGCTCGATGCTGACTCACAGTAATCTGCGGTCATACATCCAACCGATGAATTCTTTGGTCTCTAGAGGTGAGCTCACTTTTGGATAAACACCGATACCATCTTATTTTTTGCTTATTCTTATTAGCTTATTGATGTGCATCGGTTTCTTGATCTGAAATAAACGATCTCAGACAAAAAATGGGCAAGTTTCTTACTCGCTCTCAATTTTTTTTGATATTTATCAAATTATTTTTACTGAGTTCATTATATAGGGCAATCTTTTGATGGCAACAAAAATCCTTACTCGAGATACGGATTGGCTAATTTTCGTCTGTTTGACGGTAACGTTTTCGTGCCACAAAAGGTTAAATCGATAAATCACGCCGATAAATCGATACAAAATGTAAAATTTTGCGGAATCAGTACCGCTCGTTTGAGCACTAGTAGAAACAAAAACAGCACTTCGAAAAGTGCTGTTTAAACAAAATAAGTTTGTTCGCTCTAAGACAAGTTAGGCGCTTTTGAATGCCTTCATCGCTTGCAGATGATGAGAAATTTTCTTGAACTTATGGGTTTGGGTTTCATCCCAAATGATTTCGTAGTGTTTATCCAGTTCTGCTGCGGTTTTTGAGTTGTCGTGGATTTCATCTTCTTTCGACAAAATCACCAAACAGCGCTCTTTGTTTTTCGCACGGAATTGCTCCACACATTTGGTCGCAATATCTTCATACTCTTCTGGGCGGTCAATACGCCCTGCCATCGTCTTCTCTGGATGCAAGCTCGGGTTGAACATCACTTGCTTAATGCCGCAAAGAAAACCGATTCGCTCTGACCAGTATGCGCCAAGGCCAACACCACAAATCAGTGGGTTTGGATCCTCCGCTTGGTCAATGACCTTAGACACTTCTTTCAATAAGTGCTGCATGTCATGCTTAGGATGAAGTGTACTGTAGTTGATGAAACGAACGTCATCATCGATGAATTGCAATTGAAGAACTTTTTCGTGGTTACCCGGGCTTGTACTATCAAAGCCGTGCAAGTAAATAATCATGTGTACCTCTCCCTGTGACTTGCTGGTACTTCACTTTAAACTACCACTATTTCTTTATGGTTAAAGAGGAAAAAGTCATGAGTTATCAAAACAGTGATCTTCCATACATAATAAGTCTTTAAACTCACGAGCACTGTCTAAGTATTGTTCATCATCCCACAATTTGTAGGCCAATAAATACCAAAGCATCGCCATCATTCGAGTTCTTGGCATCCACGCTTGCACGCCTTCCAACCATAAAGCAACGTCTTCAATACCACGAATCTGGCAATATTGTTCTACACCCGGTTCAATAGGCACATCGGCGAGTTGCAGAATCAGCGTCAAGTCGAGTCTTGGGTCCGCTAAACCAGCGTACTCCCAATCGATCACTTTTACGCCCTCTTCGCCACGAACTAAGTTGTAACACCCAAGATCAAAATGGCACAGTGCTGTAGGGACTTGCGCCACGCTTGGCTCAGAACGCCACTTTTGATAAAGCGCTTCGTACTCAGTGCCGACATACTGGCCACTCAGTTCCAACCAATAGTGGTCGATGCGCAAAAGATACGAGAACGGTACAAAAGGAACCGCCGTTGCAGGATATTCATGAATCCTAGCCGCAATCGGCAATAGCTCTTCAATATCAATACCTGGCTTAGTTAGCGTTTCACCCGGAACCCACTCCACTAACAAACCTTGCTCATGCACAAAGACGGGCTTGGGACCTAGGTTGAGAGGGGCAATCGCGTTGAGCACTTGATATTCGTTGTGACGAGAAATAGCAAAGGCCTTGCACACGTTACTGGTTGGTCGCCAGACGTAAGCAAGACCTTCTGAGGATTCCAACCGCCAGCAGCGATTGGTAAGCCCGCCAGTGACGGTTTGAACCTTCACCGGCGGTGATGCAAAGAAGCCATCAAGCGCATTTAAACTCGGGTCTAATTGTTTCGCTTGTTGCCAAGAAAACCACGCCATGAATGTCTTCTCCACTTAGGTCATAAGACCAAACTGAATCAATTAAAGACCAAATAGGCTCTTAGATTGTTCTTTACGGATTTCCGTTTCATCCGCCCATTCGATCAGACCCGTTTCTAGGTCCATTAGGCGCATAGTCATTTTGTAGTAAACGTCTTTGTCGCTGCCTGCGTTTTTCACAATGCTAGAAAGGTTACCGTAAAGCATGTATTGCGCACCGACCATTTTACCGAATTGGATTGCCGTGCTTTGGTTTACTAGCTCATCAGTGTTTTGGAAGTTAAGTTGCTCACGAACAGACTCAACACGATCCATGTCTACGAAACGGAACTTACCAGAGTTCAGCATCTTAGTAGAAATAGTGTCAGTGATAGACTCCGTATCGATGTGTTCGCTTGTCTTGTTCTTGATGCGCTCAACAAACACGATAGGACGTTGGTCACGAGTAATTGCTGCCACTGAACCTGACATCATCATGCTGTCTACCATTTCGCCAGCAATTTTTTGTAGATCCGTCGAGCCGAAGTCGATCGTTGTGGTTTCTGTCGCTTGCGCATCACCGTAAGAGACTTTGTTTGAACAACCACCCAGAATGACGGCAAGACCTAAAAGAGCAATAATACTTTTTTTCATGAGAGTTCCTTAGTTTGTGTTTCATCCCAAGGCGTCTCCACCTTGGCAAAGCAGCATAGCCGCCGAAATTGTGTTACTCGAAACGAGTTAGTTATCTTGTGCTTCGCGAATTTGTACGCGGAATTGAGTCCCGTTAGGGTTCACCGTCACTTCCGACAAAGTCACTTGTTCAAATCCACGCACGATCATTTTGCGCCATGGACCCGGTTTGGTATTCACCTCAAGACCAGTATTGTCGTACCAGTAAAAGCGGTAAAGGATCTCTTGGTCACCTTTATAGTTACTGCTCAACTGCACAACGCCACGCGGACGGTCATCCACATAAGTCGTGGTAATGTTGTCTACCAACAGGCGACTACCCATGACGTTATCGTGGAAGAAAACCTTTTGGGTTTGCCCATCGATTCGGATACCCGCGGTGTTGTCAGCACAACCCGCTAAACCAATGATCACTGCCAAGCCAATAAGCCATGCTCTCATTACAACCTCCCTAGTTGTTTATGCCAAACTGTGGAATGCGATCCCTGACGAGATACCCAAACCAACGTTGTTTGCTGTGCTGGCACTTCGAATTGATACACCTGATCGCCAACGTTTAAGCTTTGCTGCCCCGGTTTCACGACTTTCGACGCCGTTTTCACCGTACCTGGTAGCGTCTGCCAACTTCTGGTATCAGGTTGTTCGGTTAATGTATTCCACACATTGAAAAGAATGTTGCCGACATCATCGCCTTTTGCCGCTTCTTTTCGGATTCTGTCTTTTGCCCAAACACGAATCGCTTGGCGAATCACAATCGTAGTCAAACGTTCGTGCAAATCGTTTTGCGCCATCGCGTTCACATCGGCCAATGTGCTTGAAGGTAGCTTGTTGCCATTTAACGCAACATCTCCAAAACGCTGTGTTCCACGTTTCGGGTAGTAAGGTAACGCAAGCGAATAAATCGCACCGTCGCCTCGGCTATCATAAATCGGCAAGTCAATGCGCCAACCTTGCAGCGCTTCCACCACGCCTTGCTCGTCTATCACGATCACGCGACCTTGTGACTTACTCAGTCCTGAAGGCGCTTTGCCGTAACGTTTTTCCAGCATACGAAGGTCTTGACGCATACCGAGCTTTTTCGCGGCATACATTGTACTTTCAATCACTTGCTTGTTATCTGGCATCACAGCGAGCGCGCGACGATAGTCTACATACGCACTGTTCAAATCTCGTGACGCTTCATAAAGCAAACCAGAAAGGTAGAACAAGTAGCCGTTTTGCACTGAGCTAAGCTTCTTGCCTGCGTCTGGGTAGTTAGCTAACACGCTACCTAGATTCGCTGACATGCCTTGCTTCTTAAGATCCTTCTCAGCCTGCTTTAGTTCCTTCTCACGTGCTTTCTTTGCCGCTTCTTGCACTTGGTTTGCACGACGCATTTCAACCAGTGCCCCTTCAAGGTCATTCTTTTGTAGGTAGTTCAGACCGAGGTACAAATGCAAAAAGCCGAGTTCATAGTCGGCAGGTTGGTATTCGTTTAGGTTGTCGTTAACGGCAAGAGACCCAACACTGGTCGCCGTTTCCGTTACAGAAATGGTTGCGCGATCTTGTTGTTTACGCACTGCACGATCGCTGTCTTCAAGTGAACTCAGGCTTTTTGGGTAATCTTGGGCAAGAAACGAGATTCGACCTTGCTCAAAGTTGCCAAGTATATCGCCACCAACATCACTCGATTGCAGTTGTTCAGCTTTGGCATATTCACCCGCAACCACTGCCTGATAGACTTGTTTATTTTGGTCGCTGTAATGACTGAAGAGATTGCCAGCGGACAAGTTTGCACATCCTGTAGCAAGCAGGACCCAGCTCATTAATCCGAATAGCTTCACACCATGTTTCACATTTATCTCCACAAATGTGTTGTTCGTCAGGAATAAAGAAGTGGATGAATCACTTCACCCACTTCTAATAGATTAGCTCAATACCATAGGACCTAAAGGACGACCGCCCACTAGGTGCATATGAATATGATAGACTTCCTGACCGCCATGTGAGTTACAGTTTACGATCAAACGGTAACCGTCTTCCGCAATGCCTTCTTCTTTAGCAAGCTTCTTAGCTACCGTGAACATACGTCCCATCATCGCTTCGTCCTCCGCTTCCACGTCATTTACTGTCGGGATCAGCTTATTTGGAATGATAAGGATATGGCTTGGCGCACGCGGATTGATGTCACGAAATGCCGTTACTAAGTCCTCTTGGTAAAGGACATCTGCTGGGATTTCTTTGCGAATAATTTTGCTAAAGATGGTTTCTTCCGCCATGGGTACTCCATTTTATAAGGTGTGTAACCTATTTAGTATGCGCTAAGCCAAAAGCGAGCTCAATAAAAAACAGTGTTCACTTAACATTATCAATATAAGTCGTGACGTTGAAGCTTTTTTTGTCGTGTGCGTCATAAAACGTGCGTCGCAAACTCAATACAATCCAGTGAATTTTGTTACTTTTTTAAGACAATTCTTATTTATATTGTCTATTTTTGGGAGAGGAAGCTCACTTATGCGAGGTTCAGTTATTAAACGGATGTATGCAGGCTTCGCACTGATCATCGTCCTGTTTGCTGTCACGATTGCCATTATGATGGGGGGCATGAATGATATTCACGGTAAGTTTGAGACGGTATCTAAGTCTTCATTACCACTTGTTTCATTATCTAACCAAACCAGTGTTGAACTGCTTTCTGCAGACAAATCTTTTAAAGACTTCCTGACCACAGAGAATAAACAACGCATGGACGAGATGCGTCAGGAATTTGCCAAATCTCAACAAACCTTTGAAGCGACATTGAGCCAACTTGAAGTCGCGAGCCAAATCTACCCTTCTCTTGCCGAACCTTTTTCTCAGCTTAAAGAACTTGAGCAGAGCTATTTTACTGAAGCAAAAGAAGCCATGGATAACTACGAAGCCATGTTCGCTGCACAAGAAGAAGTGCAAAAGTCTTCTCGTCGCTTCCAACAACTTAACACTGAGCTTTCTGTTGGCCTGAAAGAATACGTGGCGGACCAAAGCAGTATCTCTGTAAAAGTGATGGCAAAGAGCTACTTCATCAAATTGAAAGATGCTGAAGTTATTACGTCTGATGCCTTAGCAAGCTCGAACCCTGAGTTTGTAACTGAAGCCGTAGCGAAAAACCGCAAGGCAGTCACACACCTCAACTACGCATTCCGTGGTTTGGTAACTCAACTTCCTGAACTTCAAAAAGCTTTTGGTGAATCGGTAGAGCAATTCACACGTGACGTCGGTATGCGTGGCGGTGTGTTAGACCAACACAACAACTACCTTTCGGCTCGTGCGGCGCTTTACAACAACATTGCGAACCTTGCTACCAAAGTTGACTCAAGCATGTCGATTCTTGAGCAATTCACAACAACCGCAACAGACAAGCTCAACGAATCTTTAGCTGATGCAGGAGACATTTATTCAGCAGGCGTGACCAAAGCAATTGTGATTGCAGTGATTGTCGTTCTGTTTGCAACCGCCATCGGTTACCACATCGCACAAAGTGTTCGTGAGCCACTAACACGCATCTTGAAAGTGCTAGAAAGCTTAACAGAAGGCGACATGACACAGCGTATTGAAAACCGTCACAACAACGAATTTAGCCGCGTAAGTGGGCATATCAATACCCTTGCAGACAGTTTGCACAACATTCTTGTGAAGCTTAACGACGCTTCAGAAAACCTTGCTTCGACAGCTTCAACGAATGAGCAAACCTCTTCTCAAGCGCAAGGTCAATTGAACTCACAGCGTGAGCAAACCGCAAATGTGGCGACAGCGATGACAGAGATGTCTCACTCGGTTCAAGAAGTCGCACAAAGTGCACAAGGCTCACTGGAAATGGTTCAGCGTGTAGAAACCGCTTCTGACCAAGGACGCAACGTTATGAACAGTAACATCTCGACCATTAATCAGCTGGAAACACGTTTGAATGAATCTGTGTCTGCGGTTTCTGAGCTACAGAGAATGAGCGGCCAAATCGGTTCGATTCTCGACGTGATTCGTAACATCGCCGAGCAAACTAACTTGTTGGCACTCAACGCTGCCATTGAGGCAGCTCGTGCAGGTGAACAAGGTCGTGGTTTTGCGGTTGTAGCGGATGAAGTTCGCGTGCTGGCTTCCAAGACCACACAATCGACAACTGAGATTGAAGCAATGATCAGTAACCTTCAATCGAGTTCGCAGTCTGCTAGCCAAGTTATTCAGAGCTGTATGAGTGATATGGAAATGTCCGTTGAGCAAGCTTCAAAAGCAAACAGTTCAATGGAAGAAATCCAAGCGCTTATTATCGAAATCAGCCAGATGAGTACCCACATATCTCAAGCGGCAGCAGAGCAGAGCGAGACTTCAGCGGATATTGCGCGCAGCATTGAAGACATCAATAGCATTGCCGATCAAAGCTACCATGCGATGTCGAGTATTGCTCAAACTAGCGAATCTTTGACGCAATTAGCGCATCAGCAAAACGAACTGGTTCATCGATTTAAGCTATAAAATCCGTCGCCAAATTTAACGGATTTATTGCAACCAACTGTATAAGGGTGACTTTTTATTGAAGTCGCCCTTGTTTTTTATGAGCTGTGTCTACATATGGTTTATATGGCTTGCTCATCCCTTTTCTTTTCTCTTTTCGAGCAAGCCAAATAAGAAGGAAAACCTATGGCTGTTCATGTTGGTATTATCGACCAAGATCCAGTGAGATTAGTCACTCCTCTTTTGGATAATCGCACTGTAAGTACACATATCGTCTTCATCGGCGACAAGAGCCAATCCGATATGTACGAGCGACTGAGCGCAGTATTAGAGCAGCGAGAAATTACGTCTGAATTCTTTGAAATTCCTTCTGCAGTAAACACTTCTCTGATCAAACAATCTGTCCACAAACTGGCAAAAGACCTCCACGACCGAGGTGAAGAAGTTAAACTCAACGCAAGTTGTGGCCTACGTCACCGCCTGCTTTCCGTGTACGAAGTCTTTCGTACTTACCGCTGGCCTATCTTTGTAGTAGAACCAAACAGCGACAAATTGTGCTGGCTTTACCCAGATGGCAAAGAAGATACGCAAGTAGAAGACCACATTACCATCTCTGATTACCTCACGATTTTCGGTGCACGCGGTGAATTCCACCACGTAGACCTTCCTCCTCAACTTGACCAAAAGCTTTACGAACTGGGCGAACGCTGGGCATCTAACGCTCTTGAGCTTGGCCCTGGTCTAGCTACGCTGAACTACCTTGCAACCACTTGTCGTAAAGAACAGAAACTGGATGTTGAGCTTTCTGAGAAACAACAAGGCTACCGCGAACTGAACATGCTGCTGACCGATTTGGTCGAGGCACAAATCGCGACATACGAAAATGGCGTGCTGACGTTTGCGGATGAAGACGCTCGTCGTTTCTCTAACGGTGAATGGTTAGAGACGCTAGTGCACAGCACTGTGAAACAGATTCAAGATACCATGCCGACGATCCAAGACCGTTCATTGAACGTGCAGGTTTATCGTAAACTCGGTGAAAGCGAAGTTCGCAATGAACTTGATGTCGCAACGGTGGTGAACAACAAACTTCACATCATCGAATGTAAAACCAAAGGCATGCGCGATGATGGCGATGACACCTTGTACAAGCTTGAATCTTTGCGTGATCTGTTAGGTGGCCTACAAGCTCGTGCCATGCTGGTCAGCTTCCGTCCGCTGCGTCATAACGACATCACACGTGCTGAAGACTTAGGGTTGGCACTTATCGGCCCAGACGAGCTGAAAGATCTCAAAACTCACCTAAGCGCTTGGTTTGAAGCCGCCGGCGGTTCTGACGAAATCTAATCGTCGATATCAATCAAAAATCAAAAAAGCAGCCTCGAGCTGCTTTTTTATTGCGTCAGATTTGCTGTTTGAATACTCATATAAAACTTCCAGATAGAAAAAACCAGAGGCGAACCTCTGGTTTTTCCCGTTTGTTTAAATGCCAACTAAATGTTGTGCTTAAAGCATCTTACGTGCTGCTTCTACTACAACTTTAATTGAGCGAGCTTCCGTTTCTTTCAGCGTTGAATGATCTGGAATCTCTTTTTGTGTACGGTTGATGATTACCCCCGCCACACAACCTGCTTTCAGGCCAGAGCTTGCACACATGGTTAGTAGTGTTGCTGACTCCATTTCGAAGTTCAGAACGCCCATGTCTTGCCACTCTTGCATAGAACCTTGGAAACGCTTAACAACGCGACCAGAGAACGTATCGTAACGCTCTTGACCAGGGTAGAAAGTGTCACTTGAAGCAGTCACACCCATATGAACAGTTGCACCAGACTCTTCAACAGCTGCTTTCATTGCTGTTGCGATTTCGAAGTCTGCTACTGCTGGGAACTCCATTGGAGCAAAGTGTAGGCTCGCGCCGTCTAGACGAACAGAACCTGTAGTAACGATCATGTCACCTACGTTTACGTGTGGCTGGATTGCACCAGTCGTACCAACACGTAGGAAAGTGCGAACGCCAAGCTGCGCTAGTTCTTCTACTGCGATAGACGTAGATGGACCGCCGATACCTGTAGAACAAACCACAACAGGTTTACCGTCTAGCTCTGCACGGTATAGCGTGTATTCACGGTGACTTGCTAGAAATACTGGGTTTTCCATTTCTTCTGCGATTTTTTGTACGCGCGCTGGATCGCCTGGAATGATTGCTAGAGTAGCACCATTAAGATCCGCTTCAGTAACACCTAAATGGAATACAGCTTGAGACATAAGTCGCTCCTTGTTGTGGCTTATTTTGTAAACAATAAGCTCATTAATAAGTTGTTGGGTACAGATGCACTGTAGCGAACCTTTCACCAACATTGAGTGATCACAGTCACAATGAAACAATGTAATAAATCCAAACTTTCAAATAAAAACGGTTTAGATCACATTTTAATGGCCAAAAGATCATTTCGTTGCATACCAATGAGTGATTTGCCAAACGAATTATTCAGCAAAGTGATTACCGTTTTATGGACACAAAAAAGCCCAAGACAGGATTGCCTCAGGCTTCTTATTCATCGCTCAGCTGTTAACTGATTTATTTCACTTGTTTTGATTCAAAGCGAAGCAGACGTAGAGCATTCAGTGTGACTAGTGCCGTTGCACCACTGTCGGCAAGTACCGCAACCCACAAGCCGGTAATACCCAGTAAGCTCGTTACCAAGAACACACCTTTTAGACCCAGCGCAAGCGCCACGTTCTGACGGATGTTATTCAGCGTCGCACGTGATAGCTCGATCATACCTGCTAGCTCGATCAAACGGTTGTGAGTCAGTGCAGCATCAGCCGTTTCAAGAGCAACGTCAGTACCACCGCCCATCGCAATACCAATGCTTGAAGCTTTCATTGCTGGCGCATCATTAATGCCGTCACCCACCAT
This sequence comes from Vibrio sp. CUB2, assembly GCF_001557945.1. Lineage (NCBI taxonomy): Bacteria > Pseudomonadati > Pseudomonadota > Gammaproteobacteria > Vibrionales > Vibrionaceae > Vibrio > Vibrio sp. CUB2. The sequence goes on along the minus strand of NZ_LNRB01000014.1, from coordinate 27,444 downwards.
CGCGACAGTGTGCTGTGCTGAAATCTCTTCCACGTAGTGCACTTTGTCTGCTGGTAGCAAGCTTGCTTTGTAATCAAGGCCAATTTGATTCGCAATAGCTTCGGCACTGCGAGGGTTATCGCCAGTTAACATCACTGATGAAATACCCAGTTTTTTCAGTGCAGCAACCGCTTGTTGAGCGTCTTGGCGAAGTGTGTCTTGCCAAGCAATCAAACCGATCACTTGTTCATCGTGACGAGCGATAACCACCGTCTTGCCTTGGTCTTCCAACGCCACGACTTGCTGTTCAATGTCAGACGAAATGGCAAAATCGGCTTTCGATGGCGCAATCACTTGAACCAATTTGCCTTCAACAAGCCCTGTCACACCAGAACCAACCTGCGCCGTTTTGTCTGCTGCTTCAGGAATGCTGATGCCCTGCTCTTGCGCTTTGTTCACCAAAGAAATTGCTAGCGGGTGGCTTGAGCCAATCTCAATCGAAGCAGTCAAGCTCAGCAGTTGTTCTTCCGTCACACCAAAAGGTACCACATCAGTTACTTGCGGTTTGCCTTGTGTCAGTGTACCCGTTTTATCAAATGCTACAGATTCAACACGACCCAGTAGCTCAAGCGCTGCACCACCTTTGATCAATGCGCCTCGTTTTGCCGCTGCCGCCAAGCCAGAAGTGATCGCTGCTGGCGTAGAGATGACGAGCGCACATGGACATGCGATCAACAACAATGCTAGACCACGGTACACCCACGTTTCCCAAGGTTGAGCAAACAACAATGGCGGTGTGATGATGACTAATAGAGAGACAAGCATCATCAATGGTGTGTACCAACGGCTGAACTTATCTAGGAAACGTTCAAGTGGTGCTTTGCGTGATTCCGCTTCTTCAATCAAATGTAGGATGCGGTCAATCGCGTTCTCACCTTGGCGAGACGTCACTTTAACTTGCACAACTTTATCGACAACCACGGCACCTGCCATGATTTTACCGCCTTCGTTGTGCTCTACCGGAACAGACTCGCCCGTTAACGCACTTTCGTCAAAGCTTGCCGCTTGAGTCATCAGTACGCCATCAGCTGGCATACGACCACCCGGCGCTACTTCAATCACGTCACCGGGCTGTAGTTGTGACGCTGGCACTTCTTGACGTTCGCCATCCACAATTAGAGTGGTATTTTCTGGAACGAGATCCATCAATGCTTGAACGCCGCTACGCGCACGAGATGATGCGTATGCTTCTAACTTTTCACCAATAAGGAAAAGCAATAGCACCATCGCCGCTTCAGCGGTTTCACCAAGGTATAGAGCACCCAGCGCCGCGACACTCATCAGCGTTTCAATCGCGAATGGCGTACCACTACGAGCCAACTTGACCGCTTTCATCGCAACTGGATACAAGCCAAGCAAACACGTCAACGTGAAGAGCCACGTGCTGAAGGTTGGGTGTAAATCAGAGATAAGACCGGCTAACGCCATCGCACCTGCGATAGAAAGGATTTGAACATTGTCTTTCATAACGCCTAACCAACCTTTTTTCTCGGCTTTTGGTTTTGGCGCATCTGTCGAAGTCAGTGGGAAACCGGTTTGTTGAGAAACTTGCTCAATGACAGGCGCAAGTGCACGGTTATCAAAATCCACCACCAGCTTTTCAGTCGCGAACAGGACTTTGGCGTTCGTGACACCTTCAACAGAAGAAATGGCTTTTTCAAGTTTTTGAGCACAGGCAGGACAATCCATGCCTGATACTAACCAGCTATGGCGAATGGAGGATTCAAAGGGTTCGGCAGGGCCTTCATCTTCAAGAGAATCCGAGCTACAGCTTCCGCCGCTGCAACAAGAATCCTCTGAAGTGATCACGCTTGCTTGCGTAATATTAAGAGCAGGTTTTGCCGGTGCGCAGCAAGAGTCGTTTGCACCTAGCGCCACCGCAGAGTTGATTTTGCCTGATTGGCAACCTTGATGTTTCGTACACATAATTCACTTTCCTTATTGGTGATAAGTCTCTATCTACCGCTAAGAATAAACCTTAGAGCTAACTCCAAGGTCAAGCGTATTTATGTGAAATTAGGAAAATTTACGCTTTTTCTTCTTCCAAAGCGGTGGCGACCTCATCAATCAATACCGCATCGTGAGAGCAGAAAGGCTGAGTATTAACGCAAGTGATGGCAGGATCGTCTTCCACTAAGTCTTCACCAAAGTTCTGCATCAGATCTTTGATGTGCTTGTTCAGTACTACCAGTGCAAGTAAACCAAACACAATCGTACCCACTGCTTGGCCGTAAAGCACACCAAGCGCACCATACCACTGAGAACCGAAGTAAACGAAAGGCAACGTGCCAATGGTCGCTTTGCCCAAATTCAACGCTGTTGAGTACAGCGGTTTACCAAGGTTATTGAAGGAGGTGTTGGCGACAAACAAAGTACCATTGAACACAAACGTAATCGCCACATAGGTACAGAAAGCAGCAACAATAATCGCAGCGTCACCCGTTAGGCTGAACATGGCAACAATGTAATCTTGCAGGACGTAAAGAAGAGCACATACGGCGAGAGTATAAATGGTTGTCACCAGCAAAGAGTCGGTCAGAGTTCGCTTCACGCGATCCATCCGCTCCGCACCAAAGTTCTGACCAATGATTGGGCCTACCGCACCAGACAAAGCAAAAATCACCGCAAAACACACTGGAGTTAAACGCCCTATCACGGCAAAACCTGCCACAAAATCCTCACCAAATTGGGCAATGTGAGTGGTCACAATCGCATTACCAATCGGCGTAGCAGTGTTGGTAATAATGGCGGGCACGGCAATCGCCAAAATCGGCTTAAGGTTAATTTTAACGGTATCGAGATTAGGGAATGAAACCAGCTTGTGCACTTTTACTAGTGGGTAAAGGGAGAAAGCTAATACCGTGAAACGCGCAATAACAGACGCCGCTGCTGCTCCTTCCACGTTCCATTTGAAGACGAAAATAAACAGCGGATCGAGAATCGCGTTAACAATACCACCCGCCAAAGTCGCCCACATAGATCGCTTTGCATCTCCCGCAGCACGCAGTCCAGCACCGGCAGACATACCCAAAGCGAGTATCGGTGCACTTGGTAATAGAATATTGAGATAAGCTTCTGCACGCTCGGCAGCGACCCCTTCTGCACCTATAGCGGCTAATAACTCTGGTATGTGGATGAACATACTAATGGTAATGACCAAGCTGATCATAAAGGCCACCAGCATGATACTACCACTCATCAACCTTGCTCGTTCAAAATCCTTTGCGCCAATCGCTTTAGAGACCAAAGCCCCCATAGCAATCGAAGTACCGATGGATGCTGAGGTTGAGAAGAAAATCAGCGTTCCTGCAAAACCGACAGCTGCAGCAAGCTCTACCTGTCCTAGCATACTGATGAACAACATATCGAGCAAATCGACGACAAACAGTGCCATCAAACCGACAGAGCCTGCGCCAGACATCACTAAGATGTGGCGCATGGTAGAACCTTGGACAAACTTCGCGTCTTGCGTGGACATATTCTTCCTCAACGACAAAAAGACGCCGAGGCGTCTTTCGTCTTAATACTTATTGTTTTGTTCTTAAACGGGATGTTTGAAACATTCGTTCAGTGTTTTGCCGATGGCTCTTAAAACATCGCGTCTTGTAATCACACCAACGAGCTTATCTTTGTCATCCACCACCGGATACATCTTAGGTTTACCGACTTTCATCATGTCAGCTAATTCGATGATCGACATTTCAGGCGATACCGATAGCGCGTCTAAGTGCATGCACTCTTCTACTGTGTGTGTGTCCTGACAGTGGTAACTGGCTTTAACGAGTTTGTCTAAAAGGTCTTGTTCAGAAAGGAATCCGATGACTTTCTCGTTTTCGTCGATAACAGGCCCACCTAGAGTAACACTTTGCATCACCTTGTCCAAAGCCGCCGTCAACGACATGTTCTTGGTGAAAGTCACTGCCTGTAACGTCATGTAATCTTTAACTTTAAGTGAATGCATTCTTATCTCCTTAGCGGCACGTTTTTGCTGCCTTTAAGATAAGTGTCGTCTAATTTCTTGATTTTACTAAATGGAAATTAGCAATTTTATTTATAGGTGTAGTCTATTGATCTTTATCTGAATTGATACATAACAAAAAGCAATGAATACTAAGTTGCATATTTATTTAAAGTTACATCGACCATCTGCTTGGCTGTGAGCAAAGAATATACAAAGCTTGGACGTGATTCGAGTCAGGAGTGAGTCAATATAAGAAGGGCGAAAAGAAATAACTAGCTATGCAGCAGAAACGAAAAAGCCAGCCTTAGATTTAGGCTGGCTTTCGATGTTATATCACGCGATTAAATTATGCGTTTTCCATTGAAGCGACGATGTCACGAGCTACCGCTTCTGCCACCTTAATGCCATCGATACCCGCAGAAAGGATACCACCCGCGTAGCCTGCACCTTCACCCGCAGGGAAGAAGCCTTTCAAGTTGATGCTCTGGAAGTCTTTACCACGCTTGATGCAAACTGGAGAAGACGTACGCGTCTCAACACCCGTCAGTAAACCATCTTCTGACGCAAAGCCTTTGATCTTACGATCGAATGCTGGGATTGCTTCACGAATCGCTTCGATAGCAAATGCAGGTAGCGCTTTTGACAGGTCAGTCAGTTTGATGCCCGGAGTGAATGATGGTTCAACATCACCTAGTGCACTTGGATCGCGACCTTTCAGGAAGTCACCGATTTTCTGTGCTGGTGCGTCGTAGTTCTCACCACCGAGTGTGTAAGCGCCCGATTCTAGTTCACGTTGGAAACGGATACCTGCTAGAGGATCACCTGGGTAATCAACTTCTGGTGAGATGCCCACTACGATTGCGCTGTTCGCGTTACGCTCTGCACGAGAGTATTGGCTCATACCGTTGGTTACGACGCGACCTTCTTCAGACGTTGCCGCAACAACAGTACCACCAGGACACATACAGAAACTGTAAACCGTACGGCCATTCTTACAGTGGTGAACCAGTTTGTAGTCTGCTGCACCAAGAATTGGGTGACCTGCGTTTGGACCAAAACGTGCTTCGTCGATCATCGACTGTTTGTGCTCAATACGGAAACCAACTGAGAACGGCTTCGCTTCCATGTAAACGCCACGGTCGTGCAGCATTTCAAAGGTATCACGAGCACTGTGACCTACCGCTAGAACAACGTGACGAGATTTGATCTCTTCACCGTTTGATAGCGTTACGCCTGTGATTTGGCCATCTTCCATGTGTAGATCGTCAACACGAGTGCTAAAGCGAATCTCACCACCTAGCTCGATGATTTTCGCGCGCATCTTCTCGATCATAGTAACCAGTTTAAAGGTACCGATGTGCGGCTTACTTACGTATAGAATTTCTTCTGGAGCACCAGCTGCTACAAACTCAGTGATCACTTTACGACCGTAGAAGTTTGGATCTTTCACTTGGCTGTAAAGCTTACCATCAGAGAAAGTACCCGCGCCGCCCTCACCAAACTGTACGTTTGATTCTGGGTTTAGTGTACGCTTACGCCAAAAGCCGAACGTGTCTTTAGTACGCTCACGTACTTCTTTACCACGCTCAACGATGATTGGGTTAAAGCCCATTTGAGCCAAAACCAAACCCGCAAAAAGACCACAAGGACCGAAACCGATCACCACTGGGCGTTCTGTTAGATTCTCTGGTGCTTTGGCAACGAACTTGTATTCCATATCTGGTGTTTGGCGAACGTGCGGATCTTTTTCGAATTTCGCTAGCAACGCTTCTTCATCACCTTCAACGATGATGTCTAGCGTGTAAATAAGATGAATATTGGTTTTCTTACGAGCATCGTAGCCGCGTCTAAAGACATTAAAAGAGATAACTTTCTCAGCAGCAATGCCAAGCTTTTTAGTAATCGCGTCCAATAGCGCGCCTTCCTCATGATCAAGAGGAAGTTTAATTTCATTAATACGAATCATGTGATGTCTCGTTATGGTAGGTGTCTTAGCCAGAACTGCTATTTTCTCCTCGTTAATATCGAGGGTGAAAAAGCAGTCAGCTCACAATGGCGCGCATTTTACGAGAAATTGATTTGTCTGTCATACTAAATCCAAGTTGCGCGGCGGAATTAACGTAGCGAATGTTGAATTTTGCCTTGGGATGAGTATTATCCCCATTCTTCAATTTTGACTAACTTAAGAGCTGATTATCATGGCGTTTGTCGTAACCGATAACTGTATCCAATGTAAATACACTGACTGTGTCGCGGTATGCCCTGCAGATGCCTTCCACGAAGGCCCAAACTTTATGGTAATCAACCCGATTGAGTGCATCGACTGTGGTTTGTGCGTGGACGAATGTGCCGCAGCCGCCATCTTCCAAGAAGACGAGCTTCCAGAAGATCAAGTGATCTACAAAGAGCTCAACGCAGAACTTGCAGAAATCTGGCCGGTACAAACTGAAGTGAAGCCAGCAATGGATGAAGCAGAAAAGTGGAACGGCGTGCCAAACAAGTTGGACATGCTAGAAAAATAAGCGCATTAAAACGAAAAAAGCGTAATGAACCTCAACTTGAAAAAGTCTGGCTCGTTACGCTTTTTTTGTATCTATGATTCGTTGCTGCGATTAGCTGTGTTGACGACGCATGTTGTCGAGAATAATACCTGTCGCCATTGCCACGTTTAGAGACTCTGCACCGCCAAACGCTGGAATGGTAATCTTGTCAGTCACAAACTTCGATGCCGCTTCACGCACACCATGAGATTCGCTGCCCATCAACAAAATACCTTCTGCTGAGAATTCCGTCTTGTGCACACTCTCGCCTTCAAGGAAAGCACCATACACTGGCAAGTTTGCATCTTCCAAGTAACTTGGTAGATCCACTAGGCTTACTTGCACGCGACCAAAGCTGCCCATGGTTGCACTGATGGTTTTTGGGTTGTATGGATCGGCACAATCTGTGCTCGCGATGATATGCTTGATACCGTACCAATCCGCCACACGAATGATCGTACCAAGATTGCCCGGATCAGAAACGCCATCCAATGCGATCATCAAGCCTTTTGCCTGAGGCACTGTTACGCTTGGAATTTCAACCACAGCAATGGCTGCATTGTTGCTAACCAAGGTACTTGCTTTAGTTAGGTCATCTAGTGACGCCTCAATACATTCGAAACTGTTGAGTTCTTGACGATGCTCTTCCAGAAACTCAGTCGTCGCAAAAATCTGCTTTACCGTGAGCGAGCTGTTCGCCAATTCCAGTACGTTCTTTTCACCTTGAACCAGAAATAAGCCGTGCGCTTTACGCTGCTTCTTTTGACCTAAAGCACGCAGCAGTTTTAGTTGGTTTTTTGAAATCATGAAAATATCCCAGATGAAAGTTGGTGAAGTACCAGATGAAAACGGGGGGATTATAGAGTAAACCTTCGCACAGCTAAAGAGATGCCTTGCTTGAGAGAAAAGAAAAGCCCGCCAAGCTATCACTCTCGGCGGGCTTTAGGTATCTGTCGCTTCCCTATGCTGAAAGAATCGACACCACCATTCTTAAACGACTTTGGTTTTCGTCACCTCTTTAATGCCAGACAAAATGAATGTCGGCAGTGAAGACACAAGAATCACACCAAATAGGTGACTAGCACTTAGTGCCTCTGTGTTAAAGATCAGCTGACCGAGACCAGTATAAATAACACCAAGGGACAGCGTTGCCGAGACCGCTACAGCACCCAACAGGTATTTGTTGGTGAATGGATTCTTGCGGTATAGCGAGTTAAATGTACGCGAGTCAAACAAGTGCCATAGCTGAGCAAAAATCAGCATTGCGAAAGCCATTGTCTGTGCATATTGAGCGCTTTGACCACTGCTCAGTGCCCAGTTGAACGCCAAGTAGCTCATACCACCCAATGCCAAACCGCGTGTCACAATACGAGTGCCCAGATGGTCGCTGAAGAAGCTTTCGTTACGCTTACGCGGCTTACGCTCCATCAAATCTTTCTCTTCAGGTTCTACACCCAGCGCCAGCGCAGGCAGACCGTCAGAAACTAGGTTAATCCATAGAATCATCAGCGGCGTAAGTGGCAGAATCGCTTCTGGTCCCATCATCAAGAAAGCAAACAAGATAACCGATACTTCACCCACGTTCGCCGTCAGTGCTTGGCGAATAAACTTACGCAAGTTATCGAAGATCTGACGACCTTGGCGTACCGCTTTCACGATTGTGCTGAAGTTGTCATCCAATAGAATCAAATCGCCCGAATCTTTGGCTACCGATGTACCGGTGATACCCATTGCAACACCGATATCCGCACGGCGAAGAGCTGGCGCGTCGTTCACGCCGTCACCTGTCATCGCGGCCACTTCATTATTGTGTTGCTGAGCTTGAACAATGCGCAGCTTGTGTTCTGGTGTTACACGAGCAAAGACGGCTACTTCCGGACAGATTTTACGTAGTGCCTCATCATCCATCTCATCCAGTTGTGCGCCCGTGATGACCAAGTCTTTTTCACTGCGGATAATGCCGATTTCACGTGCAATTGCCGCTGCAGTAAGTGCGTGGTCACCAGTGATCATCACCGTGCGAACGCCTGCGTTATAACAGCTCTCTACTGCATCGCGCACTTCTGGACGTGGAGGATCCATGATTCCGTACAAACCAAGCACAGTCACATCTTTCTCTAGCTCAGCAGGATCACGCTTGAGATCATCTTCTGTCAGCTCTTTATAACCTACTGCCAAAGTGCGAAGCGCTTGCTCTGCAAAGTCCTGAATTGCCGCTTCGTAGTTCGCAATCACCTCTTCTGCAGGGCTTGCCGCTAACGCTAAGCTGCCAGTCGACATGGTTGGTGCTGTAGGTAGCTCACCACCATCGACCATAAAGCCAGAGGCATTGCGCAACACAACATCTGGCGCACCTTTAATCGCCAAGAAGTGCTTACCATCCGGTCCTTTGACAATCACTGACGCCATCTTACGTGCAGAATCAAACGGAAACTTCTCAACGATAGAGTAACCGCCTGTCGATAGCATGTCTGATTGCTCCAGACCCGCTTTTGCCGCTGCAACAATCAATGCGCCTTCAGTTGGGTTACCACGCACAGACGAGTTATCGCCATTTTTGATGTATTCCGCATCATTACATAGGGTCGCAACCACTAAGCCTTTCATCATCTCAGGGCTTTGCTTTGCATCAACCGTGTGGCCTAGCGGCTTAAATTCACCCTCAGGGCTAAAGCCTTTGCCCGACACTTCCCAGTAACGGCCACTCGCGTCGTACGCTTTCATCACCTGCATTTGGTTTTGTGTCAGCGTACCCGTTTTATCTGAACAGATAACCGTGGTTGAACCGAGCGTCTCAATCGCAGAAAGCTGCTTCGCCAATGCGTTGTTCTTCACCATGCGCGTTGAGCCCATGGTCAACACAATTGAGATAACTGTTGGCAAACCTTCTGGAATCGCCGCTACCGATAGAGAAATACCCGTGTTCAGAATTTCCAGCCAAGGCATACCGTGGTAAAGGCCGATACCACAGACCACAGCCACCACACCTAAAGCCGCAACCATCAAGGTTTTCGCGATGGTATCCATACGCTCTTGCATTGGTGTTTTGGTTTCTTCGGTGTTTGCCATCATGTCCGCAATATGGCCAACTTCGGTCTTCATGCCTGTGCTGACAACCACACCTAAGCCTGTACCAGTGGTCACAATGGTGGTCATAAAGCCCATATTAAGCTGATCACCAAGGCCAACGGTTTCGTCTTCAATCACCTTAACGATTTTATCAACCGGCTCAGACTCACCAGTAAGCGCGGCTTCATCTACCGCAAGACGGTTCGCTTCAATGATGCGCACGTCCGCAGCAAGGATATCGCCCGTATTAATCTTTAAAATGTCACCCGGCACAATGTCACGTGCCAACACATCAACCCACTCGCCATTGCGACGAACTTGTGCGGTTGGTGCTGCCATTTCGCGCAGCGCTTCCATGCCCTTCTGAGCTTTAAATTCTTGCCAAAATGCGATGATGGCATTGATGAAGATGATCACCGTGATGGCAATCGCATCCACAAGGTGGCCAGTGAAGAAGGAAACAATCGCACCAATACCCAGAATGAAGATCAATGGGTTCTTAAATTGGTGTAGGAATAGCTCAAGGGCAGATTTGCCTTCTTGCTCTTGTAGCTCGTTTTTGCCGTGTTCAGCCTGACGCTGCTCTACTTCTCCCGAAGTCAAACCTTGCTCAGTTGATACATTAAATTGAGTCAGTGTTTCTTCAACCGACTCAGTAAACCACTTTTTAGTCATGGGGGTCTCCAAAAAGCATTCAAGCGACATCAGTACAATTTCAAACTGATAAAAAGCATTCGCTGAATAGAATTGAGTTAAATCGCCTCGCTAGTCACCGTTGCACCGTTTATTTTCATTTTGAATATTTATCAAGAATCTATTCAGTGTTATGCCAGCGAGTAAAAATAACCTACCCGAACCGATGAATACTTGTAATTAACTTTCAGATAGGCAGATAGCGAATGCGGACGAATCTTTGACCCCAATCAATCTCGATTTTATTTTGTCATACAAAAGATCAATTAAGTGTAAATGAACATGAATAAGACCCCGATTAGACAGAAAAAACACTTCATTTTTCCCGAAAAGTGTAATTTTTCTACAAGATGGTTTTATTAAGAGTGGCTAACAAGCGTGACAAAAATGCAAACTATCCGAAAAGATTTGCAAGGGAAGATAGAAAAATTGCTAATAAAGAATGACCAATTTTAGCTAATCGAAATACATCACATTCGAGCCATACAACCAGCATATTTATTCACTCTCAAGCAAAAGCGAAATCACAAGAGACAGGGCTGAACACTGCATACAAATTTGGTTGTGAGTGATGAGAATCCACCAGCCAGACGAATAGTCAGTTGATAGAAAGGGAAAAGGTTTGAGAGAGTATTTTACAGCGCAGAAACGAAAAAGCCTCGCTGTATAAGCGAGGCTTTTAAAGGGTGGGACCCCAGCCACATCCCGGCACACAAGTCACCCGCTGCGGCTGCTTCCTTCCGGACCTGACCGAGTTCACGAGCTATTGTTGCGAGAGGACCAGAGCCCCATAATTCTGTTTTGAGAGCGCGTCTCAAATGATGTGAGGATTATTCAGCATCGCCTCTCGGATTGCAAGGGCTAAAGCGACGATTTTGCCCATTTCATTTCTGTTTGAACAAAACTCGGTCAATTCAGCGCTTTAAAGTCAATTCATACAAGGGTTTGGCTCAACGCTTGTGCGAGAGGCTTGCTTACTTGAGTACATATCCTCATCCGCTAAATGCAATGCTTGCTCTAAGCTAACGCTGCGCTCGCGCTTAGTCGACACGCCGACAGAAATCGTTACCTGATTCAAATCACCAAAGTGTTCTCCTTTGACATCAAGGGCACTTAGCTCTTCAATCGCTCTTGTTAACTGCGTTTCTGTCGGGTAACCCAGCAGGATGAACTCATCGCCACCAATACGATAGCTTCTACCCGCCCAGACGCGATGTATCTTAAGTGAAAGCAATTGCAGCACTTTATCCCCCGCTCTGTGTCCATAAGTATCGTTGATTTGCTTAAACTGATTGATATCGAGGTACAAAATAGCCAAATCTTTTGGTACGCCTTGTCGATACTTCACTTGCAGCGAGCGACGATTTCTTAATCCGGTTAGATTGTCGGTATTCGATTGGCGATACAGATACAGCGTCACACCAAGCGCAAGCACCAACACAAAAATAAACACTGCTTGCGTCTGAGTTGCTAAGCGCACTTCATATTCCAACGCAGTGCGCCAATCCGGTCTCAAATCGTAATTGGCAACAATCTTCTCCAAGTCCAGCATGGATATCGCACGGCTAAAGTACGGAGCGAGAATCTCACCGCGCTGGCTAGTTGCTAAACCAACCGACAGTTCTGATTCGTAAAACTCTCCAATGGCATCGTCTTGCTCGATAGGAATTAACTCACTCAAGCGTAAGAAATGATTGAGCATTGCGGTATCCATCGCAATGTAATCAATCTCTCTCGCCAATAAGGCATCCAGCATCAACTGCTGCGAATCAAAACGATTGAGTTCCTTTAATGGCAGCATTTGTGTGAGCATTTGGTCGAAGAAGTCATCTTTCACCACACCAATACGCTCAGAAATCAGCTGAGAGACATGAGAATACACGTTTGGTTTGTAACCAAGGCGCTTAACCATGACGGAGGTTGGGTAGTAGTGAGGCTGAGGGAAGTGGCTAAATGTACGTCGCTCGTGGCTAATCGTTAAAGGAGCAAGCATATCGAACTCACCTTGGATAAACTGGTTATACATGGATTCCCAGCTCTCGTTTGGTTTGCTGATCACTTGGCAATTCAACGCCAGAATCTCACAACTCTTTAACACGATATCCGCCGTCATTCCTTCAACGGAACCATCTTCTTTGTACACCACATAAGGAAAGATAGATTCGAATTTGATGGTAAACGGCTTTTCTAAATCGATAGGAAGTTGCTTGATCGACTCACGCAATGCGGTTTGTCTCAACTCAAATTGGTACAAAGCCACCTTCTCTCGAAGTAACTTCTGCACTGCTTCGCTATGGATAAAATCAGCAAATCGAGACAGTTCTTCAAGGTGGGTTCCCTTTTGGCTAACAATCGATACTGGCTTTATTGAGATGTGGTCATTAAGCAGCTTGGCATCAAAGCCTTCAAGTAACATTGGTTTGAGTTGATTGATGGCATCGACAACGCCGTCCACTTGTCTAGAACGTAACAGCGATACCGCCTCTTCATGCCCTTGGTAAGGCACCTGAATCAACTCAGGATAATATTGTTCAAGTAGCGCTTCGTAGATGGTGTCTTGCGGGACGCCAACGACGGTCGCATCACTCAAAATCGTATCACTTAAACCATACAGGTAGGTGTATTCAATATTGGTGGGACGCGAGTAGCTAAACAGTTTCGCCCTTTCTGGGGTGTAGGTGATGTTGGCGGCAAAATCACTTTCACCACGGGCGACAGAATCTAAAATCGCATCAAAACTCGAGTAATTAACATACTGAATTGAGACACTAAAGTTCTCTGCCACCGCATCAAACAGGACACGCGTAACGACATCATCCGCCTCTGTCGCCACCTTATAATGAGAGACTTGTTCTGGTTCTGCTTTGAGACTCAGACTCAATAGAAAGCAAGCAAAAACCAACAGCCTTTGAACTACTTTAACCATGACTAACGTTTCTAAAAAGGCCCACTTTGTATAGGGGCTAAGATTGAATTTTTATTATTAAATGCACAATAAATATGAAAGGCCGAACATATAACATCCGGCCTATTATTTCATAAACAAATCAATAGTCTGCCGCACGGGTCACTATTTACTCAGTGCAGCTACAACTATTTTATAACTCGGCTTGCTCATCACTACTACGTAAGATGTAGTCCGTCATCCAAGCCGTTCCTAACAAGCATATCCACACAACAAAAACAGGGTTAGGAACTTCGATATTGGGGCTAACGACCAAAGCAGCAAAGCCAACGGTTGGTAAGGTCCAACAAAGCAATTTACCCCAGCGCAATGAATTTTTAATCTTAGTCAGCGCTTCCATCGACGCCAAAATACCCGTAATACTTAATGCTACAAGCACCGCATACGGCAAATCCGCTAGCCATAAAGGCAGTAATAACAACAAAGACCACCAAGCGTGCTTTTCCGATGGTTTCCAATGATTGGCAGACCACCACATCACAATCACAGATAAGGTTTGCACAGCGGTTAACCAAGCAGAGCCACCTAGCTTACCTCCCTCCTGCGTGACCATAATGCCTACTTGTAACGTGAGAACAATCAGGCCCGCAGTCAGCAACACGCCCAACGAACTCCGACGAGAGAACACCACCATGAGTAACGGGAAAAGGATCAGGATACCGACAGACAGCGCAATAGGCTGCATCGATAAGGTGACACCATAAACGGTCATGGCACCGAGCAGAATCAGACCTGCTAGGCCACCTTGTGGCAGTATCCACAATGCGGGGATCATTAAGGCGAGAACCGGAATCTCTCCTTCGCTCAAACTGATGGCACGAGCGCACACCACGGCAAGAAGAGTCGTAACAAGAAATTGAAGTGTCGAAAAAATCATAGCGCCTCCTGGCTTCCCCAACCAACTTGGTAACTCAACGGCATGTCAAACTGGGCATTAAAAGTCGTTGAGCGGGTCTATTTATAAACTAAGCATAAGCCTGTTTTTGTATTTCCAACTTACTCTGGTAATCAATTACAGCTCAAAAAAGGAACACAGAAAAAGAGGTAGGTACGGACGAGCGGCAAATGATGTTAAGGAGCAAGAACTGATAGCGAAGTACAAGTCTTGTGTATTACCATTCCTTGGTAAACAACAGTGGACACTTTCAGTATGGACCAATTTTTGATGCAAATCTTTGCTGTAATTCACCAAATTCCCACAGGGCGAGTTTCTACTTATGGTGAAATTGCAAAAATGGCGGGCTACCCTGGCTACGCAAGGCACGTAGGTAAAGCGCTAGGTAATCTGCCGGAAGGCAGTAAACTGCCTTGGTTTCGAGTCATTAACAGTCAAGGCAAGATTTCATTAAAAGGTCGAGACTTAGAAAGACAAAAGCAAAAGCTGGAAGCAGAAGGGATCGAAGTGTCTGAGATCGGAAAAGTCTCACTCAGAAAATACAAATGGCAGCCTTGAGCTGCCATTTTTAATAGGCTTACATTGCCGATAGCAATTAACGCGTGCCAACTAGACGAATGTTTGCTTCGTGTGTTTGCTCTGCGTCCGTAATCACCGGGATGCTAGTATCATTGATAAAACGCAACTTACCATCTACTTCGATACGAGCACGCAAGCTGTAACGATGGTTAGGTTTAATGTCGTTGCTGTTGTAGCTTAGTTCAAATGCCAAAGGTACTTGCTTACCTTCAGTTTCGAATGTTTGTTTAGCAAGAACTTTAGCTGGAGCATCCGCCAGAGAAACGTCTTCAAGTGCAACCGTTACTACTGCGTGTGGAGGCAGTGCGATACGCTCACGGTAAGCCACTGTACCTGTAATTGTCTTCATAGACGCCTCAGCCGATTCCATTTCTGTGTTTTGAGAAGTTTGGCAACCCACTAGTGCAGCACCGAATAGTAAAGAAGTAACAAGTAGTAGTGTTTTTTTCATAGTTTCCTCAACGGGTGTATCATTTCGCGCTAAGTATAGAGGGAGATTATTAAACTGTCTGCTGTACGTTTAGCGATTTGACAATAGTTTGACTAAGTTAGAAATTACCAAACAGTTGATTTTGTTTCATAATTGAAGCAGCAATAAAAATAAGGTGAGGAGACATCATGAGTAAACCATTAAGAGAATTGCTCAGCCTACTACAACTCGAAAAACTAGAAGAAGGCTTGTTCCGCGGACAAAGCGAGAACCTAGGTTTACCTCAAGTTTATGGTGGTCAGGTTATTGGACAAGCGCTATCTGCCGCGCGATACACGGTAGAAGACGCACGTACTGTACATTCATTTCACAGTTACTTCCTATACCCTGGCGATCCTGAAAAGCCGATCATTTACGATGTCGAAAACCTGCGTGATGGCCGTAGCTTTAGTACTCGCCGCGTGAAGGCAATTCAGAATGGTCGTCCGATTTTCTACCTGACTGCCTCTTATCATGGTGACGCTCCGGGCTTTGATCACCAAAACACCATGCCAGACATTCCTGGGCCAGAGAATTTCCCTTCTGAGACGGAACTAGCAAGTCACATTGCGGAATTTTTGCCAGAGAAACTACGCAAAACGTTCTGTGGCGAGAAGCCAATTGAAACACGTCCGGTGAACATCGTTAACCCACTGAAGCCAAAGAAAACCGAAGCGAAACAATATTTGTGGATTCGTGCCAACGGTGAGATGCCAGATAATCAGTTGATTCACCAATACCTACTCGCTTATGCGTCGGACTGGGGTTTTCTGATCACCGCATTACACCCACACGAAGTATCGTTGATGACGCCAAACTTCCAAGTGGCAACCATCGACCACTCTATCTGGTTCCACCGTCCATTTAAGATGGATGAATGGTTGCTGTATGCCATCGAAAGCCCAACAGCAAGCAATACGCGTGGTTTGGTTCGTGGTGAGATCTACAACCAGCAAGGCCACCTTGTTGCTACGGCAGTTCAAGAAGGCGTGATGCGCTTTACCAAATAAACCATCGCGATGTTCAATCAAAAAAGGAGTGCCGATGCACTCCTTTTTGTATTTAGTTCTTTTGGTAATTTAGACTGACGACAGCCCACTCATAAAGTGATTTCGGGTAACCGTACTTCCCTTCACCGTAAATAGTATCCGGTTCAGCATAGAAGCCGCCCGCATCACTCGCCAAAAACTCTCGCGCACCTTTGCGGTAATGAATCAAAGGGCTCATCGATTCGTAGGCCGTATTTGCATCTAACGGTCGGTCATCAATCACCAGAAAACGCGTCATTCGAATGCTGCTATCGTTTTCGCAATATCCCGCATCTGAATAATCGACAGCAAGGAAAGGGCTCGTGTCATTTTCACTGAGTTGCGAACGACAACCATCGAAACGGGCAACGTGCATCCACAGACCACGAGTTTTAGCCGGATCATCATTGCCAACTGGCTTCATGTTTAAAAACACCACTTTGCCTTTGCCATAAAGCGCGAGCTCTGTGTCTGTCGGCTCTCGTACACTTCTAGCGCCCATAACACCAAACTCACTCTCTTGAAGATTGGCAAACTCAGGGCCACTTAACGTGCTAATCACTACCGTTTGTTCGCTATCCAGTTGAGTGTATTTATCGGCGTCACCAGATTCGGCAAGATCAAGAAAAACCGTCACCAATGTACTGTTCAGCGCTTTATAGTCTTGCGTTTCCGCCTCAGAAACGTTCAGTTGAACCGAGTGCCCAAACTCATAACCTGTGAGGGTGAGGCTTCCATTCGCACGATCCAGAGTCGCTATTTCTTCACTAACTGAGGTAGCAAACTCATAGCTACGCGTACCAATCGCCGTACCAATCTCTAGCTCCACACGCTTAAACGGTTCAAATGCCACCGTTTGACGAGTCGCGCTTAATCCCGGATGTTCCGCTTTTGCAATCGAGCCATTAACGGTGATCGTCTTCGTCAGATAATTGCGGCTTGTTAACGTGACTTCCAAGGAGTAATCGCCAGCATGAAGCACATCTAATACCCCCGTATCAGACGATGCCATTTTTACCGTTGGTGACGCTTGGTTAATCAAACGATAGGAGGCAGTAGTATCGCTGTCTGAGACTACTGGCGTTAGCGTCTTATCTGAACCAAAGGTTGCACTTGGGTATTGGACCGTCACGCGACTTTCAATTGGCTTGATGGTTACATTGAAGCTTGCTTGACCCGGCGTGAACTTATCATCACCAGAGTCAGAAACCACAATACGTGTGCTGCCAGCATTAAGAACGCGCATTTCTCCTGTGTTGCTATCTAGAGACACCACATCGGTCGGTGAGCCATCTGCAAATTGGTAAGTCACCTGCCCAACGGTTCCGCTGATAGTCGGTTTGTTTGCCAAAGGTTTGAGCGCATTCCAATTATCTTCAACATTTGATGAAATTTGAATGCGGCTCGGAGCACTCAAGATATTAAAAGTCACTTTATGCTCAGGACCCGCACTGTAATTGTCGCTTTCCTTACGACGTAAAGTCAGCGTGGTTTTACCCGCTTTGTAGACATGCACGATCCCATTAGCAATCATGTTTGCTACGTCTGGGTGTGTATTGTCGGTCATCTCAATCACATCACCGGAGCTAAGCTCGTCAAAATCTTTTAGCAGATTGAATTGGTGATCCTTACTGTAAACCTCTTCATAATCACGAGTCGCAAGCGGCTGCCCTTGCGCTTTAGCGATATCAAGGTTCACTTTGAACTTAATTGGCTGATAGAACTCACCGCCATCATCTTCGAACGTTAACGTGTAGTTACCCGCCGTTTCGAGATATAGCGTATCTGAGGACATTCTCAGCCCCTCAGGTAAATCCCCAACCAGTTTGACATCGCCCTTTTGCCCCGCAAACGCGAGCGGAATCGATAGACCTTTCTGATAGGTAAAGGACATATCAATGTCTTTGATAACTGGGTGTGCTGCTGGAGAAACATCGATATTAAAACGCGCTTTCGTAGAAGGGAAATTACGCAAATCGCCCTCAATCACATCAACCTCAGCACGACCAACACCTTGAATCAACAGAGCGTTGCCGTCGTCAGAAACACGCACCACGTCTTGGCCTGATACCAAATCAAAATGATAATCTCCCAGTGCTCCCTTAACTTGTGGGTACAATGGAGCAAGCGCTTGATAACTTGCCGAGATGTTTGAAGCACTGATGTTTTGTCGCGTTCCCTTGCTAATAGCAACGTTAAATCGAGCCGTTTGCTGCTGCTCAATAAACCCTTCACTATACGTTGCCGTTGCTTCAACCGTTACTTGCCCAGTGTTTTGAATCAAAAGTAAACCGGTATCTGGATTCAATACCTCAGCGACTTTGTCATCGTGGGTGCTATTGATGATCTCGTAGCGAATGCTTTTGGTCTCTGTACTATCCAGTCTCACTGGTGCCAACGTCAGACCTTCGCGGAACTCACCCGTTAGAGGAGCAAATTGCAGTTGCTCAGCACCAACTTGATAAAGGTGAATATTGACGAGTAAATCGCGAGCTTGGTAATAATCGTCGCCCGAGTCATGAACACGTACTTGTGCCGTTCCAGATTTCCCAATGGCAAACACTAGACCACCGGTATTAACCTGAATCAAATGTTCAGATCCACTTTCTACGGCATAGCTCAGAGAGCCTTTTTGCCCTCGTACAACCAAAGATTGCCCTTCAGTTTCCGACGCATTAAGACTGACATCGTTTGCAGCCAGATCGGCATTGGTGCCTTTGTCTACGGTAATCGTAAACGTGGCCTCTGACGTTTCGTAAGTCGGACTGCTGTCCGTCACTTTAATTGACGCCGTACCTGGACGAAGGATTTTTAACTCACCGTCGTCGATTTGAACCACATCAGAAGGAGTTGAAGATAAAACTTGGTATGTGATCGTGCCTTGTACGTTACTCATTGTCGTATTTGCGACACTTCCAATGCCATCAAATGTGAGTATTGCGTCTTCGACTTTAAGTTGAGGTCGACTTTGTTTTGTTGTTTGAGTTGAAGAACCCGAATTACGCGGCTTGGAATCACCGCCCCCACCACCGCAGCCAGCGATTACTGCAGCAAGCAAAAGGAGAAAATAATATTTTTTCATTTTTTGTAATGATTTCTTACATCTTATAAGTGGCGGCGATAATAATACGATGTTTTATTCACCGCTAGCCCCTTTTTTGATTAATAAGATTATCGATAAACTACATTACCATTCGCTAAATCAATAAAATGCCGCCAATTTTCTAAAATAAGCACAGTGATGTCGCGAACAACCGTTTACGATCCGACTTCTTATTAAATTAGTGATGATTAAATTAGGGTTTTCAATAGATTAAAATATAAACAGTCGTTCACACTTTAGCTGGCGTGTAATATGGATATTGAGGAAATATGAAGTCAACAGAATGACTTCATATCTTATTTAGGTAGGAATTTAGGCACCGTAAATAGGCAACTCAGTCGTATACTTGATTGGCTCCATCGCAAAGGTTGAAGTAACGTTGGATAGCCCTCTTACACTATTCACCAATCGCTTGTAGAACTCATCAAAGCACTTCATGTCTTTTACCACAACCTTCATCATGTAGTCGTACTCCCCCGCCATGCGATAGAACTCCATCACTTCGGGAAAATCACTTACCGTGGTCACAAAGTGGTGATACCAACCCTCTGAATGGTCACTGGTCTTAAGTTGCACAAACGCAATAAACGACAAATCGAGCTTTTCTGCGCTCAACAACGCCACGCGCTTTTCGATATAGCCTTCATCTTCCAGCTTTTTTAAACGCTTCCAGCAGGGCGTAGTAGTCAGGTTCACTCGCTCGGCCAAGTCATTTAGAGACAAGGTTCCGTCGTTTTGGAGGAAAGAAAGTAACTGCCTGTCGATTTTATCTAAGCTCATTCCTAGAATTTTCCTAATTTAGAGAAAATTTTTCTACCATTGATGAATAACAGAACAATAATAGCAAAGTTTTTCTCTAAGGTTATAGGTAGATTATCCCTATAGACAAAAACAACTACCCTACAGATTTTCGAGGAGTCACGTTATGTGTACTGACCACAACTGGATCAACAATGCTGTACGCAAAATCGAAGCAGACTTTCAACGTTCAGCAGATACTCACCTATTCAAATTAGACCTACCTTCTTTGGAAGGCATCGACATCTACCTAAAAGATGAAAGCACGCATCCAACGGGTTCATTGAAGCACCGTTTAGCACGTTCGCTTTTCCTTTACGCGATTTGTAATGGTTGGGTTGGTCCAGAAACCACGGTGATCGAAGCATCATCAGGCAGTACAGCGGTTTCTGAAGCGTACTTCGCGCGTCTACTTGGCTTACCGTTTATCGCAGTAATGCCAAAAACCACAGCACGCAAGAAAATTGAACAAATCGAATTCTACGGTGGTAAAGCGCACCTTGTTGACCGTTCAGACCAAATTTACGACGAGTCTCGTCGCCTAGCGAAAGAGCTAAACGGTCACTACATGGACCAATTTACTTACGCTGAGCGCGCAACCGACTGGCGTGGTAACAACAACATTGCGAACTCTATCTTTAGCCAAATGGAGCTAGAAGATCACCCAATCCCAAGTTGGGTTGTCATGAGCCCAGGTACTGGCGGTACATCTGCAACGATTGGTCGCTTTATCCGTTACCAAAAATACGACACAAAACTGTGTGTGGTTGATCCTGACAACTCAGTATTCTACGACTACTTCCAATCTGGCAATGCAGATATCAAGGGCGAAAACGGCAGTAAGATCGAAGGCATCGGTCGTCCACGTGTTGAGCCAAGCTTCATCGCTGGTGTCGTTGACGAAATGCGCAAGATCCCGGATGCAGCAAGTGTTGCAACAGCGCATTGGTTGTCTGGTTTGATTGGTCGTAAAGTTGGCGCATCGACAGGTACTAACCTATACGGCGTACTTCAGCTTGCGTGTGAAATGAAGCAACGTGGTGAGACTGGTTCTATCGTGACACTGCTTTGTGATTCAGGTGAACGTTACCTAGATACTTACTACAACACTGAGTGGGTAAAAGAAAACATCGGTGATATTCAACCTTACCTAGCACAGCTTGAAATCATCCAAGCAAAAGGTTGTGTTGAGCCAGCATGTTGCGGCCCAATCACCGAGTAAGACAGATACTTTATTAAAAAACAGCCTGCTCATTCAGCGGGCTGTTTTTTTATCTGCTTAATACAGGAGAGTTACTTTTTCTGGCGCGCTTCAAATGCTGCCAGTTGTTCTGGTGTCGCTTTTGGTTGGTGGTTTTGTTTCCACTCATCGTAAGTCATGCCGTAAACACGCTCACGAGCATCATCGATGTCGATATCCACACCAAGGTCTTCCGCTTCTGCCTTGTACCATTTGCTGAAACAGTTACGACAGAAACCAGCAAGGATCATTAGATCGATGTTTTGCACGTCTTTGTTTGCATCCAAATGCGCTAATAGACGGCGAAACGTCGCTGCGTCCAGTTTGTCTTGCTCTTCTTGGGTTAGATTTTTGTATTTGAATTCAGCCACTTTACTTTCCTTTTATTTATCTCGCAGCTCATAGCATAGAAATGAGTGAGCGTGATGAGTCTAAAATTTGCGCCATTACAACAAATTTCCCTCTAAAACCACGCACTCACCCAAAAGACTGATATGATAACTGCCAGTTATCTTATTGATTAAATTAATACTAATTCTAAAAACGGTCTTTCACAAAGGTTATCGCCAAGTTATGAAAAACGCCATCCTATTATTATCTGCATTGACCATGAGTCTGCCAACTTTCGCCGCTCAAGAGCAAACCCACCAATCTTATTTATACCTAGGTACAGGTAATGTGGGCTTTGATACTCCGAATTTTGGTTCTGATCGCGACAGTGGCTGGTCGACACCTCACATTACGGTTGGCTGGGGTTACCATGTAAACCAATACCTCGCATTTGAAGGGGTACTGCGTTATTCACAAAATGAACTTAAGAATGATGCTCTAAAAACTGACTTAGACCTTCACTATTACCAAGCAGGTATGTCTGCGGTTGTAACGAGTGATAACTTAGGCGATACGCCACTGTCACTGTTTGGTCGCGTAACTGCGCTTGGCACTCAAGCTGAAATGTATGTACCGAACGAGCAAAAAGTCACAGACGATTCTGGCGCACTATTCAACATCGGTGCAGGTGTCCATTGGGATATGAGTAAAGATATCTGGCTACGTGCTGAATACATTTACAACGTCGCCGACATGGGTTTTGATGACTTCTACGACAGTTATGAAGGCGTGCAAGTGAGCTTGGGTAAACGCTTCTAATCGAACGCTTCCAAGCTGGCTTTAAAACCCAGAATTGAAGACAAAGAAAAGCCGAGGTCATTGCCTCGGCTTTTGTGTTTTAGAGTTCGATTAAGGGTGTGCGATACGTCCCTTAGTGTCATGGCTTAGTGCTTTATTCAGCTCCGCTTCAACATGACCAGGTGAACGTGTCTTCGCAGAAATCAATCGGTACATTGCAGGGATAACGAACAAGGTGACTAGCGTCGCGAAGCCCATACCGAAGAAGATTACCGTACCTACTGCCACGCGGCTTTCATAGCCCGCGCCCGTCGACATGATCAGCGGAATCGCACCAGCCAGCGTCGTAAATGCCGTCATCATGATTGGGCGTAGACGACGTGCTGCCGCATCTGTGATCGCTTTTTCAAACTCGATACCACGGTCACGCAATTGGTTAGCAAACTCAACGATCAAGATACCGTTCTTGGTTACCATACCGATCAACATGATCATGCCGATCTGGCTGTAGATGTTCATCCCTTGGCTCATCACAACCAAACCGAGGAAGCCACCAAATACACCCATCGGTACGGTGAACATCACCACCAGCGGGTTAACGAAACTTTCGAACTGCGCTGCCAGTACTAAGTAAGCCACCAGCAGAGCTAATGCGAACACGACCGCTACGCTAGCTTGGTTCTCTTTAAAGTCTTTTGACTCACCAGAATAGCTCACTGAAATGTCACCCGGTAGGCTATCAATCGCTTCTTGATCTAGGAAATCGAGTGCATCCCCTAAGGTATAACCTTCAGATAAGTTGGCAGTAATGGTGATCGACTTTTGCTTGTTATAGTGAGACAAACGAATCGATGCCGCGACCTCTTCAATCTTGGTCACTGTGTCCAAGGTCACCAACTCACCACTTGTGGTTCGCAAGTAAATTTGGCTTAGATCTGCCGCATTATTGAAGCTGTTTTCATCGCCACGCAGGTAAACGTCATATTCTTCACCACGGTCGATGTAAGTCGTTTCACTCTTACCGCCAAGCATGATTTCCAGTGTTTCAGAGATGTCTTGTACACTCACACCAAGCTCAGCTGCACGGCGCTTGTCTACGGACACTAACAACTCAGGTGTTTTCTCGGAGTAGTCGATCTCCGCACCTTCCATCATTGGTGATTCTTCGGCCTTGTTCTTAAGCATTTCTGCCCAGACCAAAAGCTCATCATAGTCCGACCCGCCAAGCACAAACTGAACTGGTTCACTCGATCCACCACGGAAGCCCGGCATGAATGGGAAGACACGAACGTCAGGAATACCTGCTAATGACTTACGCACTTCATTCAACGCTTCTTGCGCGGTAACGTCACGTTCGTTCCAATCGTCCAGAATCATGATAACGAAGCCCGTTTGGTCGCCCGCTTGGCCACCGAATGCTGGTGTTTGGATACTGAACGACTTCAAAAAGCCTTGGCCCAACAACGGCATTAAACGGTCTTCTACGATGTCCATGTTTGCCGACATACGGTTGTATGACGTTGCATCTGCACCACGTACAAAGGCAAAGATAACACCACGGTCTTCTTGCGGAGTTAACTGTGCAGGTACTTGATTCATCAAGCCATAGCTGCCGCCCATACACGCAAGGATAACCAAAGGCGCAGCCCAACGAACTTTCAAGGCGCCGCGCAACGCCTTGCGGTAACCCGCTTCCAACTTGGCGAACAGTTTATCAACCGCTTGATTAAATCGGTTTGGTTTCACATTCGCTTTTAGGATTTGACTGCCTAGAACAGGAGTCAGTGTCAGAGCAATCAGTGAGGAGAAGATCACTGACATTGCAAGCAATACGGAGAACTCAGTAAACAGCAAGCCTACCATGCCATCCATGAAGGAAATCGGTAGGAATACCATCACAAGAACAAGCGTTGTTGCGATAACCGCAAAGCCTACTTCTCGCGTACCTTTGTAAGCGGCCAGTAATGGTGATTCACCACGCTCAATATGGTGGAAAATGTTCTCTACTACTACGATGGCATCGTCCACAACCAGACCGATAGACAAGATCAGTGCCATCAAAGTAATAAGGTTGATAGAGAAGCCAAAATAATAAGCGGCAATGAACGAAGAAATCAGTGAAACCGGTACGGTCACCGCCGGAATCAGGGTCGCACGCGCCTGACCGATAAAGATGTACAGAACCAGAATTACCAGACCACCCGTAATAAAGAGGGTGCTGTATACCTCATCAATCGAACGCTCGATAAAAACGGTAGCATCGTAGTCGATCGCTAGGCGAGTCCCGTCCGGTAAGAACTTCTGAATCTTATCCACTTCGGAGCGAACAGCTTGTGCCACTTCTAACGGGTTTGCATCCGACTGAGGCACCACACCTAAGCTGATGTTGACCACACCATCACTCTTAAAGGTCGAGTTTTCGTTTTCTGCGCCGATAAACACATCCGCCACATCTTTTAGGTAGATAGGCGTGTTATCACTTGCACGTTTCACGACAAGGTATTGGAAGTCTTCTGGTGTATTGTAAGTACGCGCGGTTCGCACCGACATCACGGTTGAGTCGTTACGTACTTCACCACCCGGGCTTTCTAAGTTTTCACTTCGCAGAGCGGCTGTAATGTCAGATGCTGTAACCGAGCGACCCGCCATCAGATCTGGTTTAAGCTTCACATACATTACTTTGTACAAGCCACCAGACAAGTCGATAGAACTTACACCAGAGATCAGACTGAAACGGTCCATCAGAACACGTTCCGCGTAGTCTGTTAGCTGGGTTCGGTCCATTTCAGACGAGCTAAGGTTAATATAGAGGGAAGCTTCACCCGAACCGTTGTTCTTAAAGACCACAGGGTCGTCGGCTTCGTCCGGTAATGAACGCTGAGCACGAGCTACCGCATCACGAACGTCACTTACGCCCGTATTAAGGTCATAACCCAATTCAAAGGTGATGGTGATACGAGACATACTGTTTCGAGTAGTGGAACTGATTTCATCAATACCACTGATGCCCGAAAGTTGGTCTTCCAGTACTGAAGTAATTTGGCTTTCAATGATGGTTGCAGAAGCGCCTTCGTAACGAGTGCTGATCGATACAACTGGGCTTTCGATGTCTGGCATTTCGCGCACTGCTAGTTTTGTAAACGACACAAAGCCGAATACACACAGCAGCATGCTTAATACCAACGCCGCAACGGGGCGCTTTACAGAAACGTCAGAAAGTAACATTAGTTCGCTTCCTTAGCCGCTTCGTCTTGCGTGCCCTGCTCACCACTTGCCTTAGCGGTTTTCGCTTTTCCTGGTGCGACGATCTCTTTAACTTCAACACCATCACGCATGTTCACAATGCCTTGCACGACGATCTTGTCACCGATCTCTACACCAGATTCAATCACTACTTCATTATCAACACGAGCACCCAAGAACACTTCTTGACGCTTCGCTTTGTTGTCTTCATCAATAACGTACACGAAACGCTTGGTACCTGAGTATTCCAGCGCTTGAACCGGGATAATAGGCGCTTCAATTGCAGGGAACGCCAGAGAAGCATTCATCAGCATGCCCGGCTTGAGATGGTTTTCTGGATTGTCGAATTCAATACGAATACGTAGGTTCAAAGTCTCTGCACTGATGCGAGTATCGATACCGGTTACTTTTCCGACGAAGTCAACACCGTTCCAAGCACTGGTCGTCGCGTGAACTTCCATACCGACAGACAACATCGACAGGTAACGCTCTGGTACTTGCAGATCCAACTCCATGACAGAAAGGTCATCCAGAGTCAGCAGTTCAGAACCTGCGCTCACCATTTTTCCTCGGCTGAAATCGATAAAACCAACGGTGCCGGCAAAAGGTGCACTGATATTTAGGTCCGCTAAGTTGGCTTTTGATGCATCAAGACGTGCTTCGGCAATCTCTACGCTCGCTTTTTGTGCATCGATTTCTGTTTGAGTGATGGCGTTACGTTTAACCAAACGCTGAAACTCTTTTAACTTACGCTGCTCATCTTTTAAGTAAGCTTTTGCTTCTACTAATGCCGCTTGCGCTTTATCGTCATTTAATAGAATAAGAAGTTGGTCTTGTTGAACGTTTTGGTTGGCTTTTACGGCGATCTCTTTCACCTTGCCAGCGACCTCAGAAGCAACAACAACCGATTGGGCAGCTTCAAGCTTGCCGATCAGTGACAAAGACTGGTTGATTTGATGCGTCTCTACTTGCTCAGTTACCACCGTAACTGTTGATGGACCACGTTTGGCTGCAAAAGCGGCTGGTGATGCCATTAAAATAGAAAGCGTTAAAACAGATAAAGTGGCTCTCATACTCATAATTTTGACTACTAATCAGATAAACTTATGTCATTAAACTGAATACAGTTTATCAGTTGATACGACGCCTAACGTCAAGTAGTGTAAATTCAAGTAAAAAGTCAGTTTCTCTTTTGTATAAACGACATACAAAACGCTGACTTTCTACCATCTTTGCCCAAAAAGGCAGCATTCAACGTAAAAACGTAAGAAAAACGCTTTACAGCCTGAGCGAGTTTGCTATGATGCGCTCCGCACTTGAGAGATGTGTTGGGAAAACAATCTTAAGTATAAAAATACCCTGGAGGGGTTCCCGAGTGGCCAAAGGGAGCAGACTGTAAATCTGCCGGCACTGCCTTCGATGGTTCGAATCCGTCCCCCTCCACCATATTCTTTCTTATGTTTTTCCTTTGAACATGAGAACAACTTGGAAGCTAGGTTGGGAAACTAATTTTCAAGTATAAAAATACCCGGGAGGGGTTCCCGAGTGGCCAAAGGGAGCAGACTGTAAATCTGCCGGCACTGCCTTCGATGGTTCGAATCCGTCCCCCTCCACCATATTCTTTCTTATGTTTTTCCTTTGAACATGAGAACAACTTGGAAGCTAGGTTGGGAAACTAATTTTCAAGTATAAAA
>NZ_LNRB01000013.1:0-153825 GCF_001557945.1 Vibrio sp. CUB2 | reverse complement strand
TGCGTGGAAACAGTGCTTGCCTAGGTCGATACCTAAGATGTGGATAGTAGACATATGGTTCACCTCATTCTGAGAACGTACTCTAAGCTTAAGGGCTTGAGAGTGGGGCGGACCATATAATTAAGCCCTCTTATTAGAAGAGGGCTCAATAAAGATGGTTGCGTTTTATGCTTATTTCATCGGTGTAAATTGAGGTTGAAGTTGCTCGCAAACATGACGTGCGAAACCACTACCAGCTTCGCTGTAGATGTTGAATGCGGCATCGACTCCCGTCTCTAATAAACCTTCAAGTTGATCTGGATACTCGGCAATCGCTGCAATCTGCCCTTTGTAGTTTCGGCTTTGAAGCTGTTCAAGTGCCGTTTGGTTACCTTGGTGATGTGGCATTGCCAGAAGCACCATTTTCACGTTAGCCGTATCCAAAATGCGTTCCCAGAAATCCGGGTCAGTTGCATCTCCGGAGATCACGTTACGACCTTCCGAGCGATGTTTATGCGCAGCTTCTTCACGAACCTCCACACCAAGTGAAATCTTACCGTAGCGAGATCGCAGTTCATCGTATGCACCGGTACCAATTCGACCCATACCGAGGATCAGTACTTGAGCATGACCTGGGTTAATGAGCTGGTCGCGTTGGTTCAGTTTTTCTGCTGCGGTTTCTTGCAGCCATTTACCTGAATGTTGGTAAATCTGATGGCCCAAACGGTTAAGTGGTGCTGAGATGATAAACGAGATAGAAACGGCAACGGCAATCGCTGCCAGCATGTCACTTGGCATCCATCCCATTTTGTATGCGAGACCACCAACAATCAGGCCGAACTCACTGTAGTTGAAAAGTGATAGCGACGTCAGCAATGAAGTGCGCACACGGAATTTAAAGTGGTTGATGGTTAGGAAGTACAGCAGCCCCTTGATTGGTAATAACAAGATAAATAGCAGAGCTAGACCAACACCCGTAAAGCTCAAGGATGCAGATAAACCAATATTGAGGAAGAAACAAACTAAGAATAGCTCTTTCATATTAAAGAGCGATTTTGATAGCTCGGATGCTTTGCGGTGGCCAGCCAGAAGCATGCCTAAAATCAACGCGCCTAAATCAGGTTTCATTCCCACCAGTTCAAACAAGCCTGCGCCAACTACTAATGCGAAGAAAATGCCGAATAACACCAGCATTTCCCCGTGGCCTACTTTATCCAACAACTTGTAAAACAGAGGTCGAGCGAGTGGTAGGGCAAACAATCCAATGGCGTACCATTCTGGAATTTTACCAGTCGAAGCAGTAAGGAATACTACGGCAAAGATATCCTGCATAACCAGAATACCAATTGCGAGTGTGCCGTAAGTCGCGTTCATTTCCCCTTTTTCTTGCAGTGTCTTAACCGCAAATACCGTACTGGAGAAGGAGAGAGCGAAGGCGAGAAGCAGAATCTGGCTGTGATCCATCGTGGAGAGTGATGACAGCCCTAATAGTTTTAGACCAACGAGAACCAGCGCGAAGAAAAGAGTCGAGAGAATGTTGTGCGCGGTAGCGCCGCCCCAAATCTCTTTAGAAAGCAGCGTTTTTACATCCAGCTTTAAACCAATGGTGAAAAGCAGCAAAGTCACACCAAGGTCAGCAAGCGTGACAATGATGTCATTGCTTTGGTAGCCAAACGCGTGAAGGCCGAAACCAGCGAGTAGGAAACCGACCAAAGGGGGGAGGTTACATTTTAGAGCGATGAAGCCGGCGAGGAACGCCGTTGTAATTAGAATAATTTCCATACTGTTGAGCTATATTCCTGATATACAAAAACGGGCTGTGAAACCACAGCCCGAGATTGTAACTCAATTGGTTGTATAAACTTAGTCTTCTAGTAACTTTTGTAACAAAACTCCGTTCAACATAGCGCGTTTGATCATCGCAAATGCGCCCATCGTTGGTTGCTTATCAATGTGAGAGGCAACAATTGGAAGCTCGTTGTGGAAAGTTTTCAGAGATTGGTTTTCTACATTGCGCTGAATTGCAGGGAACACAATTTCTTCAGCGGCAGTAATGTCACCAGCAATGACGATCTTCTGAGGGTTGAACAAGTTGATTGTAATCGCGATAGCTTTACCAAGTTGGTTGCCTACGCGCACAAGGCTTTGCTTCGCCAGCTCGTCGCCGTTCATCGCGTGCGTACAAACGTCATCAATAGTGATGTGCTCAAGTTGAGTCAGACTTGATTCGTAGCCCTGAGCAATCAGTTTTTTCACACGTTGTACGATGGCAGGGTTTGCTGCAACCGTTTCTAGACAGCCGAAGTTACCACACTGACATTGCTCGCCAAGTGGGTCGATTTGGATATGACCGATTTCACCTACGTTGCGGTTAAAGCCAAGGAATACCTGACCATTCACGATGATGCCCGCACCAGTACCACGGTGAACACTAACTAGAATCGAATCTTGGCAGTCTTGGCTCGCGCCAAAGTAGTGTTCAGCTAGTGCCATACCACGAACGTCGTTACCAACAAAACACGCGGTGTTGAACTTCTCGCGAATAATTTCGCCCAGCGCTAAGTTATCGATGTCGGTATTCGGCATGTATTCAACGACACCAGTGGTTGGGTTTACCAAACCAGGCAGCGTGATACCGATAGCGATAAGTTGGTCGATTTTGTCTTGGCAGCGATTCACAAAGTCCTTCAATAAATCAATCAAACCGGCGATTAAGTCCGCTTGGTTGGTGTAGTGAAGCTCGTGCTGGTCTTCTGCTAGTGCTGTGCCGCCTAGGTCATACAAGCAAAATTGCACGTAGTCACGACCTAATCGAACAGCGATAGAGTGGAAAGGTTTTACTTCAGTGGTCAACGAGATTGCTCGGCGACCACCGGTAGAAGCTTGTTGCGCGACTTCTTTGATTAAGCCGCGCTCTAAAAGTTGGCGGGTTATTTTGGTAACACTCGCTGGGGCGAGCTGACTAACATCCGCTACCTGAATACGGGAGATTGGACCTTGTTGGTCAATCAGCCTGTATACCGCAGCGCTGTTAAGCTGTTTTACTAAATCTACATTACCAATCTGTCCGCCATTCATGCTTAATTTTGCTCGTATTGTCCGTTAACAACCGTCGCTTTTACATTGAAGTCACGATCGAAAATAGTCAGGTTCGCTACCATTCCTTTTCGAACTCGGCCTAGTTGTTCCTCAACACCAATTGCGGTTGCTGGGTACAGTGTCGCCATTCGTAGAGCTTCGTCTAAAGCGATGCCTGCGTGCTCAACTGTGTTCTGAACTGCTTCGATCATAGTCAGAGCTGAGCCGCCTAGTGTGCCGTTTTCATCAACACACTTACCATCTCGGTAATATACTTTCTTACCGACAAAAATAAAGTGATCAATGTTAGCACCTGCTGGAGCTGTGGCATCCGTCACCAAAACAAGCTTTTCACCTTTGATTTTATGAGCAATTCGGATGTTTGCGTAGTCTACGTGGAAACCATCAGCAATGATGCCTGCATAAACTTCTGGTGTATCGTAAATCGCACCAACTACACCTGGTTCACGACCGACCATTGGTGTCATCGCGTTGAATAGGTGAGTCGCAAATGAGATACCTGCTTCAAAGCCTTGGCGTGCTTCTGCGTATGTTGCGTTGGTGTGACCGATAGAAACCACAATGCCAGCTGCTTTCAAGCGAGAGATGTGCTCAGGGTCATTTTGTTCTGGTGCAAGTGTAACTTTTGCGATGATGTCAGCGTTCGCGCAGATCAAGTCAATCATGCCGTCGTCAGAAGGGCGGATGAAGTCAACGCTGTGAATGCCTTTTTTCGCTACGTTAAGGTACGGACCTTCAAGATGCAGACCTAGCGATTGGTTTTGGTATTTGTTGTGGTACTCGCGAGCCGCTGAGATTGCAGCGCGCATGTCTTCGTCTGAAGAAGTGATAAGAGTTGGTAGGAAGCTTGTACAACCAGATTTTAGGTTAGCTTCGTGCATGATCTGCATTGTTTCTGGTGTGATTTCGTCGTTAAGCATCACACCACCACAGCCGTTTAGCTGTAGGTCGATAAAACCAGGGCTTAGGTTAGCACCGTCCAGATCTTTAACTTCAATACCTTCTGGTAGTTGAGTTACTGGCACAACTGATTGAATCTGGTCATTGTCGATGATGACAGCATGATCGGTAAGAACATCACTACCGGTATAGATTTTACAGTTACTTAGCGCGTACATAGTCAGCTAGTCCTTATAGATGAGAATTCATTTTCTGTTCCGTTATCTAACTGGTGACTCTGTGAGTCGGGCTGGTACTTAGTTTGTATCACTGAATTAGATAACGAGTCACATACAGCAAGTCGCGTTTTATCGATGTCATTATCAGAGTAACTAACTGAAAAATAATAAATGAATTAGTTTTTATGATTGTTTTCCAGAGCAAAGTTACTGCGAATCATCTGTAGAGATACCAAAATAACACTGATTCTGTCTTGCATAAAGTACGAGAATCTTATCTCTAAAACGCCATTTTTTCGTATAATAAAATAAGTTTTATGATCTCGCTAGCAAAAACCTTCTGAATGACCAATTTCTGGTGATTATGATCACAAACAATGAGGTTTTAATTTGCGGAGCAAAATTAATATCATAAACTGGTAGCGACTAAATTGAACGACTGAAATAAGTTATTCAACAAAACATAAAATCCTATAGGGGGAACTTAAGGTGAATATTCTTGGATACGCGCAGAAGTTAGGTAAAGCTCTTATGCTTCCTATCGCAACGCTTCCAGTTGCAGCGCTTTTACTACGTTTGGGTCAGCCTGACCTTTTAGATATCGCGTTCATGGCATCTGCTGGTAACGCAATCTTTAGTCAACTACCACTACTATTCGGTCTAGGTATCGCGATTGGTCTTTCTAAAGACGGTCAAGGTGCTGCTGGTCTAGCTGGTGCAGTTGCTTACTTCGTTCTTACTGCAACAGCAGCAACAATCGATGCAAGCGTTAACATGTCATTCTTCGGCGGTATCATTGCTGGTATCATCGCTGGTCACTCTTACAACGCTTTCCACGCTACTCGTCTTCCTGAGTGGTTGGCATTCTTCTCTGGCAAACGTCTAGTACCAATCATGGCGGGTCTATTCTCGCTAGTTGCTGGTGCAATTGCTGGTGTTGTATGGCCAACAATCCAAGGCGGTCTTGACGCGCTAGCGCACGCAGTTTCTACTTCTGGTGCTATCGGTCAGTTCGTATACGGTACTCTTAACCGTGCACTTATCCCTGTAGGTCTACACCACGTACTAAACTCATACTTCTGGTTCGGTATGGGCACGTGTCAAGAAGTTCTAGTGTCTGGCGCAACTGCTGCTGGTCAAGCGCTTCCTGCTCTACAACAGCTTTGTGTTGACCCAGCTCTAGCTAAGACTCTTGTTGCTGGTCAAACTCACACATTCGAATTCGCTAACTCTGTAACTCCAGAAATCACAGCAACAGTTAAAGAAGTAACTGAAACTCTGAAATCTGGTGACCTACACCGCTTCTTCGGCGGCGATAAGAGCGCTGGTGTATTCATGAACGGTTTCTTCCCTGTAATGATGTTCGGTCTACCAGGTGCGGCACTTGCAATGTACCTAGCAGCACCAGTTGAGAAACGTAGCCAAGTTGGTGGCGCACTATTCTCAGTAGCATTCTGTTCATTCCTAACAGGTATCACTGAGCCTCTAGAGTTCATGTTTGTATTCCTAGCACCTGCTCTATACGCAATCCACGCAGTATTTACAGGTCTATCTCTAGTACTTGCAAACATGCTTGGCACGCTACACGGCTTTGGTTTCTCTGCGGGTCTAATCGACTTCGTACTGAACTACGGTCTAGCAACTAAGCCTCTAGTGCTTCTTGCTCTAGGTCTAAGCTTCGGTGCTCTATACTTCTTCACATTCAGCTTCGCAATCCGCGCTTTCAACCTGAAATCACCAGGTCGTGAAGATGACGACGAAGAAGCGTCTGCAGCTCCAGCTGGTGATGCAGCAAAAGGTGACCTAGCTCGCCAATACCTAAAAGCACTAGGTGGTCACGATAACCTAACTTCAATCGACGCGTGTATCACTCGTCTACGTCTAACACTTAAAGACCGCTCTGTTGCTGACGAAGCTGTTCTTAAGAAACTAGGCGCGAAAGGTGTGGTTAAGCTTGGCGAAAACAACCTTCAAGTTATCCTTGGTCCTCTTGCAGAAATCGTTGCTGGTGAAATGAAAGCAATCGGTGCTGGTGAAGACCTATCAGATGTAAAACTTCCTTAATTACATCTTACTGACTCTCTATAAAGACCTCCCTCGGGAGGTCTTTTTTTGTTTGTGCGGATCTAATATGCTGCGCTTTCAAGCGAAGAAGAGAAATATTGTCGTTTTAACGACGGTTCTTGTTGTCTAATCGCTAAGAATTGTGGATCATTAGGAACAATGCACTCTGTAAACCGAGTAAGGCTACGGAGTACTGTTTTCTCTGACAATACTAATATTTTTGAGGTGCTATAGATGAGTGAAGCTGATGCTCGTCCATCAAACTTTATTCGCCAGATCATTGATAAAGATCTAGCGGATGGTAAACACACTAGCGTGCATACTCGATTCCCGCCGGAGCCGAATGGCTACCTGCACATCGGTCATGCTAAGTCTATCTGTTTGAACTTCGGTATTGCTCAGGACTACCAGGGCCAATGTAACTTACGTTTCGACGATACAAACCCTGAAAAAGAAGACATCGAATACGTTGAGTCTATCAAGAAAGATGTAAACTGGTTGGGCTTTGAGTGGGATGGTGAAGTATGTTACTCATCAAACTACTTCGACAAGCTTTACGAATATGCAATTGAATTGATTAATAAAGGCTTAGCGTACGTTGATGAGCTAAGTCCTGAGCAGATTCGTGAATACCGCGGTACGCTAACGGCTCCGGGTAAACCAAGCCCATACCGTGACCGTCCAGTAGAAGAAAACCTAGCGCTATTTGAAAAAATGCGCGCAGGTGAATTCGAAGAAGGCAAAGCGTGTCTACGTGCGAAGATCGACATGGGTTCTTCATTCATGGTAATGCGTGACCCAGTTATCTATCGTGTACGTTTTGCGACTCATCACCAGACTGGTGATAAGTGGTGCATTTACCCAATGTACGACTTCACACACTGTATCTCTGATGCGCTAGAGGGCATTACACACTCTATCTGTACTCTAGAATTCATGGATAACCGTCGTCTGTACGACTGGGTTCTAGACAACATCACGATTGATTGTCGTCCACACCAGTACGAATTCAGCCGCCTAAACCTTGAATACACAGTGATGTCTAAGCGTAAGCTAAACCAACTAGTGACTGAGAAATTGGTTGATGGTTGGGATGACCCACGTATGCCAACAGTCTCTGGTCTGCGTCGTCGTGGCTTTACATCAGCATCTATTCGTGAATTCTGTAAGCGTATTGGCGTAACGAAGCAAGAGAACATGATTGAGTTCGGTTCACTAGAATCTTGTATTCGTGATGATCTAAACGAAAACGCACCACGTGCGATGGCTGTTTTAGATCCAGTTAAGATCGTTATCGAGAACTTCGAAGAAGGCGCGGTAGAGACTCTGACTGTTGCTAACCATCCAAACAAACCTGAGATGGGTGAGCGTGAAGTGCCGTTCACTCGTGAAGTTTGGATCGAGCGCGAAGACTTCCGTGAAGAAGCTAACAAGAAATACAAGCGTCTTGTTCTAGGTAAAGAAGTTCGTCTACGTGGCGCATACGTGATCAAGGCTGAACGCATCGAGAAAGACGCGGAAGGCAACATCACGACAATCTTCTGTACTTACGATGCTGAAACGCTAGGTAAGAACCCAGCAGATGGCCGTAAAGTGAAAGGCGTAATTCACTGGGTATCAGCAGACAAAGCATTGCCTGCTGAAATCCGCATGTACGATCGTTTGTTCACAGTACAAAACCCAGCTGCTGCGGATGACTTTGCTGCGACAATCAACCCTGAATCACTAGTGGTTCTAAACGGTTTTGTTGAGCCAAGCCTAGCAAACGCAGAAGCGGAAACAGGTTACCAGTTTGAGCGTATGGGTTACTTCTGTGCAGATTCAAAAGATTCTTCAGCAGATAACCTAGTATTCAACCGTACGGTTGGTCTACGTGATACTTGGGCGAAAATCGAGAACCAATAATCTCTATTCTTCGCTAACAAAGATGCCAGCATCATTGCTGGCATTTTTTATGTCTTAATTTGGTTCAAATGTTGTCACTGAACCGTTCCTAGAGTTATACCAATAGACAATCTCGGCATTGTCAGGGTTACTGTTGTAACCTTGTTTGGTATAGATAAAGTAGCAGAGGGCGAGCTTTCTTTGACCTACGCCGTTTGCATCTTGAAACGTTAAATTTCTACGCTTTGTAATAAAGTCGACGGAATCTGATTTTGCTGCGTTGCTTGAAAACGTATAGTCAGTATTAACTATCGCGGTAAACAGTTCATAACAACCCTGGTCTCCTTGGCCTATGTTATGGGGTTGTCCCATCGGCTCACCCTTATTGATACCAAGTGGGTAGCCTACGTCATTCATGTCCAACATGTAATTGCCATTATTGTCCGTTGGACCATATCCTGGCATGTTGTTCATTCCTGCGGAGCCGCCGCCATTGATTTGCCATTTTGAATGTGCGTATTTAAGAGCGCTTTCAAAGGCTCCAAAAGTTTCAGCAATTTTTGCTTCGCGAGCATCGTCTTGTAAGTTTAAAAAACGTGGGGCTACAAATACGGCAAGTATCCCAAGAATAACAATGGCAATAATCAGCTCAAGTAGGGTAAAGCCTTTAGAATTCCTTTTCTTCATCGTTTTTCTCCATAAAAAAACGCCAGCTTTAGCTGACGTTTTACTATGTTTATGAGTAAAAAGAAATACTTCTTACTTTGTTGGCTTGTGCGCGTTTGGATTGTCTTTACAAGAACTGTCCGTACATTTGCCGTATAGGTACAAGCTGTGGTTAGTTAACGTCACGTTGTACTTAGCTGCGATTTCTTTTTGACGCTGTTCAATCACATCGTCAGAGAATTCAATCACTTCACCACAGTCTAGACACACTAGGTGATCGTGGTGGTGTTGAGTAGACAGTTCAAATACTGACTTACCACCTTCGAAGTGGTGGCGAGTTACAATACCAGCATCATCGAACTGGTTTAGTACACGATAAACGGTTGCTAGACCGATCTCTTCACCTAGATCAATCAGCTTTTTGTACAAATCTTCAGCACTGATGTGCTGGCAGTCTGGCTGCTGAAGTACTTCTAGAATTTTTAGCCTTGGAAGGGTTACTTTTAAGCCCGCATCCTTCAGCGCCTGATTATTATCTGACATATACTTTCCCGTTGGATCATCTGCAGCGATTTAACAGAATTCAATATTCCTACCATTATAGGCGAAGCGTACTGAACATTAAACCACGAACTTCAAAGGGTTAATAGATTCTTTTTGTAAATTGGAAACAGGTCGATTATATTACAGATCAGACCAGTTACAAATTGATAACATTAGAACGCAAAGACTACGGATAGTTATGAATAAGCGACTTGCTAAGATATATAAACCGGGATTTGTGAAGTTTGCGCTCAATATTTGGCCGCCATTTTGGGGCGCAGGTATCAAAATCTTACATATTTCTGAAGATTTTCGAACGGTTAAAGTCCGCTTGAAGCTTCGCTGGTGGAACAAAAACGCCAATCGAACCCAATATGGTGGCAGCATTTTCTCGTTGACCGACCCGATCTACTCACTGATGTTGATGGGGATTCTGCGTGAGGAATATTACGTTTGGGACAAAGAAGCCAGCATCAATTTTATTAAACCTGGACAGAGTGATTTGTTTGCTGAGTTTGAAGTAACAGAAGGCATGTTAGACGATATTTACCAAATGACTCGTAATGGTGAAAAGTGCTTTCCGGAGTTTATTACACATGTGAAAGACAAAGACGGCAATGTTGTGTCCGAAGTGCAGCGTGAGTTGTATGTGAGGAAGAAACCTCAATACAGAGAGGAAGAGGTAGCAACGGAAGCTTCCTGATAGGCAGATACAAAAAGACCTCCAATTAGGAGGTCTTTTTGATGAATGCGTTATTAGCCTTCAAGCTCAGCTAGGCACATCTCTTCGTAGATTTGCTTAACCCAGTTTTCAACGCGCTCGTCAGTCAATTCTGGTTGACGGTCTTCGTCAATACATAGACCAACAAACTGGCTATCGTCACCTTCTACGAGTGCTTTAGACGCTTCGAACTCGTAACCTTCAGTTGAAGTGTGGCCCAAGATAGTGCCGCCTTTTGCTTCAACGATGTCACGTACTGTGCCCATTGCGTCACAGAAGTACTCTGCGTAATCTTCTTGGTCACCACAACCGAAGATAGCAACAAGCTTCGTAGAGAAATCTACTTGCTCAAGCTCTGGGAAGAAATCGTCCCAATCACATTGTGCTTCACCGTAGTACCAAGTTGGGATACCTAGAAGTAGAAGATCGAAGTTATCAATGTCTTCTTTGCTGCTTTTTGCGATGTCTTGAACGTGAACTAGTTGTTTACCTAGTTGCTTTTGAATCATCTTTGCAACGGCTTCAGTATTACCTGTGTCGCTACCGAAGAAGATACCTACACTTGCCATAGAGTCTATACCTTTACATTGTTTGTTACTGGCGATGGGGAGAGGAGCTTAACCAAGCCCTGTGCCTTCCCAACTGAGCTGAATCAGGCCTTTAGCGATGAAACCAGCGCAGCCTAGGAAAAGAACTAACCATACAATACGACGACCAAAAACAGGTACATTGCCTTGCTTTAGTACATCTTTTATCGCCATCCCGATGAAAAAAAAGATAGCAGCAAAAAGAAGATCGAGCCCGATCGACTCGAGCATGTCCATATAGTCGTATAGCATTGTCGTCCTTCATGCCAAAAATTCTTGGGCGCACTATACCACTGTTAAACGGTAAAGTTAATGCACAACAAGAAGGGTTATTTCAATAATATGGCGTTGTTTTTCGAATTTGTTAACTCGAAATATATTTCCTGATCACCCGCATGACTTCTGCTGGTTTTTCAGCGTGTAGCCAGTGTCCTGTATTAGCAATAATGTGCGCTTTTGCATTGTTAAACTGTCGCTTAACGGCTGGTTGGTGCTCAGGCATCAAGTAATCAGAATCACCACCTTTGACAAATAAAGTTGGGATGTCTGTTGGTGTGATTTCTTGCCAACCAATGATGTTGTCGTAGTTGTTGAGCAAGCTAGCAACGTTGAAGCGCCAATCCATTTTATCGCCGTTTTTGTATAACGATTTCGATAAGAATTGTCTTACACCATCCATTTCAATATGTTGAGCAAGAATGTCCATGGTTTGTTGGCGGTTAGTTGGTTGTTCTTTTACTACGGCTTGCAGACCATTAAACACGTTATCATGGCGATTAGTCTGGTAAGCCACTGGCGCCATATCTAAGACAATAAGTTGTTTTACGAATTCAGGAGCGATATCTGCCAGTTTCATCGCAACTTTTCCACCCATAGAGTGGCCGATGACAAGTGCTGGCTCGATGCTTAAATGGCGAAGCAAATCAGCAACATCTTGTGCCATCACTTCGTAATTGTGTGTGTCTGAATGAAAAGAAAGGCCATGATTTCGTAGATCAATACTGATCACACAGTGATCTTGAACGAGGTCGCGAGCCAGTAAACCTAGATTACTGAAACTGCCAAACAATCCATGAATCAAAACAACCGTTTGGCCTTGCCCTTCCTGCTTATAGTTGAGTAATGCTGACATTTTATCTTATTCGTGATGGGTTTAACGTGGAGTATCCGCGAGGATCTCGTTATAATCCCCCAGAGTTTAAACATTGAGAATGTGAAAAGCGAATGAAAACAATTGAGGTTGATGAGGATCTATACCGTTACATTGCGGGTCAAACCAAGCATATCGGTGAAAGTGCCTCGGATATTTTACGACGCCTTTTGAACCTTGATGGCCAGTTGCAGGAAGCAGTTGTTGCACCTGTAGTAGAACAGCCACAAGGGATTGTAGTAAGTAAAGATGCTGGCAAAGCAGAATCAGTAGATATCGTAAAAGAGATGCGCTCTCTACTTATCTCTGATGAATTTGCTGGTCTTAAGAAAGCGATTGATCGCTTCATGTTGGTATTATCAACCTTACACAAACTGAATCCAGAGAGCTTCTCTCAAGCGACAAAAGTGAAAGGACGCAAACGCGTTTACTTTGCTGATAACGAAGAGACTCTGCTAGCAAACGGTAACACTACCAAACCTAAAGCAATTCCTGGCACGCCATTCTGGGTAATCACCAACAACAACACCAGTCGTAAGCGACAAATGGTGGAGCAGGTGATGACTCACATGGAATTCCAGCCTGACTTAATAGAGAAAGTAACAGGTTCAATCTAAGAAACCTGATAGAAGCCTCATAATGTGTAGCGTTTAGCGGATATTATGAGGCTTTTTTGATTTTATTTGTTTTTAAAGAAAGGATGTCAAACATGGCTATGCACCCTCGTGCTGGGCAAAAAGCGCAGCAGGAAGATCTTCACAATATCCCAGCACTCGTTGCTAACTACTTCTTACTTCAACCAGACGCAGCAAACGCAGAACACAAAGTTCAATTTGGTACTTCTGGCCACCGCGGTACTGCAGACAAGCACACTTTTAACGAAAACCACATTTTAGCGATCGCTCAAGCGGTAGCAGAAGTTCGTGCTGAGCAAGGTACAACAGGTCCATTGTTTGTGGGCAAAGACACGCACGCGCTATCTGAACCAGCGTTTTCAAGTGTGATTGAAGTATTGATTGCAAACGGTGTGAAAGTGATTGTCCAGCAAGGCAACGGTTACACGCCAACGCCAGGTATTTCACACGCGATTCTGACTTACAACATCAAGCACGATGATAAGGCAGATGGCATTGTGATTACCCCATCTCATAACCCACCACAAGACGGCGGTATCAAATACAACCCGACTCACGGTGGTCCTGCAGAAGCTGAACTGACTCAAGCGATCGAAGATCGTGCGAACGCCCTGATTGCTGAAGGTTTACAAGGTGTTAAACGCCTACCACTAGCAGAAGCTAAAGCATCGGATCTGTTTGTTGAGATGGACTTGGTGAAACCATACATCGATGATCTAGTGAACGTTATCGATATGGAAGCAATCCAAAAAGCAAACCTGAAGATTGGTGTAGATCCATTGGGTGGCAGCGGTATCGATTACTGGCGTCAAATTGGTCAGGCATACAATCTAGACTTAACGCTAGTAAGTGAAGCGATTGACCCTTCTTTCCAATTCATGTCATTAGATAAAGACGGCGTTGTACG
The DNA here is from genome assembly GCF_001557945.1 of Vibrio sp. CUB2. NCBI lineage: Bacteria > Pseudomonadati > Pseudomonadota > Gammaproteobacteria > Vibrionales > Vibrionaceae > Vibrio > Vibrio sp. CUB2. Next base: position 140,472 of record NZ_LNRB01000013.1, on the reverse strand, counting down.
TATGGACTGTTCTTCTCCTTACGCAATGGCGGGTCTATTGGCACTGAAAGACGAGTACGATCTAGCATTCGGTAACGATCCTGATTACGACCGTCACGGTATCGTTACGCCAAAAGGTTTGATGAACCCGAACCACTTCTTAGCGGTTTGTATCGACTACCTATACCGTCACCGTGACGCGTGGGGTAAAGATGTCGCTGTTGGTAAAACGCTAGTTTCAAGCGCTCTGATTGACCGTGTTGTTGCGGATCTCGGTCGTGAGCTATGTGAAGTACCTGTTGGCTTCAAATGGTTTGTGGACGGTCTTTACAATGGTAAGTTTGGCTTCGGCGGCGAAGAAAGTGCTGGTGCGTCTTTCCTTCGTAAAGATGGTACGCCTTGGTCAACAGACAAAGATGGTATCTTGCTATGTCTTCTAGCGGCAGAGATCACTGCAGTAACGGGTAAGAACCCTCAAGATTACTATGAAGAGCTAGCGGCGAAGCATGGTGAGTCTAAGTACAACCGTATTCAAGCTGTCGCAAATGGCCCACAAAAAGACGTATTGAAGAAGCTGTCACCAGAAATGGTTGCGGCTGAAACTCTAGCTGGTGATGCAATTACAGCTCGTCTGACGCACGCTCCTGGTAATGGTGCTGCGATTGGTGGCCTTAAAGTAACGACAGCGAATGGTTGGTTCGCTGCACGTCCATCAGGCACTGAAGACATCTACAAGATCTACTGTGAAAGCTTCAAAGGTGAAGAGCACCTAAAACAAATCGAAGCTGAAGCACAAGAAATCGTTAATCAAGTATTTGCAGCCGCTGGTTTGTAATTCAAACGATTAAAGTTCGAAAGGGTCGACATTGCGTCGGCCCTTTTTGTTTGTGAAGAGGAAACGCTGCGCTTCGATAGTCGGGAGCGCTTCGCTTTAGGAATAGAGAGGTACTCGTTGAAAGTACGAAGAAAAGGTATTTTGATTAAGAAGGTGTTGACCGAACTTGTTCTCAGAAAAGAAAAATAAAATCGTTTCCCGTTTCCCGTTTCCCGTTTCCCGTTTCCCGTTTCCCGTTTCCCGTTTCCCGTTTCCCGTTTCCCGTTTCCCGTTTCCCGTTTCCCGTTTCCCGTTTCCCGTTTCCCGTTTCCCGTTTTAGTTCGGCCAAGTGTCCGGTACAACAAACCAAAACTGACCGCTCTTTGTTTGAGCGTGAACAAACCTATCTGATGGTTTATCGATAGGCTCTAAGAATTCCTCATTGCCGATTGCCCACAGTGGTTTGGAAAGAGCATATAAAGGTTCATTAATTTCTTCCCATTGACTTTGATAGCACCAGTAACCGGATATTCGGCTTTGGTTTAGTTCGTAACCTAAACAGGTTGTAGGGATTGGTTCGGCCGCGAAAGGATTTACATAGAGGCGACCTTGCATCAGCAAGTGTTCACTCGGTGTGGCGTCTAACGGTAACTGTTGGTGGAACTCTTCTCTCTGGCTCATTTTTAGTTGGTGAGTGAGCATACGATCGAGCTTTTTGTGCAGTTGGTCGTGTGCATTCGGGCCATACCAAATGCCTTCATGCAATAAGTAGAATTTAATGGCGACTTCCCAATGCTCGTGTTGGTTTGTTTCCTGATTTTCGAGGATTAAATCGACGGCGCCAATTGTGCGTCCAGTAGTGTCATTAAGTTGGATTTCTTCGGCAATCAGTTCATATCGTGAAGAGCAAGTCAGCAACTTGGTACAAAGGTGTTGGTAGAGGAATCCGAGTCGTGGGTTGCCATCATAATTTTCGTTGTCCGATAGAGGTAAGGTCGGAATATCTTCAACAGTGACGAAAGGTTCCTTAAGTTGGAAAAGAGGTGGGGTGTTAGCAATCCATTGATGGAAACGTTGTAGTGAATTCATCCATTATCCTTGTTGTCACCGGCAAAGCCTTTCTATTGTATCGAAATTTATTCTGGTTGGGGATGCCACAACTAGCATCCTGATCGCGGTTCGATATACACTTTGTTCAAGCCACAAGTATTGGAAGTAACAATGAATAATTTACAGCTGGAAAAGATCCTTAACGAGAAATTATCGCCGCAACTTATTAAAGACTACGCACCGAATGGAATGCAAGTTGAAGGCAAATCAGAAATCAGACGCATCGTGACAGGCGTAACGGCCTCACAAGCATTGATCGATAAAGCGATCGAGTTAGAGGCTGATGCATTGCTTGTTCACCACGGCTATTTTTGGAAAGGTGAACCAGAGCCAATTCGTGGTATGAAAGGAAAGCGTATCCGCAGTTTGATCAAAAGTGACATCAACCTTTACGGCTACCATTTGCCGCTAGATATTCACCCAGAACTAGGCAATAACTCGGAGCTTGCACGCTTGCTAGACATTGAAGTGGAAGGTGGCTTAGAAGGACACCCTCAATCTGTCGCTCTGTTTGGCCGCTTAAAACAAGCAATGACTGGCACTGACTTCGCGAACAAAATCAATTACGTATTAAACCGTGAACCTTTGCATATCGCGCCTGACAATGCAGAAAAAATGATTGAGACAGTTGGTTGGTGTACCGGCGGCGGTCAAGACTTCATTGAGCTTGCGGCTCAACATGGATTAGATGCATTTATTTCGGGCGAGATCTCAGAACGTACGACTTACACGGCTCGTGAATTGGATATCCATTACTTCTCTGCAGGTCATCACGCAACCGAACGTTACGGCATTAAAGCGTTGGGTGAATGGTTGGCACAAGAGCACGGTTTAGACGTTACGTTTATTGATATTGATAACCCAGTATAGAAGGGACGGGCTTTGTCCTTTGAGATGCGAAAGTGTTACGCAATTATCTCTCGCATCTGGAGGCGAAGCGTTCCATAGAGCGCAGCTCGTTCTAATCTCTTCAAAATAGAAAGGGTTGACGCTTTCACGTCAACCCTCATATTTATTCGATTCTCGATTCTCGATTCTCGATTCTCGATTCTCGATTCTCGATTCTCGATTCTCGATTCTCGATTCTCGATTCTCGATTCTCGATTCTCGATTCTCGATTCTCGATTCTCGATTCTAACGCTTACTCGCGCTCATGCAGTGGAGAAAACTCGCGTTGAGTTTCACCAGTGTATAGCTGACGAGGACGACCGATTCGGTTTAGTGGATCGCTGTGCATTTCGTTCCAGTGAGCAATCCAGCCGATAGTACGAGAAATCGCGAAGATTACCGTAAACATCGATACAGGAATACCGATTGCTTTTAGGATGATGCCTGAGTAGAAGTCTACGTTCGGGTATAGCTTCTTAGACACGAAGTATTCGTCAGAAAGCGCAATACGCTCAAGTTCCATCGCAACGTCTAGTAGTGGATCTTTGATGTTTAGCTCTTTTAGAACCTCATGACATGTTTCACGCATTACCGTTGCACGTGGGTCGTAGTTTTTGTAAACGCGGTGACCGAAGCCCATTAGACGGAATGGGTCATCTTTGTCTTTTGCACGCTCAACGTACTCAGGAATGTTGTCTACGCTGCCGATCTCTTCAAGCATCTTCAGACATGCTTCGTTTGCACCACCGTGTGCAGGGCCCCATAGAGAAGCAATACCTGCGGCAATACATGCGAATGGGTTCGCACCAGAAGAACCAGATAGACGAACCGTCGACGTTGATGCGTTTTGTTCGTGATCTGCGTGAAGCGTGAAGATCTTATCCATCGCACGCGCAACAACAGGGTTTACTTCGTATTCTTCACATGGGTTTGCGTACATCATGTGTAGGAAGTTTTCTGCGTAGCTTAGGTCGTTACGAGGGTAGATAAATGGCTGGCCGATTGAGTATTTGTAACACATCGCCGCCAAAGTAGGCATTTTCGATAGTAGACGGTACGCCGCGATTTCACGGTGTTCGTCGTTGTTGATATCTAGTGAATCGTGGTAGAAGGCCGCTAGTGCACCAACCACACCACACATTACTGCCATTGGGTGAGCGTCGCGTCGGAAGCCGTGGAAGAAGCTTGCGATTTGCTCGTGCACCATAGTATGGCGAGTAACCGTTGTTTTGAATTGCTCGTATTGCTCACGGGTAGGGGCTTCACCATAAAGCAGGATGTAACATACTTCCAAGTAATCTGCGTTATTGGCTAATTGATCAATCGGGTAACCGCGGTGCAAAAGAATACCTTTGCCGCCATCGATGTACGTGATTGATGATTCACAAGATGCAGTGGCAAGAAAACCTGGGTCAAAAGTAAAGTAACCATTGGCTCCCAGTTTACGAACATCAATCACAGGTGTACCTAGCGTACCGTCCATAATTGGCAGTTCGATTGGCGCATGACCTTCGATGTGAAGGGTAGCTTTCTTATCCGCCATAACAATCTCCTTTGTTTATTATTTAATCCGTCCAGGATGTTTATGTGCCATTTTTGTACTGTTGTTAAAGCTTAAAGTCAATTTTTCTCCATTTTTGTGTGCACTTGTTATGATTTTTCTCATGAAAATCGTTAAAAATCTGTTCTATGTAGCATAATTTGTTACATCAATTGTATTAGAATGTTGCTGGCCGTATATTGGCACAGAAAATTTTAGTTAAATCCTTATAAATTCGGGGCTAGAAACAAAAGTGAGGTTTGTTTGTGGACTCCGTTTGTTAACAAAGTGTTTACAATTATCTCCGAGCTTATTGCGAGTGTTTGTTAATCAAATGTTAACTTTTGTACGTTTGGAAGCTGAAATTGGTTATAACAATAAATGCTCAATGGAGCTGAGTGAGCAAGCCCGTGAAAGAAAGAAAGTCAAGACCTGTTAATTTAGATTTACAGACCATCCGCTTTCCCATCACAGCAATCGCGTCAATCCTGCACCGTGTGTCGGGTGTGATTACGTTTGTTGCGGTGGGTATATTACTTTGGTTACTGTCCATTTCTCTGTCATCCCCGATGGGTTTTATGGAAGCCGCTGACATCGTCGATAGCTTCTTCGTGAAATTCATTCTGTGGGGCATTCTAACTGCACTTGCCTACCACATTGCTGGTGGTGTTCGTCACTTACTGATGGACCTAGGCCACTTTGAAGAACTAGATTCAGGCGCGATGAGCGCTAAAGTCGCGTTTGGTGCTACTGCAGTGTTATCACTATTGGCGGGGATCTTGGTATGGTAAAACACGTTTCTTCATTCGGTCGTAATGGTGTTCACGATTTCTTATTGATTCGTGCGTCCGCCATCATTATGACTCTATACACGATTTATCTGGTGAGCTTCTGTGCTTTCTCAGACATCTCTTACGCATCTTGGACCCAGCTCTTTGGTGGCACGTTCACTAAAGTCTTCACCATGTTGGCACTTGTTTCTATTTTGATCCACGCGTGGATCGGCTTATGGCAAGTTTTAACGGATTACATTAAGTGCGCGAAACTTCGTGGTGCACTTCAACTTGGTGTTATTGCCGTGCTATTCGGCTATGTCTTCTCTGGTCTATTTATTCTGTGGGGTGCGTAAGTGTCTATTCCAGTTCGTGAGTTTGACGCCGTAGTAATCGGCGCTGGTGGTGCGGGCATGCGCGCTGCACTACAAATTTCGGAGCAAGGCCTTTCTTGTGCGTTGCTATCTAAAGTTTTCCCAACACGTTCACACACTGTTTCTGCTCAAGGTGGTATTACGGTTGCGCTAGGTAACGCGCACGAAGACCATTGGGAACAGCACATGTACGATACGGTTAAAGGTTCTGACTATATCGGTGACCAAGACGCAATCGAGTACATGTGTAAGAACGGTCCTGAGTCTGTTATCGAGCTAGAGAAAATGGGTCTTCCTTTCTCTCGTTTTGATAACGGCACTATTTACCAACGCCCGTTTGGTGGCCAGTCAAAGAACTTTGGTGGCGAGCAAGCAGCACGTACCGCGGCAGCGGCTGACCGTACTGGTCACGCACTTCTGCACACGCTTTACCAACAAAACATCAAGCACAAAACAACGGTATTCTCTGAGTGGTATGCTCTTGATATCGTTAAAAATGAAGATGGTGTTGTTCTAGGCTGTACTGCGCTATGCATGGAAACGGGTGAAGTGTGCTACTTCAAATCGAAAGCAACCATCTTAGCAACTGGTGGTGCAGGCCGTATTTACGCATCAACGACTAATGCGCACATCAATACTGGTGATGGTGTAGGCATGGCACTTCGTGCGGGCGTTCCGATGCAAGATATGGAAATGTGGCAGTTCCACCCGACGGGTATCGCTGGCGCAGGTGTGCTTGTAACCGAAGGTTGTCGTGGTGAGGGTGGTTACCTTCTAAACAAAGATGGTGAACGCTTCATGGAGCGCTACGCACCAAACGCGAAAGACCTTGCTGGTCGTGACGTGGTTGCTCGTTCAATGATGATTGAAATCCGTGAAGGCCGCGGCTGTGACGGTCCTTGGGGTCCACACATTAAGCTGAAACTTGATCACCTGGGTAAAGATACTCTGGAGTCTCGTCTACCAGGCGTTTGTGAGCTTTCTCGTACATTTGCGCACGTTGATCCGGTCAAAGAGCCAATTCCTGTAATTCCTACGTGTCACTATATGATGGGTGGTATCCCTACTCAGGTATCAGGCCAAGCGATTCGCCAAGACGAGAATGGCGCTGACGTTGAAGTTCAAGGTCTATTTGCTTGTGGTGAGATTGCTTCTGTATCGGTACACGGTGCAAACCGTCTAGGTGGTAACTCACTGCTTGACCTTGTGGTATTTGGTCGTGCTACGGGCCTTCATCTGGGTGAAACACTGCTTAAACAAGCTGACGCGAAACCTGCGACAGAAGCTGATATTGAACGTTCATTAGAGCGTTACAACCGTTGGGAAAATAGCACTGACGGTGAAGATCCAGCGCAAATTCGTAAAGACCTACAACAGTGTATGCAAAACAACTTCTCGGTATTCCGTGAAGGTGATGCAATGGCAAAAGGTCTGGTAGAGCTGAAAGCTATCCGTGAACGTCTGAAAAACGCTCACCTTGCTGATAAGTCGACGGAGTTCAACACACAACGCATTGAGTGTCTTGAACTAGAAAACTTGATGGAAACTGCTTATGCGACGGCGGTGGCGGCTAACTACCGTACAGAAAGTCGTGGTGCACATGCTCGCTTTGACTTCCCTGATCGTGATGATGAACAGTGGCTATGTCACTCTATCTACAACCCGGAAACGGAAGCAATGACGAAACGTGGTGTAAACATGGAGCCAATCCATCGTGAAGCATTTCCGCCAAAAGCACGTACGTACTAAGGAAAGGAGGGTAATATTATGAAACTGAATTTCTCTTTGTACCGCTACAATCCGGATGTCGACCAAAAGCCGTACATGAAAGACTACACGCTTGAGGTGGAAGAAGGATCAGACATGATGCTTCTGGATGCATTGATCCTTCTGAAGGAGCAAGACCCTAGCATTGCATTTCGTCGTTCATGCCGCGAAGGGGTATGTGGCTCTGATGGCCTAAACATGAATGGTAAGAATGGTCTAGCGTGTATTACACCGTTATCTGCACTGCAAGGTGACAAGATTGTCATTCGACCTTTACCAGGCCTACCAGTAGTGCGTGATCTTATCGTTGACATGACACAGTTCTACGATAACTATGCGAAAGTTAAGCCTTTCTTGATTGACGATGGCGCTCTACCTCCATCTCGCGAGAACTTACAAACGCCTGATGAGCGTGCGCATTTAGATGGACTGTACGAATGTATTATGTGTGCATGTTGTACAACTTCTTGTCCATCATTCTGGTGGAACCCAGGTAAATTTATCGGCCCTGCTGGTCTTCTAGCAGCTTACCGTTGGCTAATTGATAGCCGAGATACGGCAACTGATGAACGTTTGTCCGATCTTGATGATGCATTTAGCGTTTTTCGTTGCCATGGCATCATGAATTGTGTAAGTGTTTGTCCTAAGGGGCTAAATCCAACGAAAGCCATCGGTCACATCAAGTCGATGCTAGTCAATCGTTCGATTTAATTAACAACAAAAATTGCCGACCCAAATGGGTCGGCTCTTAATAGCTCGGCGCAGACCGAAGCAAACGTGAAAACTACTGGTTAAGGGAAAATATGCACAACGGCGTGATGAAGGCATGGCTCGAGTCTTCACACTTGGCTGGCGCCAATGCAACGTATGTAGAGGACCTCTACGAACTGTATCTAAGTGACCCCGATCTGGTAAGTGAGGAGTGGAAACGCGTATTCGATGAGCTGCCTAAAAGCTCAGAAGAAGTGGCTGAACAGCCGCATTCGCGTGTCCGTGACTACTTCCGACGACTCGCTCAAGAAACAAAGCATTACAGTGTCCAAGTTAGTGATCCAGATGTCGACGCTAAGCAAGTAAAAGTTCTCCAGCTTATCAACGCATACCGCTTCCGCGGTCATGAAGCTGCAGAGCTCGATCCTCTAGGTCTATGGCAACGTCCACCTGTGGCGGAGCTAGACCCTGCATTCCACAATCTCACCGAAGATGACTTCGCAGAAACTTTCAACGTAGGTTCTTTTGCCATTGGCCAAGAGACGATGCAGTTGAAAGAAATCTACTCAGCACTAAAGAAAACCTACTGTGGTTCTATTGGTGCAGAATACATGCACATGACAGATACAGAGCAAAAGCGTTGGATCCAGCAACGTTTAGAGTCTGTGGTTGGTCAGCCATCTTTCGATAAAGACGAAAAACGTACATTCCTTGAGGAGCTTACGGCTGCTGAAGGTCTCGAGCGTTACTTGGGTGCTAAGTTCCCAGGTGCAAAACGTTTCTCGTTAGAAGGTGGTGATGCACTGATTCCGATGACAAAAGAACTGATTCGTCATGCTGGTACCAGCGGCATGCGTGAAGTGGTCATCGGTATGGCTCACCGTGGACGTTTGAACATGTTGGTCAACGTTCTTGGTAAGAAGCCTCAAGATTTGTTTGATGAGTTTGCAGGTAAACACGACGAAACATGGGGTACAGGTGATGTTAAGTACCACCAAGGTTTCTCGGCAGACTTTGCAACGCCAGGTGGTGATGTTCACCTAGCGCTCGCATTTAACCCATCTCACCTTGAGATTGTAAACCCAGTAGTTATCGGTTCAGTTCGTGCACGTCAAGATCGCCTTGGTGACTTTGATGGCAGCCGCGTACTACCAATCACTATTCACGGTGACTCTGCGATCGCAGGTCAGGGCGTGGTAGCAGAGACGTTCAACATGTCTCTTGCTCGTGGTTTCTGCGTTGGTGGTACTGTGCGTATTGTTGTGAACAACCAAGTTGGTTTCACAACCTCTAACCCTCGTGATACGCGTTCTACCATGTACTGTACTGATATCGCTAAGATGGTACAGGCTCCGATTTTCCACGTTAACGCTGACGATCCAGAAGCGGTTGCTTTCGTAACGCGTATTGCATTGGATTACCGTAACGAGTTCAAACGTGATGTTGTCATTGATTTGGTTTGTTACCGTCGTCATGGTCACAACGAAGCGGATGAGCCGAATGCAACTCAGCCGTTGATGTACCAGAAAATCAAAAAGCACCCAACACCACGCAAGCTATACGCTGATGTATTGATCGATAAAAACGAATCAGACATTGAAGTTGCAACTCAGCTTGTGAACGAGTACCGCGACGCACTGGATAAAGGTGAAGTTGTGGTAAAAGAGTGGCGTCCAATGGCTCTTCATTCAGTCGACTGGTCTCCATACCTAGGTCACGACTGGGATGTTGAGTGGGACAACAAGTTCGATTCAACTCGCTTGAAAGAGCTTGGTCAACGTCTAATCCAATACCCAGACAGCCATAAGCTACAAAGCCGTGTAAACAAGCTATACAACGATCGCTCTGCAATGATCAGCGGTGAGAAACCGCTTGATTGGGGTATGGCTGAAACACTGGCGTACGCAACCCTAGTTGATGATGGTAAGCGTATTCGTATCTCCGGTCAGGACTCAGGTCGTGGTACTTTCTTCCACCGCCACTCTGTTCTGCATAACCAAAATGATGCGAGCACTTACATCCCGCTGGCGAATATTCATGACAAACAAGGTCCATTCCAAGTTTTTGACTCTGTGTTGTCAGAAGAGGCGGTATTGGCATTTGAGTACGGTTATGCAACGGCAGAGCCAAGCGGCTTGACCATTTGGGAAGCACAGTTTGGTGACTTCGCAAACGGCGCGCAAGTTGTGATTGACCAATTTATCTCGTCAGGTGAGCAAAAGTGGGCTCGTCTGTGTGGCCTAACTATGCTGTTGCCACACGGTTATGAAGGCCAAGGCCCAGAGCACTCATCAGCGCGTCTAGAGCGTTATCTACAATTGTGTGCTGAACAAAACATGCAAGTTGTAGTGCCATCTACACCTGCGCAGGTTTACCACATGATCCGTCGTCAGGTGGTGCGTCCTATGCGTCGTCCACTGATTGTTATGTCACCTAAGTCGCTACTGCGTCATCCACTTTGTACGTCTTCATTAGAAGATCTTTCTGAAGGCACATTCCAGCCAGCGATCCCAGAGATTGATAATCTGGAGCCAAGCAAAGTGAAACGTGTTGTGTTCTGTTCAGGTAAGGTTTATTTCGACCTTCTAGAACAGCGTCGCAATAACGAACAAGATGATGTTGCTATTGTGCGTATCGAGCAACTGTACCCATTCCCTCTGGATGAAGTACAAGCGGCGATTGCGCAATACACGAATGTTGAAGATTTCGTTTGGTGTCAGGAAGAGCCTCAAAACCAGGGCGCTTGGTACTGTAGCCAACACAACTTCCGTGCTGCTATTCCAGCAGGTGCAGATCTTAAATACGCAGGTCGCCCAGCTTCTGCTTCGCCAGCAGTAGGCTACATGTCGGTGCACTTGAAACAACAAAAAGCGTTGGTTGAAGACGCTCTGAACGTGAACTCAAAAACTTCGCATTAAGAACTAGAAGTTAAAGGAAGAAACAGATATGACAATTGAAATTCTGGTTCCAGATTTACCTGAATCAGTTGCTGACGCAACCGTAGCGACATGGCACAAACAACCAGGCGACGTAGTCGAGCGTGATGAAGTTCTGGTTGATATCGAAACCGATAAAGTAGTGCTTGAAGTTCCAGCTCCGGAAGCCGGCGTATTAGAAGCCATTATTGAAGAAGAAGGTGCAACAGTACTTTCTAAGCAGTTGATCGCGAAGCTTAAGCCTGGTGCTGTAGCGGGTGAGCCAACAACAGATTCAACCGAAGACAAAGAAGCGTCTCCTGATAAGCGTCATAAAGCTGCGCTTACAGAAGAAAGCAACGATGCGCTAAGTCCAGCGGTTCGTCGTCTTCTAGCTGAACACGGCCTAGAAGCAAGCCAAGTGAAAGGCTCTGGTGTTGGTGGTCGTATTACTCGCGAAGATATCGAAGCTCACCTTGCAAACGCAAAAGCTGCGCCAAAAGCAGAAGCTCCAGCAGCCGTTGAAGCACCTGCAGCCGCACGCAGCCAAAAACGTGTTCCTATGACGCGTTTACGTAAGACAGTAGCAAACCGTCTTCTAGAAGCGAAGAACAACACGGCAATGCTAACTACGTTTAACGAAGTAAACATGAAGCCAATCATGGATCTTCGTAAGCAGTACAAAGACCAGTTCGAAGAGCGCCACGGTATTCGTCTAGGCTTCATGTCTTTCTACGTGAAAGCTGTAACAGAAGCACTAAAACGTTACCCAGAAGTGAATGCATCTATCGATGGTGATGACATTGTTTACCACAACTACTTTGATATCAGCATGGCGGTTTCTACGCCACGTGGCCTAGTGACACCAGTACTTAAAGACTGTGACACGCTAGGTTTTGCAGATGTTGAAAAGGGCATTAAAGAGTTAGCAATTAAAGGTCGTGATGGCAAGCTAACCGTTGATGAGCTAATGGGTGGTAACTTCACTATCACTAACGGTGGTGTATTTGGTTCACTGATGTCTACTCCGATTATCAACCCACCACAATCAGCAATCTTGGGTATGCACAAAATCCAAGAGCGCCCAATGGCGGTTGATGGCAAAGTAGAAATCTTGCCGATGATGTACCTAGCACTATCTTACGACCACCGTTTGATCGATGGCCGTGAGTCAGTGGGCTTCCTAGTAACCATTAAAGAGCTACTAGAAGACCCAGCGCGTCTGCTATTAGACGTTTAATATCGCTAAAACGTCGAGTTGTCCTTGATGGCTCGACGTCTACAGCATCCAAGGCTAGACTGGCTCAGCGTCTGGCCTTCACTTGAACTGCCCCCGATATATCAATAAGCAGTTGATTTGAGAAGACCCTACAGACGTACCGCATCAAGCGGCGTTATGGAAATAATAAATCCCTTAAGGGATAAACAAACGGAATATCAAAATGAATTTGCATGAATACCAAGCCAAACAGCTGTTTGCAGAATTCGGTTTGCCTGTACCGGAAGGCTACGCATGTGATACGCCACAAGAAGCTTTTGAAGCTGCGGGTCGCATCACTACTGAAAAGAAAGTTGTAAAGTGTCAGGTTCACGCTGGTGGCCGCGGTAAAGCGGGCGGTGTTGAGCTACACGATACAAAAGACGGCGTAAAAGAATTCGCACAAAAATGGCTAGGTAAGAACTTGGTTACTTACCAAACAGACGCAAATGGTCAGCCTGTTACTAAAATCCTTGTGGAAGAAGCGTCTAACATCGCTAACGAACTTTACCTTGGTGCGGTTGTAGACCGCGCGACTCGTAAGATCGTTTTCATGGCTTCTACTGAAGGTGGTGTGGAAATCGAAAAAGTTGCGGAAGAAACGCCGGAGCTAATCCACAAAGCAGCAATCGATCCACTAGTAGGCCCTCAGGCTTACCAAGGTCGCGAGCTAGCATTCAAACTTGGTCTTGAAGGTGACCAAATCAAACAATTCGTTAAGATCTTTATGGGTCTTGGCACTATGTTCTCTCAGTACGACCTAGCGCTACTAGAGATCAACCCGTTGGTTATTACTGGTGAAGGCAACCTGCTATGTCTTGACGGTAAGATCAACATCGACTCAAACGCGCTATACCGTCAGCCTAAGCTTCGTGAAATGCACGATCCTTCACAAGAAGACGAGCGTGAAGCACACGCAGCTCAGTGGGAACTGAACTACGTAGCACTAGACGGTAACGTTGGCTGTATGGTTAACGGCGCGGGTCTAGCGATGGGTACAATGGACATCGTAAACCTACACGGTGGCAAGCCAGCTAACTTCCTAGACGTAGGTGGTGGCGCGACAAAAGAGCGTGTAGCAGAAGCATTCAAGATCATCCTATCTGATGACAACGTAAAAGCTGTTCTAGTAAACATCTTCGGCGGTATCGTTCGTTGTGACATGATCGCAGAAGGCATCATCGGTGCGGTGAAAGAAGTTGGTGTAACGGTACCTGTTGTTGTTCGTCTAGAAGGTACTAACGCTGACCTAGGTCGCGAAGTTCTTGCTAATTCTGATGTTGATATCATTGCTGCTGAGTCGCTAACAGATGCTGCTCAGAAAGTTGTTGCTGCTGCGGAGGCTAAATAATGTCTGTACTAATTAACAAAGACACTAAAGTAATCTGTCAGGGCTTCACTGGTGGTCAAGGTACTTTCCACTCAGAGCAGGCAATTGCTTACGGTACACAAATGGTTGGTGGTGTATCTCCAGGTAAAGGTGGTCAAACTCACCTTGGTCTTCCTGTATTCAACACTGTACGTGAAGCTGTAGAAGTGACTGGCGCAACAGCAACGGTTATCTACGTTCCAGCACCATTCTGTAAAGATGCAATCCTAGAAGCGATCGACGCAGGCATCGAGCTTATCGTAACGATCACTGAAGGCATCCCAACAACAGATATGATCGACGTTAAAGTGAAGTTAGAAGAAACTGGCGTTCGCATGATCGGTCCTAACTGTCCGGGTGTTATCACGCCTGATGAGTGTAAGATCGGCATCATGCCTGGTCACATCCACAAGAAAGGTAAAGTGGGCATCGTGTCTCGCTCAGGTACTCTAACGTACGAAGCGGTTAAGCAAACGACAGACGAAGGCTTTGGTCAGTCAACGTGTGTTGGTATCGGTGGCGACCCAATCCCAGGTTCAAACTTCATCGACATCCTGAAGCTTTTCCAAGAAGATCCAGAAACTGAAGCAATCGTAATGATTGGTGAAATCGGTGGTACTGCGGAAGAAGAAGCGGCGGCTTACATCAAAGAAAACGTAACGAAGCCAGTGGTTTCTTACATTGCTGGTGTTACCGCTCCTCCTGGTAAACGTATGGGTCACGCAGGCGCAATCATCTCAGGTGGTAAAGGTACTGCAGAAGACAAATTCGCAGCACTAGAAGCGGCTGGCGTTAAGACTGTGAAATCTCTAGCTGAGATTGGTAAAGGTCTACGTGAAGTGACAGGTTGGTAATCATCCAAACCATTGTATAAGCATTAAAAAGCCTGCGATTTCGCAGGCTTTTCTTTTTCTATTTCACAATGGCTTGTGTTTAATCTTTAACGCGATTTAGTTATATAGTTATTTCGTTACTAGGCTTTGCGTTTAATCAGCTGGCTAAGCATAAATAGGAATGTCGCGCTAATCACAACTGAAGGGCCTGCTGGTGTATCGAAATGCCAAGACAGGCTTAGGCCCATCAGTACCGCGATAGAGCCAATAATTGAGGCAAACAAGGCCATTTGTTCTGGTGAAGACGACACTTTACGTGCAGTTGCGGCTGGGATAATCAATAGAGAAGTCATGATTAGCGCACCAACAAACTTCATCCCGACAGCGATAACCACACCGACCATGAGCATTAGCACTAAGCGCACTAAATCGGTATTCACGCCCTCAACGGCAGCTAGCTCCTCACTTACAGTGCTTGATAAAAGCGGTCGCCAGAATGCATACAGACAAGCACTGACACCGATCACTCCAGCGTAGATGAACATTAAATCCTGTGGTGAAACTGCAAGCAAATCACCAAACAGGTAGCTCATCAAATCCACGCGAACGTTCTCTAGGAAGCTGACCGACACCAAGCCAATCGATAAGGCGCTGTGTGCCAGAATACCTAGCAGCGTATCGGTAGCGACAAGCTGTTGTTTTTGCAAAGTAACCAGCAGTACAGCAAGTGCTAAGCAACAAACCAACAATGCTAGGTAAAGGTTTATGTTGAGCAAGAAGCCTAGTGCCAAGCCCATTAAAGAGGCATGGGCGAGCGTATCGCCAAAGTAGGCCATTTTTCGCCAAACCACGAAAGAGCCGAGTGGACCAGCAATGATTGCGATACCGATACCGGCTAAAATTGAAGGCAATAAAAACTCAATCATGATGATGGTGTCCGTGAGAGTGGTTAGAACATGATGTTGCATCACCCGTCACTGGAGAGCCTGCTAAATCGTGGTGATGATGGTCGTGGTCGTGGTCATGGTGATAGAATGCCAATGACTCACGAGTCGCATTGCCAAACAACGCGATATAAGACGGGTGCTGAGTAATGGTTGCCGGTGAGCCAGAGCAGCATACGTGATGATGCAAGCAGATCACATCATCGGTCTTAGCCATGACCAAATGCAGATCATGAGATACCATAAACACGCCACAATCGAAGCGATGGCGAATGCTCTCAATCAGATCGTATAAGTCGATTTGACCTTGAACATCAACACCTTGAGCTGGTTCATCAAGCACGAGCAATTCAGGACGTTGAAGTAGGGCGCGAGCAAGCAGTACACGTTGGTTTTCACCACCAGAAAGACGGTGCATGTTACTTTTGATGAGGTGTTCAGCGCCAACAAGACGCAACGCGTCGAGGCATTCCTGCTTGCTATACTTGCCAGCAAGGTTTAGGAAACGAATGACATTCAATGGAAGAGAATCGTTGAGTTTCAGCTTCTGGGGTACATAACCAATTTTCAGCTTACGTTGCTTGGTTAATTTACCACTGGTTGGTTTTTGGAGACCTAGAATGACTTTGACTAACGTCGATTTTCCCGCTCCGTTGGGACCAATTAGGGTAGTGATCTTGCCCTTTTCTAATTCCATTGTGACATTGTCGAGAACTCTGCGTTCGTCAAACTCGACGCACAGTTGCTCAAGACGGACTAGTGAAGACATGAATGAAACTCATTTGCAAATTGTTAATGTTATAATGTAACATTATCTCACTTTCCACGCTATACCCCAAGTAAAACTATGAAAAGAGCTATAATTCTTGCTGTTTCAGCAATGTTAACCTTACCTGCTCATGCGGTAACCGTGTTGACTAGTATTAAACCTATTCAAATGATCACAACCGAGCTGACGGAAGGCGTTACTGAGCCGGAAGTTCTGCTACAAAACAATGCTTCGCCACACGATTACGCTTTACGTCCATCGGATGTGAAGAAGGTAGCTGCTGCCGACCTTGTTATTTGGTACGGCCATGATCTCGAACCTTTCCTAGAGAAAGTGGTGACGGATAAAGGTAACACGCTAACTGTTAGCGAAATTCCGGGCCTATCGTTACGTGCATTTAGTGGTGAGCATGATCACCATGATGGTCACGATCACGGCACGCATGATCCACATTTCTGGTTGGGTGTTGAAACCGTAAAACAAGTTGCCAACGCTATCGCTCACAAACTTGCAGAAATCGATCCTACGAATGCAGACACTTACGCAGCAAACTTGAAGAAGTTTGAAGCGGAGTTAAAAGCTACGGATGCGGAGATTAAGCAACAACTGACACCAGTGCAAGACAAAGGTTATTTTGTTTTCCACGATGCTTACGGCTATTTTGAATCACGTTACAACCTAAATCAACTCGGGCACTTTACGGTTTCTCCAGATCGTAAACCGGGAGCAAAAACATTGATTCATATCCGTAAAACATTGGGCACGGGTGATGTCGCTTGTGTGTTCTCAGAACCACAATTCACCCCTGCTGTGGTTGAAAGTGTGATGCGTGGCAGCGATGTTAATGCTGGCGTTCTTGACCCATTGGGTAGCAGTGTTGATGTTAAATCAGGTAGTTACTTTGTATTCTTGAAAGGAATTTCAAACAGCTTTAGTCAGTGTTTGAGCGAAAAGTAACAATTGTGTTGTTGTTCTCTACACAGAACACGCGTTTAACGTGATCTGGCAGTAAGAATTACAAACCTTTGGCGCAGTGAGTCTTTTCTATCAATGGAATTGAGATATCATTATCAATAATTAGCGGCTCAAAATAACCATATACGTACTCAGCTATGGAAGGCATGAGTAAACCATGAGTCGCACGTATTGATACATGTAAGGATTTTATCTTGCTGCGCCAACTAGCCCTATTTTTTGGGGCTTTTATCCTCTCATTTCAAGCGTTTGCTTCAAGTGAAGCGAATGCGATCTTCTACCCTTTGCCAAATCAGGTTAAGGGGACTTTTATTGCGGCGAAAAAATTGTTTCCTGGTGAGCATGGTGGGCTTTGGATCCATGATGTTCATGGTCGAGTACTGTTCTACAATGGGCAGACAACCTTGCCTAAATCAGGAAGTTTTCTGCAAACAAAAGCCGAGCAACTGGCCTACCATAAAGGCTCATTCTGGACGTTTGTCGAAAATGAAGTGTACCAAACTTATCCTAACCAAGAGCGTCGCTTGGTTTTTAGCCTCAATCCTGGCTCGCAGATTCGAAAGATTGGTTCATCGGGTAACTTTATTTGGGTGAGCGATGGCGCGCACTTCTATACCTACAATATTGAAACCAGCGAACTGAACTCTTTCTCTTTGCTTCAGCTCTATCAGCACAGCAACAACAGCTACGTCTATATTAATGACGCTATTTTTGTAGAGACAAAATGGGCATTAGCGACCACGTCAGGCGTTTATTTATCTGAAGGAAGTAAATTCAACCATGTGGTTTCTTCTGGCAAGCATTACATTGAAAAAGTGTATTACTCCCATACAAGGCGAGAGATTTTAGTCGGCACGCTCAAAGGGGCGCTGATCTTCAATATCTATGAGCCAAGTAAACCGGTTATTAGAATCGGTGCCTCGCATGTGCTGACTTTTGCGGAAACCAACCAAGAATACTGGGTAGGAACGGAGCAGGGGCTCTACTTGTATTCTTTCTTGAGTGGAGAGGTGACTCAAGTAACCCCAGCAAGCTTCCTTGAGTTGGAATTAGCGAGCACTAAAATCTACTCGTTATTGAACGACAATATGGGTGGTATGTGGATTGCGACCAACCAAGGTATTCGCTATTACTCATTGTTCAGTAAAAAGTTTGAGCGGATAACCTTCAGTAGTTATGACCAACAAACACTGACCGGACGTATTCGACAAACGTTAACAGGGCCAGATGGCGCATTATGGTTTGCTGATGACCACAAGTTGTATCGTTCAGGAAGTTCAGAGATTACTGAAGTCTTACATCTGCCATCCCAGATAAATGAATTTGCTTTTCAAGGTGAAAAACTCTGGATAGCCACGTCTTCCGGTTTAGAGATTTACAACCTAAATAACTTACAGCGTGTGACGTTTCCATACCTTCGTGTCATTGCTGGAAGGGAAATTGATCATATCGTCTCTGATGGAACTGACCGACTTTGGGTTTCCAGCGGCTATCAACTATTTAATATCGATGCTACGAATCAGCGGATAAGAAACTTCGGCAGCGATTGGTTAGTCAGCCAGTTTTTGCCTGCTAAAATCACCCGTTTATATGACAAAAAAGATTTGCTTTTGATTGGTACTGACCACGGCGTCTATGAATACGATGGTGAGCGAATTCGATTTAACCGCTTCTCAGAAAAGTACGGTGAGTCACTCGATATCATTACCGCGATTGATGGCTCTCATTGGTTTGCTTCTGCTTATGGTGTTTTCAAAACGGTACCGGGTAGCGATGCAAAAGAAGTGATGGAAATGAGTGTATCAAACTCTCGCCCGGCCTGTTTACTCAGTGACTCAGAAGGTGTGTGGCTTGCTTCATCAGTGGGGCTCAGCTATTACCATCTCTCAGGGCAGTTGATGAAGCATTATTCTTCAGCATCCGGCCTCATTAATAATGAATTTCTTCCGGGTGTTTGTAATGTTATTCGTCGCTCAGAAGATAGTGACCGCCAACTTATCTTTGGCTCTCAATATGGTTTAGTCAAAGCTGATTCGTCAAAGTTACTCGTATCCAACACGCCAGAATCCCAACTGATCGTTAGTCAAGTCATGCTAGAAAATGAGGTGGTTCAAGTTGGTAGTGCTGACCTAGAAAGTATGAAGCTACCTCATGGCTCTTCGTTAAGCTTTCTTTTTGGGGTGATGCCGAAACCGGATAACCAAAACCTCTATTATCGCTTGAACGAGAGCGACCAGTGGCAATCGCTGGAAGGTGGTCAATTAACACTAGAACATCTCAACTCAGGTGATTATCACTTGCAGGTGAGTAATGATTCGCAGCTCGCGTCTGGCTTAATCGGTTTGGACTCAAAATTCACTGTATTAAAACCTTGGTATTTGTCCAAACTGGCGATCACTGGATTTACTTTGGTCACCATCGCCATTGTCGCTCTTTTGATGTATTGGCGCTCACGGTATGTGTTGCAAGCGAACCGTGACTTGGCAGCACAAGTGACGTTAAAAACCAACCAGCTTCGCCATCAAAGTCGAGTTTTATTGACCAGTAACCAGCAACTAAGAAAGCAGATTCAAGTGAGAAACTTGCTGGTGGACCATGTTGCACAGTCAATTAAGTCGAGCGTTGACTCGATAGCGCATAAGTTACCTGTTGATTTAGATTCAGTGACTCAAGATCATCTATCAAAAACGTATTGGCAGTTAAACGAATTAAAGAGCTCTCCGGGAGACACCAGTAACGGAAGTCAAAACTATAACCTGAGTCAGATAACGCAATCTGTTGTGGATGTTTGGCGTGAGGACTTTTCTAAAGCCGGTATCAGTGTTGAGCTGCAAGACAATCACAAAGCAAGCCGTATTTCATTAGAAAGCTTTAACCTTGATGTCATATTCAACAGTATTTTCGCCAATATCATCAAACGCTCTTTCCGAGGGCAGTCGGTTAAATTGGTATTGGACGAGGCTAATGACATCGTCTCATTGAGTTTTATTGACTACGGAACGCAATTACCAAGTAAAGCGGCAGTAATGCGCCCAACCAATGCCAGTAATGTAGATTTGAGTATGGATAACTTACCTCAACTTGTTGCCGCAAGTGGAGGGCATTTATCTATGTTTGCTTCTGATGCTCAAAATAAAATAGAGATTACTTGGCCATGTGCTCAAGAACCGAGCCATGTTGAAGAAGTATTGCCCGAGTTTACGGAAGTTGAACCACAGCAGCAAACTACCTCACCAGAGCAAGAGTGGTTGATGAAAGTTTACCAATTGGTTTCTGAGCATTATCACGATCCGGAGTTTGGTACGGCGTCTGCTGCGAAGATGCTTTATATGTCTGAGCGAAGCCTACAGCGGCGCTTTAAGTCGGCTTCGTCAAGAACGCTAAAAGACTACGTGACAGAAGTAAGATTAGAAACAGCCTGTGAACAGCTACTCGCAGGAGAGAAAATCAGTGAGGTTGCATTTAACTGTGGTTTTAATGACCCATCGTACTTTAGTCAGAAGTTTAAGTTGCACTTTGGCTTGCCTCCTTCCAAGTTTGCCATGACTCAAGATAGTCAGACGAGCCTTTAGCTCTTAATTTGACATTAGCTAGCCCAGCCTTAGTGCTGGGTTTTTTCATGCCTGTGAGACGAACGGTGTCGTAAAGAACGTCATATAGATATTGGACAGAAGGGCATGCTCTCTAATCTGACAGGATAAGGGATAAGGGATAAGGGATAAGGGATAAGGGATAAGGGATAAGGGATAAGGGATAAGGGATAAGGGATAAGGGATAAGGGATAAGGGATAAGGGATAACGCGCGCAAACCATCTAATGAAGAACATGTGCAGTAAAATGGTTATGAAAGATGGTGAGAGACAATAGAGATAATTGAGCTTTGTTTGAGAAGAAGGTTGAGAAATTATAAGGAGTTAATTGAGAAGCGAATGAAGAAAGAGAAGAAAAAAAATATCGTGGTATAGCCGGGGGGACTATACCACGGGTGTCAATGACACCTTCGCTTGCTGCCGGAGTGACATGTTGCCATGCCACCTCTGGAATTCTTTTGAGAGGCTGTTGTCTCTCGATGGGTTAACTATACGAGACCTTACTTATTTTTCTTATAAAAATAACGACAGCTTTATGTGAGAAAAGCGACAAGTTGTATTTTTATTTATAACTAACTGTATTTGATGTAATTTTTACTGCTGATGAGTTTAAATGTTACGTTTGTGTTAATCTGCATTTGGCTGAAAATATTCGATTTTGACGAAAATGACGTGAGATTAATTAACGGAGTTGACGTTTCATTTCGCCAAAAGCATTAATGAAATCTTTGATTTCACACAATGAATGAGAGGGTATAGAAGAGTAACATTAGCGCCCTATACTATTAATAATAATATTTATCATTTGCACTACTCTTAAGGGCCACTATGAAGCTATCAGAAATTAAACCTGGCGAAACAGTGACAATTCGGTTGTTAGAAGGACTTACGTCGGACGTCAGAAAAAAGCTAATGGTAATGGGATTACTTCCAAATACTGAGGTTAAAGTTATTCGACGTGCTCCAATGGGCGACCCACTGCAAGTTGAAGTTCGTGGTGTTTCTGTTGCATTGCGAGAGGCCATTGCGCAGAACATTGAAGTGGAGCGAGCATAATGCAATACCAAATTCTTACGGTCGGTAACCCAAACAGCGGTAAAACGACACTTTTTAATGGCCTTACTGGTGCAAAACAACAAGTCGGCAACTGGGCTGGTGTAACGGTTGAAAAGAAAACTGGCCAGTTCAAACACGCTGGCGATGAATTTCTGCTGACAGACCTTCCGGGTATCTACTCTCTAGATAGTGGTAATGACAGTAATAGTATCGATGAGTCTATCGCGTCTCGTGCGGTTCTGACGCACCCTGCTGATCTGATCATCAACGTAGTCGATGCAACAAGTCTTGAACGTAGCTTATATATGACACTGCAGCTGCGTGAACTTGGTCGTCCGATGATTGTGGTATTAAACAAAATGGACTCACTTAAGCGTGAACGCCAAATCATCAACGTTGCGGAACTCGAAAAAACGTTGGGTTGCCCGGTAGTTAGCCTGTCAGCAACAAACAAAGCACAAGTAGCAGAATTTAAAGAGAAGTTGCACAAGTCTGTGGTTCAAGGTGTCGCGTTAAAAGAAGTCGCTTTGAATTACGGTGAACAAATGGAAGCGGCGATCGGCAAAGTTTCGGCTCTTTTCAATGATCAAACCGTTTCTCACCGAGCATTGGCGATTCGCGCACTAGAAAAAGATGCACTGGTTCTTAACAGCATGTCGGATACAGACCGCAATAGTGTTGAAAATACGATTGCCGAGCTAGATCTTGATGTTGACCTTCATGTGGCTGACACCAAATACACACACCTTCATGAAGAGTGTAAGAAAGTACGCCGTAGCGAAGGCAAGCTAAGCCGCAGCGTGACTGAAAAGCTAGACCAATTCATTTTGAACAAGTGGGTGGGCATCCCATTCTTCTTTGTTGTGATGTACCTAATGTTCATGTTCTCTATCAACATTGGTAGTGCATTCATCGACTTCTTCGATATCGGTGTTGGTGCTCTGTTGGTTGATGGTGGTCACCACTTGTTAGACGGTCATTTACCTGTGTGGTTAGTGACGGTTCTTGCTGATGGTATCGGTGGTGGTATCCAGACGGTCGCAACCTTCATTCCAGTTATCGCGTGTTTGTACCTGTTCCTAGCGGTACTTGAGAGCTCAGGTTATATGGCTCGTGCAGCATTCGTACTAGATAAAGTGATGCAGAAGATCGGTCTACCGGGCAAAGCATTTGTACCGTTGGTTCTTGGTTTTGGCTGTAACGTTCCGTCAATCATGGCAACTCGTACTCTAGACCAAGAACGTGAGCGTAAACTGGCTGCATCTATGGCGCCATTTATGTCATGTGGTGCTCGTCTGCCTGTCTACGCACTATTCGCTGCGGCATTCTTCCCTGGTTCTGGTCAGAACATTGTATTCGCACTTTACCTACTTGGTATTGTGGCAGCGATCTTCACAGGTCTTTTCCTTAAGCACACGCTTTATCCAGGTAGCAGCGACAGCCTAGTGATGGAAATGCCAGATTACGAGCTTCCGACGCTACAAAACGTGGTGATCAAAACTTGGCAAAAGCTAAAGCGCTTTGTACTTGGTGCAGGTAAAACCATCGTTATCGTTGTTGCTATTCTGAGTTTCTTCAACTCATTGGGTACTGATGGCAGTTTTGGTAACGAAGACAGCGAAAACTCTGTGCTTTCTAAAGCAGCGCAAGTTGTAACTCCAGTATTCTCACCAATCGGTGTTCAAGAAGACAACTGGCCAGCGACGGTAGGTATCATTACTGGTATCTTCGCAAAAGAGGCGGTAGTTGGTACGCTGAACAGTCTATACACAACGCCAAGCGACGGTGAAGACGCAGAATTTGATCTAATGGGCAGCCTAGAAGAGGCAGTAATGAGTATCCCTGAAAACCTAGCCGGTTTGAGCTACTCAGATCCACTAGGCATTGAAGTGGGTGACTTAACTGACTCAAATGCAGTTGCAGAAGAACAAGAAGTCGATGCTTCTATCTTCGGTAACATCAAATCGCAGTTTGCTTCTGGTAATGCCGCATTTGCTTACCTAATCTTTATCCTACTGTACACACCTTGTGTGGCGGCGATGGGTGCTTACGTACGTGAGTTTGGTCATAAGTTCGCACGCTTTATCGCGGTTTGGACAATGGGCTTGGCTTACCTATGTGCGACGTTCTACAACCAATTGACGCATTTCGCAGATAGCCCAGTAACAAGTGGTATTTGGATGGCTGTGATCGTTGCTATCTTCTTTGGCACATACCGTGTGTTCAAACGTGTTGGTAAGAAGCAAAACGGTGCATTAGAGGCGCAAGTAGCATGATTTTAAAAGAGCTTTATCAATACATTGCAGACAAAGGAACCGTCTCCCAGTCAGATCTGGCTAAGCAGTTTGGGATGAGTGAAGATGGTGCCGACGCGATGTTAAGCGTGTGGATTAAGAAGGGTAAAATTAGCCGCTTAGTTGACACCAATAAAGCTCATGACGTGACTCGAGTTCGCTACTCAGTGACTAAACAAGATGGTTTGTCTTTGACAGTCACCATGTAGCGATTGTCAAAATTATTAACCTAAAAAGTTATTACGTAAAAACGACAAAGCCGCATCAGCAATGATGCGGCTTTTTCAACTTATCAGCTCGGACTTTGCAAAGTCTCTCAGTTATGCTTTTTGGAAAATAGAGCTCAGTGACAGCACATTCTTAATGCGGCCAAGTAATTCGTTTTGCTCTTCTTCTGTACGGAATTCACCTTTGGTGTTACCCCAAACCGGTCCCGGCCATGCGACGTCATCTTTGAAGCGAGCAATATGGTGAATGTGCAGCTGAGGCACCATGTTACCTAGTGCGCCAAGGTTTAACTTGTCTGGACGGAATGTTGCTTCCAGTGCTTGGCTTACCGCTTGAGACTCTAGCAAAAACTGTTGTTGTTCTTTCATTGGCAAGTGGTGAAGCTCTTTTAGGTTTGCACGTTTTGGTACCAAGATAACCCATGGCACGGCATTGTCTTTATGCAGAAGCGCCACACACAGTGGGAAGTGACCGATAACGGTAGTGTCTTTTGCCAATTGAGGGTGCAGTTCAAAGCTCATTATATTATCCGATTTGAATTGAATGACATCAGTATACGCCAGATAAAACAAAAGGTTGACGCTTTCACGCCAACCTTTCGAAATCATCTCGATTCTCGATTCTCGATTCTCGATTCTCGATTCTCGATTCTCGATTCTCGATTCGCTTACATACGCTCTAGAGTATCGATACCTAGTAGAGACAGACCCTGCTTGATGGTCTTCGCTGTTAGCGCTGCTAGTTTCAGACGGCTTTGTTTCACTGCTTCGTCTTCAGCAACTAGGATAGGGCATGCTTCGTAGAAGCTAGAGAACTGACCTGCTAGTTCGAATAGGTAGCTACACATGATGTGTGGTTGACCTTCGCGAGCAACAGATTGAACCGCTTCTTCGAACTGCATAAGTTTTGCGATAAGCGCTTTTTCTTTCTCGTCAGTGATCTTAATTTCACCTTGTAGATCATCCATAGAAACGCCAGCTTTAGCGAATACAGATGCTACACGAGTGTAAGCGTATTGCATGTACGGTGCAGTGTTACCTTCGAACGCTAGCATGTTATCCCAATCGAACACGTAGTCCGTGGTGCGGTGCTTAGAAAGGTCTGCGTATTTAACCGCTGCCATTGCAACTGTGTTTGCGATCGCTTTCTTCTCGTCTTCTGCTAGTTCTGGGTTCTTAGATTCGATCAACTGTGCTGCACGAACTTCTGCTTCATCAAGAAGATCAGCAAGACGAACCGTACCGCCTGCACGAGTCTTGAATGGCTTACCATCTTTACCTAGCATCATACCAAACGCGTGGTGCTCAAGAGATACTGACTCTGGTACGTAACCCGCTTTACGAACGATAGTCCAAGCTTGCATTAGGTGTTGGTGCTGACGAGAGTCGATGAAGTAAAGTACGCGGTCCGCGCCTAGTTCTTCGTAACGGTATTTCGCACATGCGATGTCCGTTGTTGTGTATAGGAAGCCGCCGTCGCGTTTCTGAACGATAACGCCCATCGCTTCGCCGTCTTTGTTCTTGAATTCTTCAAGGAACACAACTTGCGCGCCGTCATCTTCAACCGCAAGACCTTGTGCTTTAAGGTCTGCTACGATCTTAGGTAGCATGTCGTTGTACATGCTCTCGCCCATTACGTCATCACGAGATAGAGATACGTTTAGACGATCGTAGTTACGTTGGTTTTGGATCATGGTTACGTCAACCAGCTTCTTCCACATTTCTGCGCAGAACTCGTCGCCGCTTTGCAGTTTCACAACGTAGTTACGTGCTTTCACTGCGAATTCTTCGTCTTCGTCGTACAGTTTCTTAGACTCACGGTAGAAGCCTTCAAGGTCAGCCAGTTCCATAGAAACTTCGCCAGACTCTTGTTGTACACGCTCAAGGTTTGCGATAAGCATACCGAACTGAGTACCCCAGTCACCGATGTGGTTCGCACGGATCACTTTGTGACCTAGGAACTCAAGAGTACGTACTACTGCATCACCAATGATGGTTGAACGTAGGTGACCAACGTGCATTTCTTTAGCAACGTTTGGTGCAGAGTAGTCAGCAACGATAGTTTGAGCTTCGTCTGCTGCAACGCCAAGACGTGAATCAGCAAGTGCTGCTTCCGCTTGTTTTGCTAAGAATTCTTCGCTTAGGAAAATGTTGATGAAACCAGGACCAGCGATTTCTGTCTTGCTCGCAATACCGTCTAGGTCTAGAACATCCAGTACTTTCTGTGCAAATTCTCGTGGGTTAGTACCCAGTTTTTTAGCAACGCCCATTACGCCGTTTGCTTGGTAGTCACCAAATTGTGGCTTTGCTGATTGGCGTACTGCAGCAGGACTGCCTGCAGGTGCGCCAGCGGCTTCTAGAGCCTGAGATACTTTGTCATTAATAAGTGCTTGGATATTCACACGCGTTTCCTTCAATTCAAGGACGAAGAACTCGGCGAAGTAAGTGCCGAGTTCTGTTGGAGTTCACAAAAATGGGGCTAATGATAACAACTTTATTGCTTTTCATACAGAGAGGAATTGGGGAAATTTATACTTTTTCGATTGAATGGAAATGTGGCTTGGTTTGCGTTTACTATTGCGCGCAGAGTAATGAGATAAATCGCCCCATAAGAGAGCCACAATGACGACTCAACTAGTTGAAAAACGCCTAGCGCCTGAATTGATGATCCAAGATCTGGATGCATTTATGGCGAAGATTGAAGAGCTTGCATCCCTGTTAAAACTGGATCTGAGCTTTGCTCAAGCTGACCATATTGCGTTGCGTATTAACGATACTGAAACAGCGAAAGCCGCGCATGAAGCATGGATTAAATACGGTAAGGTGATTTCACAAGCGAAAATCAACGGTCGCCCGATTATTGTTATTGAATTCGGCAAAGCGTTAGAAAGCCGTGGCTGGAAGATAGAGTGTCTGGAGTTGCCATACCCTGCGGAAGGCAAAATCTACCCAAGCGAAAGTTGGGAGCATGTGGAGTTCGTGATTCCATCTCACGCCGATACCGCAGATGAGTTTCTTGCTGATTTGAAACACACTTACCCAGCGTTTGGCGCGCGTTTTGAGGAGTTAGAAGAGCTAGGTGTGAAGATCAAACTGTCGAGCCCGAAAGGGGAAGGCGAACGCTTGAACAACCCAACCGTGGCGTTTAAGTATCAAGGCATTTGTATCAAGCTGCACCCGCATTCACTTAAGCGTATTGTGGAGTCTGAGCAGGCTGAATAAGTTGGCTCTGAATAACTATAAAAAAGAAAGGGTTGCCAAATGAGCAACCCTTTTTTTAAATGCGGTGAACTTAAAGAATAACCGTCTTATTGCCGTAAACAAAAACGTGGTCATTGATCACTTTGTTCAGAGCCTTGCTCAATACGTTCTTCTCTACATCGCGACCTGCTTGCGCCATATCTTGTGCGCTGAACGTGTGATCCACTGGAATAACGTCCTGCTTGATGATTGGACCTTCATCCAAGTCATTTGTTACGAAGTGCGCCGTAGCACCGATGATCTTCACACCGCGGTCGTAAGCCTGCTGATATGGCTTTGCACCGATGAAAGCGGGTAAGAAACTGTGGTGGATGTTGATGATCTTATGACGGTATTTCTCTACGAAAGTCGGAGTGAGAACACGCATGTATTTCGCAAGAACTAGATAATCGGCATCATATTGATCAATCACTTCAAGCATCTTCTGCTCGTGCTCTTCACGGCTAAGATCTTCGTGAGTAACGTGATGGTAAGGAATATCAAAACGCTCCGTGAGTGTTTGCAGTTTGTCGTAGTTACCAACTACCGCAGCAATTTCAACATCTAAGCTGCCATCGTAAGTCTTCATCAGAATATCACCCAGACAGTGCGCTTCTTTGGTTACTAGAATGACGATGCGTTTGCGGCGAGAGCTGATAAGTTTGCGTTTTGCACCTTGTGGCAGTGCTTGGTCTAAATCGGCGAGTAGCGTTTGATCGTTGAAGTAACCCTCCAACTCGGTTCTCATGAAAAAGTGCCCACTGGTGTTATCAACAAACTCGTTATTATGAACGATATTCAGCTGATGTTTATAACAGATATTGGTGATTTTTGAGATCAAACCCGGTGCGTCAGAACAATGGGTTAACAGTGTTTTCTTTTCCATAAATCAGATACTTCCAGGCATTATTTTTCTAGCGTACGAATAAAAGGGTCACGTCAGAAGCGTGAATCGTACTGCAATCTGACTTCATAAATAATCTATTCTCGGCGCGGTTTCAACAAATTATCCGCGCGATGCTAAAACCTAGTGCTTTTGTTGGCTGATGTTTACGCTCAACTCCTGATATACTCTCGACAATTTTTCCAACCAGATGTCAGGCATGATCGCAAAAACATTCTCCTCTGAGGGCGCGTTAGGCAAAGCCATTCCGGGCTTTCAAGCTCGCCAGCCACAAATCGATATGGCAGAAGCTGTCAGCAGTGCGATCAAAGACCAAACTCAGCTGGTGGTTGAAGCAGGGACGGGAACGGGGAAGACCTTCGCTTACCTTGTGCCTGCGCTCTTGAGCGGCAAAAAAGTCATCATCAGTACGGGGTCGAAGAACCTGCAAGAGCAGTTGTATCACCGTGACCTGCCGTTGATGGTCAGTGCTTTAGGCTTTTATGGACAAGTCGCGCTACTAAAAGGTCGCTCCAACTACCTATGTTTGGATCGTCTAAGCCGACAAATGGTCGAGAGTCATACTAATCAAGCCGATCCAACATTGTTGACCCAATTGGTAAAGGTTCGCACTTGGTCGTCTGAAACCAAAACGGGCGATTTAGGGGATTGTGAGGACCTGCCAGAAGACAGCATGATCATCCCAACCATTACCTCAACCAACGACAACTGTTTGGGTAAAGAGTGTCCGAGCTACACCGATTGTTTCGTCTTAAAAGCACGCAAACGCGCGATGGATTCAGACATTGTTGTCGTTAACCACCACTTGTTCCTTGCAGACCTTGCGATCAAAGAAACCGGCTTTGGTGAATTGATCCCAGAAGCTGACGTGTTTATCTTCGACGAAGCCCACCAGCTTCCAGACATTGCCAGTGAATACTTCGGACAATCGATCTCTAGCCGTCAGATCCAAGAGCTCGCTAAGGACATTGAGATTGCCTACCGTACTGAAGCAAAAGACATGCGCCAGCTACAAAAAGTGGGCGATAAGCTGATGCAAAGTGCCATGGATATGCGCATCGTACTGGGTGAGCCGGGCTTTCGTGGTAACTGGCGTGAGGCGTTGCAATCTGAATCGATCAAGCGTGAGTTGGTGCGTTTAACCGATAGTTTAGATTTGGCGATTGATGTGTTGAAACTGGTGCTAGGTCGAAGCCAATTGCTGGATACTGCCTTTGAGCGTGCCAACCTGATCAAAGGACGAATTGACCGCGTCTGTGATGTTGATATTACCGGTTACTCATACTGGTACGACACGTCTCCCCGCCACTTTGCTCTGCACATTACGCCGCTATCGGTGGCGGATAAATTCCATGAGCAAATCGAAATCAAACAAGGCGCGTGGATTTTCACGTCTGCAACGCTCGCGGTATCGGGTGATTTTAAACACTTTACCGACCGTCTTGGATTGAAGCCGAAGCAGCAGTTTTCGTTGCCATCTCCGTTCGATTACGAGAAGCAAGCACGTTTGTGTGTGCCTCGTTATTTACCAGAACCAAACAGCCCAGGCTTAGCCGACAAACTGGTGCGAATGCTTGCGCCTGTGATTGAAGAGAACGACGGGCGTTGTTTCTTCCTGTGTACTTCGCACAGCATGATGCGTGAGCTTGGTGAACGCTTCCGTGAAGTACTGGATCTGCCTGTGCTAATGCAAGGTGAGATGAGCAAACAAAAGACCCTTGCGGAGTTTATGGAACTGGGTAATGCACTGCTGGTGGCGACGGGTGCATTCTGGGAAGGGATCGATGTTAGAGGTGATGCGCTGAGCTGTGTTATCATCGACAAATTACCGTTTACTGCCCCTGATGACCCGCTACTCAAAGCCCGAATCGAAGATTGTCGATTACGTGGTGGTGAGCCGTTTGCAGAAGTGCAAATCCCAGATGCGGTTATCACGTTAAAGCAGGGCGTAGGACGTTTGATTCGAGACCAAAAAGACCATGGTGCCTTAATCATTTGCGACAACCGTTTGGTAACGCGTGATTATGGTGGCATCTTCCTCGGTAGTTTACCGCCAATCCCAAGAACACGGGATTTGGAACGAATCAAAACATTCCTAAAAACAGAACAACCTGCCGCAGACTAATGCGCTGCGGCATCAATAAATTAAAGAAGAATTGTAGAGAGTTACATGAGCGCAAAAATTCTTGCTATCGATACGGCAACTGAGAACTGTTCAGTTGCGCTACTGGTTAATGACCGAGTGATTTCACGCAGTGAAGTGGCTCCTCGTGACCACACTAAGAAAGTACTGCCTATGGTGGACGAGGTACTGAAAGAAGCGGGGCTGACTCTACAAGATCTAGACGCATTGGCGTTTGGTCGTGGTCCGGGCAGCTTTACTGGCGTTCGTATCGGTATTGGTATCGCACAAGGTTTGGCGTTCGGTGCTGACTTACCAATGATCGGCGTTTCAACGCTGGCTGCTATGGCACAAGCAAGCTACCGCCTGCACGGTGCAACGGATGCCGCGGTTGCGATTGATGCGCGCATGGGTGAAGTTTACTGGGCACGTTATACTCGCCAAGAAAACGGTGAATGGGCAGGTGTGGATCCAGAATGTGTTATCCCACCAGCGCGTCTAGCGGAAGAAGCACAAGCAGACGACAAAACGTGGACTAAAGCGGGTACTGGTTGGGATGCTTACCAAGAAGATCTTGGCAAACTGCCATTCAACGTCACCAGTGGCGATGTTCTTTACCCTGATTCGCAAGACATTGTGATTCTTGCTGAGCAGGAACTTGAGAAAGGCAACACAGTCCCAGTAGAAGAATCGAGCCCGGTTTATCTGCGTGATAATGTGACGTGGAAGAAACTTCCGGGTCGCGAATAATCGGACTTTCAATGACATGACAAAGTGCAGGGCGTTTGCCCTGTATTTTTATGGAGCGTTATGGCGTCTATCAATGGTTTACCTCCTGCGTTAATACCGGGTGCAAATCGCACCAACAAAGTCGGTAAAAAAGGGCAGGTAAAGAAAGCTCAAGATAAGCAGCCTGTTGGTCAACCTTCTAAGGTGGCGAACGCTGTCGCGCATTCCATTAAGCAAGTGGATGAGTCTCAGATTCATCGCGCTCAAGTGCAATATGATTTGCCCGAGGGTCATGCTCGCAAAGCAATGGAACAGTATATGGACGTCATGAATCGAGCGAAGAAAGAGGAACTTGCTCAGTTACTTGGTGTCGATATCTATGTGTAAAACAACGAATTTATAGTGGGGGTTTATGAAACTTTCTGGACGTATTTTTCTGGTTATTATCGCGGCATTCGGGCTTTCTGCCTGTAGTTCTCTTCCTGAAGATCTGAATGCAAGCACCGAGCAGGTTTTGACGGATTACAAAGCCTTTGCTGAAGACCAAGGACAGGCTGCTAATGATGTCCGTCTTGGTGGTGTTATCGCGAAAGTAGATAACTTGAAAGACCAAACGCGCCTGGAGATCGTAAACCTACCAATCAGCAAATCAGGCAAGCCAGACATCGACCAAGAACCAACGGGTCGCTTCGCGGTTTATTTTGATGGTTACCTAGAGCCAGTAGCTTTCAGTAAAGGTCGAATCATTACCGTGGTTGGTAAAGGTGCGGGCGAAGAAGAAGGTAAAATTGGTGAACACCAATACATCTTCCCAGTAATCAAAGGCGATGGTTACCGCTTATGGAAGATTGAAGAGCGCGTACGTATGTACGACACGCCAACCTATTACTACCCTTGTTACTCCATTAACTGCCGAATGTGGCGAAATGATTTCCCTCAAGACGGCAAGGTGATCAAGAAGGTTAAATAATCTGTGATGAATGAGCGCCGTTTCGAACTCCCAAATGGGAGCATGGCAGCCTTAGAGATCGGAAACGAAAAAACGACTGCTTGTTCAGTCGTTTTTCTTCATGGGTGGATGGATAACGCAGGCAGCTTCAAAACCTTGATGAACGCCATCCATCAGCACAACCCTGATCTTCATTTACTGGCAATTGACCTATTTGGTCATGGCTTATCCAGTCATAAATCCTCAGACAATTACTACCCTTTCCACGACTACATTGCTGATTTACACCAATTATTGGATGAATTATCGCCAAACAGACTGGTGTTAGTAGGGCATTCACTAGGCGCTTTAATCGCAAGTTGCTATAGTGCTGCCTTTCCTGAACAGGTCGAAGCGTTAGTGCAAATTGAAGGAGCGGGTCCACTCGCAGAACAGCCTTCCAATAGCGTAAAACGACTGCGTGATGGTGTCCTTAGCCGGCAACGTCAACGCAACAAACCGGAGCGAGCTATCGCTTCTTTCGATCTGGCGTTAAAGCTACGCATGCAAGCGAATCACCTGACCGCCGAGCAGTTGATGCCAATCGTAGAGCGCGGAACTGAATGTCGTGATAACCAATGGTTTTGGCGACACGATGCCAAATTAAAGTGCGATTCTCTTTATCGCATGGCACAGGATCACGCGAACTCGATCACCAGCCAAATACGCTGTCCGCACCTAATCATATTGGGTGACAAAGGATTTCAGCATTTACAGTCTAACCAAGTCGATTGGGGCGAAAATCCACCGAATGTGGTTTCTGTCGCGGGTGGGCATCATTGCCATTTAGAGCAAACACTCGAGGTCGCAAAGCGAATTCTTGGTGTAGTTAACAAAATTTAAACAAGTGTTTGAGAGTTACGTGCTCAAGCACGTTTGCTGTGCTGTAATAGTGCTCAAAATAAAAAGGACGCTATTTTTTAGCCAGTTATAAACGAGGAGTAACATCGTGGATAAACCATGGCTTTCACGTTATCCAAGTGACGTACCTGAAACCATTAATCCAGAGCAATATGAGTCTTTGGTAGAAATGTTCGAGCAGTCTGTTCAAAAATACGCAGACCAGCCGGCATTCATGAACATGGGCTCGGTCATGACCTTCCGCAAATTGGAAGAGCGTAGCCGCGCATTCGCCGCATACCTACAAAACGAACTTAAGCTGAAGAAGGGCGACCGCGTTGCTCTTATGATGCCAAACCTGCTTCAATACCCTGTCGCGCTATTTGGTATTTTGCGTGCAGGCTGTATCGCTGTGAACGTGAACCCACTTTACACTCCTCGTGAGCTTGAGCACCAGCTAAACGATGCTGGCGCAACGGCGATCGTTATCGTTTCTAATTTCGCGAACACACTAGAGCAGATCGTAGAAAACACGCCAGTGAAACACGTGGTTCTAACCAGCCTTGGTCAAATGCTGCCACGTGCTAAAGGTACACTTGTCGACTTCGTGGTTAAGTACGTGAAGGGCATGGTGCCTAAGTACGATCTACCGGGTGCAATCTCAATGC
Organism: Vibrio sp. CUB2; assembly: GCF_001557945.1. Taxonomy (NCBI): domain Bacteria; kingdom Pseudomonadati; phylum Pseudomonadota; class Gammaproteobacteria; order Vibrionales; family Vibrionaceae; genus Vibrio; species Vibrio sp. CUB2. The sequence goes on along the minus strand of NZ_LNRB01000013.1, from coordinate 106,795 downwards.
GTAAAGCACTGCACAAAGGTCGTCGTCTTCAGTACGTGAAACCATTTATGTCTGGCGATGATATTGCATTCCTACAGTACACTGGTGGTACAACGGGCGTAGCGAAAGGCGCAATCCTGACGCACCGCAACATGATTGCTAACGTAATGCAGGCGAAAGGTGCTTATGGTCCAGTATTGTCTCCGGGTCGCGAGCTTGTTGTAACGGCGCTGCCGCTTTACCACGTATTCGCACTAACAGTGAACTGTCTACTGTTCGTTGAAATGGGTGGCAACAACCTGCTTATCACTAACCCGCGTGATATTCCGGGCTTTGTGAAAGAGCTACAAAAATACCAGTTCACTGCAATTACTGGCGTAAACACGCTGTTTAACGCGCTAGTGAACAACGAAGATTTCCATGAGCTAGATTTCAGCAACCTTCGCCTAGCAGTAGGTGGTGGTATGGCAGTGCAACGCGCCGTCGCTGAAAAATGGCAAAAGACCACAGGCTGTTACCTACTAGAAGGTTACGGTCTAACAGAATGTTCTCCATTGGTGGCGGCTTACCCGCACGACCTAGTGGAATACAACGGCTCTATCGGTCTGCCTGTACCATCAACTGAAGTACGTATTGTGGATGAAGAAGGTAACCCACTAGCAAATACTGAGACAGGCGAGCTTCAAGTTCGCGGTCCTCAAGTGATGCAAGGTTACTGGCAGCGCCCAGAAGCGACCAAAGAAGTGATCAACGAAGACGGTTGGTTATCGACGGGTGACATCGTTAAGTTTGATGATGAAGGCTTCCTGCATATCGTTGACCGTAAGAAAGACATGATTCTTGTCTCTGGCTTCAACGTTTACCCGAACGAAATCGAAGACGTGGTTGCACTGCACGGTAAAGTGTTAGAAGTTGCGGCAATCGGTCAGCCTCACGAAGTGTCTGGTGAGTTGGTTAAGATCTACGTTGTAAAACGCGATCCAAGCCTAACCAAAGACGAAGTGATTGCACACTGTCGCCAACACCTAACTGGCTACAAAGTGCCGAAGTTGGTTGAGTTCCGTGAAGATCTACCGAAGACCAACGTAGGTAAGATCCTTCGTCGCGTACTGCGTGAAGAGAACGACGCAGAGCTAGCGAAGAAGAGCGCATAAGCGGATTTCTTTGTGCAACAATCATTTATTGCCAAATAGTGTTAGAATGCCAGCGTTTTGCTGGCATTTTTTTATAGCGAGAAGCATGTGAATTATCAGATCATTACGAAAAACAAAGACCTAGAAGAAGTCTGCGCTCTAGCAAGAGAAGCCGACGTAGTTATGCTGGATACCGAATTCGTGCGAATCAGGACTTACTATCCGCAACTAGGTTTGATTCAGCTTTTCGATGGCAAACAACTTTCCCTTATCGACCCGACCGAACTGACTGACATGACATCGTTCGTCGAGTTGTTAAAAGACACCTCAGTACTCAAAGTGCTGCATGCGTGCGGTGAAGATTTAGAAGTCTTCCAAAATGCCTTTGGCTGCACACCATTCCCAATGGTCGATACGCAGTTGATGGCGGCTTTCCTAGGTCATGGCCTGTCGACGGGCTTTGCTACGCTGGTGGAAGAATACCTTGGCGTAGAGTTAGATAAGAGTGAGTCTCGCACTGATTGGATGGCGCGTCCACTGACTCAAAAGCAGCTTGATTACGCCGCGGCTGACGTGCACTACCTAATGCCTCTTTACGAGAAGCTATTAGATAAAGTCAACGAAGCTGGCTGGTGGGAAGCGGTTCAGCAAGAGAGCGACCTACTGGTATCAAAGCGTATTCGTAACTTAAATGAAGAAACCGTCTACCTAGACATCAAAGGTGCATGGCAGCTAAGACCCGCTGAACTTGCGATTCTTAAACCTTTAGCGACGTGGCGTTACCGCGAAGCGATCAAGCGCGACCTTGCGTTGAACTTCATTTTCAAAGAGGGCGACTTGCTGACGGTGGCTCGCCTTGGGCTGACAAACTTTAAGAAGGTGGAAGCGGAAGGCATCGACATTCGTGCGATTAACCGCCACGGCGCACGAATTGCGGCTATCGTGAAAAGTGCAAAGCAAACACCTGCCGATGATTACCCAGCGAAAATCGAACGTTTGATGGATTACCCAGGCTACAAGCAAATCTTCAAGAACATGAAGGATGTGGTGAAGGTAGCGTCGCAAAAGTCAGGCTTGGCGACCGAGTTCTTGGCGTCTAAAAAGCAGATTAACCAAATCATCAGTTGGGTATGGAAGAAAGACCGTGACCCAGCGCGTCTACCGGATGTGATGCAAGGCTGGCGTCTTGAATTACTCGGCGAGAAGATGAATAAGGTGCTGAAGTAAGTACCAAATAAAAAAGGTTGGCATTATCGCCAACCTTTTTTGTAACACGCATTTGTCTTTTGCTTTGAGTGCTCAAGTGTCTAGAGCGCTCAAGTAAAGTTGAAAAGTAATTACTTCTCGTCTTCTGGCAGCTTCACGTTTAGCTCAAGAACGGAAATATCATCGTCCTTATGCTCAAACGTCAAATCCACCATGTTTGGATCAATTGCAACGTATTTGCTGATCACCTTCAAAATATCCTCTTTCAATTGAGGCAAGTAAGAAGGCGCAGGATCGTTCTGGCTACGACGCTCAGCAACGATGATCTGCAAACGCTCTTTGGCTAGATTCGCAGAAGTTTTCTTTTGTGGGCGGAAAAATTCTAGTAGTGACATGTCTAGCCTCCGAATAGTCGTTTAAAGAGTCCTTTCTTCTCCTCAGTAAGGAAACGAAATTCAACCTGGTTACCCAGTAGGCGGTCTACCGTATCAGAGTAAGCCATGCCCGCGTCTGTGTTCTCGTCAAAGATCACTGGCACACCTTTGTTTGATGCATTCAGTACTGCTTGGCTCTCTGGAATCACGCCCAGTAGAGAAATGTGTAGGATCTCTTCTACGTCTTCAACGCTTAGCATCTCACCTTGTGTTACGCGAGAAGGGTTGTAACGGGTCAGTAGTAAGTGCTGCTTAACTGGCTCTAGACCTTGCTCAGCACGTAGAGACTTAGAATCCAAAATACCTAGGATACGGTCAGAGTCACGTACCGAAGACACTTCTGGGTTGGTCGTTACAATCGCTTCATCTGCGTAGTACAGCGCCATCAGAGCACCTTGCTCGATCCCTGCTGGAGAGTCACAGATGATGAAGTCGAAGCCCATTTCATCCAACTCAGTGAACACACGTTGCACGCCATCTTTGGTTAGCGCGTCTTTATCACGTGTTTGAGAAGCTGGAAGGATGAATAGGTTATCTGTGCGCTTGTCTTTGATCATCGCTTGGTTAAGCGTTGCTTCACCGTTGATGACGTTAACAAAGTCATACACCACGCGGCGTTCACAGCCCATGATAAGATCGAGGTTACGCAAGCCGATATCAAAATCGATCACCGCAGTCTTTTTGCCCTTAAGAGCCAGACCAGAGGCGATGGCTGCGCTTGAAGTGGTTTTACCAACGCCACCTTTACCAGACGTTACTACAATAATGCGTGCCATTTTATTTCCTTTTTAGACTAAATCGTGAGTGTTTCTAGATGTAATGATTCTTCGGCTTTACTGATCATTACTTTCTTTTGCCAATACTCACTCTCAATTTGATCGCTCAACCAGTAATCTCCTGCAATGGAAACCAGTTCAGCTTGTAAATCGTGACAAATAATTCGTGCTTCTTGTTGGCCGCTCGCCCCAGCAATGGCACGTCCGCGTAGGGTGCCATGAATGTGGATAGAGCCATCAGCAATCACTTCTGCACCAGCACTAACGTGTGCTAGTACAACCAAGTCACCGTCTTTGGCGTAAATCTGCTGACCAGAACGTACAGGCGTACGAACGATTTTGGTCGGCGCCATTTTCGCTGGTGCTTGAGTTGGAGATTTGCTCGCAGACATGATGGCGAAGCCCGCTTCTGAGGCAAGGTTTTGAACACGCTTATCTTTACAGCCAGTCACACCAACCGGAATAAACCCTGCATCGGCGATGCCTTGTTTAAGTGCGGTGAAATCAATATCGCCTTCTACTTTTGCTATATTGATAACCAGAGGTGCGGATGCGAAGAAAGAGGGTGCTTGAGAAACCTTTTCTTGCAAAAATTCGACAGTCTTAGCGATCTCGTTGTCAGAAAGGTGTAAAACTGACAATGTAAAACTGCTACCTTTAAGGTCAGGTGAATGGGTCATCGTGGACTTCTTGCCTTTATTGAAAGAGCGTTGCCTTAAACTAGGTCTGTCATGTTATATTTCATCCTTTAGCGCAGCAAGTTCTCAAGCGGGCAAATAAGTGAATTAATCTCAAATTTGCTATCAAGTTTGCGAGAATTTTACGTTTTCAACAAAATCCGCATTCAAAGCGGGTAAATCAGCACAAAAGGCTCGTCATGCTTTGTTCTATTTATAAAAGCTCCAGAAAAGAAGGCACTTATCTCTATATTCCGAAAAAGGATGATTTCTCACAGGTTCCTGACACGTTAATGCAGATGTTCGGTAAGCCTATGCCGGTGATGACAATCAAACTTGATGGTCGTACTTTGGCACAAGTTGATGTCGAGAAAGTGAAAACGTCATTAATTAATGATGGTTTCTTCCTACAGGTTCCGCCTCCGCCGGAAAACCTACTAGAAAAATACAAAGAACAAAAAGCCCAGCAGAAAGGCGAATAACGTCACCGCTTTTCATCTGGGAATTCTGCCTCGCTCAAGGAGGGCGATATGAAAAAGATACTGGCAGCAATGCTCAGCGTTGGTATGTGCACTTCAGCCTTTGCAAGCAGCGATGGCTTTGATGAATACCTAAATAAATTGCGTGCAGAAGCGCGTGATAAAGGCATTTCCGAACAGGTGATCAGTGCCGCTTTTGCTGATGTGGAATACAAACCACGCGCGGTAAAAGCCGATCGTAACCAACCTGAGAAGAAACTGACGTTAGACGAATACATTCCGCGCGCGGTACCTGAGTGGAAGGTAAAACAAGCGAAGCAACTGTATAAAGAACACTACGCTGAACTTAAACGCATTGGTGATGAGTTTGGCGTGCAGCCGCGCTTTATCGTTGCACTTTGGGGCGTGGAAAGTAACTTCGGTAAGTTTACTGGTAATTTCCGTGTGATCGACGCGTTGTCGACCATGGCGTTTGAAGGTCGTCGTGAAGAGTTCTTCCGTAAAGAAACCATGGCGGCGCTACAAATCCTAGATGAAGGCCATATCGAGCTAGAGAACTTCAAAGGCTCTTGGGCCGGTGCGATGGGTCAATGTCAGTTTATGCCAAGCTCATTCCTACGCTTTGCCGCGGATGGTAATGGCGACGGCAAGAAAGACATCTGGCAATCAGAAGCGGACGTGTTTGCTTCTACTGCGAACTACCTAAGTAAATCTGGCTGGGATGATAAGTTCACTTGGGGTCGTCAGGTTAAAGTGCCACACGGCATCGACCATAACCTGCAAGGTCGCGAAGCGGAAAAAGGTAAGTACCTGCAAGAGTGGAGTAAGCTTGGGATCACCAAATACGATGGCAGCCCACTTCCTAAGCTGGACGAAGACATCAAAGCTTGGTTGATCATGCCAGACGATGAGAACGGTCGTACTTACTTGGTGTACAACAACTACAATGTGTTAATGAAGTGGAACCGCTCTTACTACTTCGCACTGGCGGTAAGTCACTTAGCTGACCGCATCACATTCTAGGTTGAATGTATAAACGAATAAAAATGGGCTCTTCGGAGCCCTTTGTTTTTTCTATTTGAAACGAGGTTTGCGTGTTATCTGAACGTGCTGCACAAATGGTGATCTTCTCAGCGTTGATCAAACATAAGAACTTTACCGCTGCGGCAAAGAGCCTAGGCGTGTCTGTTTCTCACGTTAGTAAACAGCTCAGCCAGTTGGAAGCGTCACTAGGCATCAAGCTTGTGCAACGCACCACGCGCAGCTTCACGCCAACCGAAGCGGGGCAAACCTTCTATCATCATTGTGAACAAGTGGTGCAAGCCGTTAGCAGCGCAACGTTAGAGATGGAAAGCCAACGCGATGAAGTCGCCGGTTTGGTTCGTCTTGGGTTGTCGCAGTCTTTTGGCACGCTGCACATCATTCCTGCCATTCAAGAACTTCGTGAGAAATACCCGCAACTGCAAGTCGAGGTGCATTTGTTCGATTACAAAGTTGATATGCTCGAAGAAGGTTTGGATTTGTGGATCACCAACAATGAACACTTACCAGAAGGCTACATTGCTCAGCGATTAGCAGATTGCCAATTTGTGGTAGCGGCATCGCCGGATTACTTACTCAAGTTCGATACGCCAACCGAACCGAATGACTTGTCGCAGCATAACTGCCTTATTTACCGCAGTTGGGAGCGTGACTACACCAGTTGGGCCTTCACCAATCGCGAACAAGAGCTTAATGTGAAAGTCTCTGGTAACTACTCGGTTGATTTAGCAGAAGCTGTGCGTGATGCTGCAATCGCAGGGTGGGGGATTGCTTACTTAGCCACTTATTTACTGGGGGATGAGTTCCGCTCAGGCAAATTGATCCAGCTTCTACCTGATTGGAGAGCTAGCCAATCCATGCCGTTTTATGCGGTGTACCCAAGTCGTCAGCATATGCCGAAAAAGATCTCAGCAGTGATCGAATTCATCAAACAAAAGATCGGATCGCCTTGCCATTGGGATCAGCGATTAGCCCCGTATATTTCGATTCCGAAGTAGGGAATACATAAGGTGATTTGAATCACAAAATTTTTCCAAATCCAGAAACATCTTTTCCATTTGGAAATAATAACTTTAGGCAAACGTTTATCTTTATTTAATTCAATGAGTTATTTTGCTGGTTAAAGAGTGGTCAGGCGAGATTCTCAGCCTGTTAACATCCCCAACTTGCAGCATTTTTCACGCTCTATACAATCCGACGCCTTTCCTGTTCCCCCTTTTGTCGGATTCATTTTATGAACTCAATTCTTGGTATCGTAGTCATCCTATTCGTAGCATGGCTGCTTTCGACTAACCGTAAGAACATTCGTCTACGAACGGTGTCTTTGGCTTTTGCTCTGCAAGTAATCTTCGCGCTATTGGTACTTTACGTACCAGCGGGTAAAGAAGCACTTAACGCCGTAACTGGCGCAGTTTCTAACCTAATCAACTACGGTCAAGAGGGCATCGCGTTCCTATTTGGCAACCTAGCAACAGGTGGCTTTACCTTCGCGATTAATGTACTAGGTATCATCGTCTTCTTCTCAGCGCTGATTTCTGGTTTGTACCACATTGGTCTAATGCCAAAAGTGATCAACCTAATCGGTGGTGGCCTACAGCGTTTGCTAGGTACAGGCCGTGCAGAATCGCTGTCTGCAACAGCGAACATCTTCGTTGGTATGATTGAAGCGCCGCTAGTAGTAAAGCCATACCTGAAGCACATGAGCGATTCTCAGTTCTTCGCAGTAATGACTGGTGGTTTGGCATCGGTTGCAGGTGGCACGCTAGTGGGTTACGCATCACTGGGTGTGGATCTTAACTTCCTGATCGCGGCGGCATTCATGTCAGCACCTGCGGGTCTTCTAATGGCTAAAATCATGATGCCAGAGACAGACAGCGCAGCACAGGATATGGATCTAGACCAAGTAGAAATGCCACGCGCGACCAACGTGGTTGAAGCAATGGCAGACGGCGCAATGTCTGGTCTACGTATCGCAGTAGCGGTAGGTGCAACCCTATTGGCGTTCGTGAGTGTTATCGCGATGCTAAACGGCATTCTAGGCTGGTTCGGTGGTCTATTCGGTATGGAACTGAGCTTCGAGCTAGTGCTTGGCTACCTATTCGCACCAATCGCATGGTTGCTAGGTATTCCTTGGAATGAAGCTATCGTGGCTGGCTCCCTGATCGGTAACAAGATTGTGGTAAACGAGTTCGTAGCCTTCATCCAACTGATGGAAGTGAAGTCTCAGCTAAGCGCACACTCACAAGCTATCGTGACCTTCGCACTGTGTGGTTTCGCAAACATCTCAACCATGGCGATGTTGATTGGTGGCCTAGGTTCATTAGTACCAGAGAAGCGTTCATTCATCTCGAAATACGGCTTCCGCGCAATCGCAGCAGGCGTAATGGCGAACCTGATGAGCGCATCAATCGCTGGCGTGATTCTGAGTTTGTAACCTATTAGAGCGCTGCGCTTCTGGAATCGGGAACGCTTCGCTTCGAGAGAGTAGAGGAAGGAGCTTTGGCTCAAGCACTTCTTCTTACTCCCTCAAAAAGCAAAAGGGTTGACGTTTATCGTCAACCCTTTTTATTTCTTCGAATCTCGAATCTCGAATCTCGAATCTCGAATCTACTTCTTCGTATGGAACTGCTCGCAAGCCAGCATCGTGTTCTCAATCAAGCTTGCTACTGTCATTGGGCCAACACCGCCCGGTACTGGAGTAATGAAGCTCGCGTTCTCACGTGCTTTATCGTATTCCACGTCACCGACTAGTTTGCCTGATTCAAGACGGTTGATGCCCACATCGACCACAACAGCGCCTTTCTTAATCCACTCACCAGGAATGAAGTTTGGCTTACCAACTGCAACCACAACAAGGTCAGCTTGACGAACGTGGCCTTCTAGGTCTTTGGTAAAGCGGTGACAAGTTGTTGTCGTACAACCAGCAAGAAGCAGCTCAAGTGTCATTGGGCGACCAACGATGTTTGATGCGCCAACCACAACCGCGTGCTTACCGCGTAGTTCGATGTTGTAACGGTCAAGCAGCGTAATGATGCCTTTTGGCGTACAAGAACGAAGCTTAGGAATACGCTGCGCTAGACGACCCACGTTGTAAGGGTGGAAGCCATCAACATCTTTCTCTGGGTGAATACGCTCAAGAACGTGCGTTGCATCGATGCCAGCAGGAAGTGGCAACTGAACAAGAATGCCATCGATTTCTGCGTCGTTGTTCAACTCATCGATAAGTGCCAACAACTCTTCTTCCGACGTTGTCGCAGGAAGGTCAAAAGACTTAGAGACAAAGCCAACTTCTTCACACGCACGGCGCTTACTGCCAACGTAAACTTGAGAAGCTGGATCTTCACCAACTAAAACAACTGCAAGACCAGGAGCACGAAGGCCAGCCTCAACGCGAGCTTTCACACGTGCTGCAACTTCGGATCGAACAGTTTGGGAAATGAGAGTTCCATCTATATTTTGAGCAGTCATGACTTTCCTTTTTAAATTGAGAAGGCAAATTATTTGCGGCGCATTGTCGCAGAAAATCTATTTAACATCCATACGCAAACGTTTGCTTTGAGGTGTTTTTGAACATTTATCGCTTTAGTGCCCTTTTTTTAGGCATTCAGATCAGAATGTTATGAAAACCCGTTGATTTAAGCGCTTGAACTCGTATAATCCTGTCCCTGTAGCGCGCCCTTAGCTCAGCTGGATAGAGCACGTCCCTTCTAAGGATGTGGTCATAGGTTCTTATATTAGGTTATTTCTGGTGTAATGAACTAAGATGACTGACTAGAGGCTTTGTAACCTAACTTGGTGCAATGAGCGTACAAACAATTTGAATTTCGTTTTTTAGCTAGATATAGTTGAAAAGCAAAATAAAGCGCCCTTAGCTCAGCTGGATAGAGCACGTCCCTTCTAATTGGCTAGATTTTTCTAGCATTCAGATTGGGCCTCTTTTTGGAAACGATAAGAGTGTAAGATGTCAAATTCGGGGAAACCTTACTTTAACGAGTTGGCAATCCCGAGCCAAGCCCAATAATTTTGGGAAGGTGTAGAGACTAGACGGCATCTACCTAACGCTTTCAAAGCTATGGTAAAGGTATAGTCCAGCGCACGAAGCCTCGATAGGTGGTAGCGAAAGCTATAGTGTGACGAAGGATGTGGTCGTAGGTTCGAATCCTACAGGGCGTGCCACTTTTAAGAACCAGTATCTATTAATTTAGGTGCTGGTTTTTTTTTGCTCAGTAAACCATTTTCGCTATCGCGATCACAGCTTGGCAAAAAGAATTTCTTCATTGCACCAAATTTAAGGTTTTGATTGTAAGATATACATGTTGAAAGGTTAATTTTTGGTGCAATGGAAGAAGTGGCTAGAAAAACTAAAAATATTATTAAGAGAGAACTCACCGCTCCCGATGGAGTGATTTTTTATTCATTCGTATCGAGAATCACAGGCCCAGTGCTTGAGCTTGAAGAGCATATTAATAATCTAATACTGAGTAGCCAACCTTATAACACAGTGAAAGCTAAGGCTTCAGATTTAGCCAAGTTCTATGATTACTTCATCGAGGCATCAGATGTGCTGCATACTCAAGAGTTCGAGATGGCTTTATCACAAAGCAGCTCACACTCACCGGGTTTCCATCTAAGAACTACGCTTACAAATATCTTTTATGCCTACCCTTCTTACCTTCTCGATGGAAAAGAATCTAAAAACCCATTAGCTAAAATATGTGCATTAAACCTTGATGCTATACCTCTAAAGCGCACGTCAGCGAAACGAATGATTTCAAGCTTATGTGAATTTGTCACGGCATCAAACGCACTTGAGTACAGTTTAATGCAGCAGCGAAAGCTGGATGGACTTATTGACGTCGATCAGGCGTTTACTGCTGTTGGTCGTGAGCTTGGTGCTGTCAGAGAGTTGTCATCAAGCCAAAGAAAAGCACTGTTAGAGCATTCCTATTTAGCTTCTTGTATTTCCGGCGGTGCAAAGGTGGCTCAAATCAAAAACTTTTTCAAATTGCCTCCAGAACCTAAAGTAAAAAAAGAAAAACATTTCCCAATAGATGAAATTGGTAGATTTCTTTTGAGTACCAAATCGCATCGAGACAGGTGCATGTATTCACTTTGCTTTGGTGGTGGGTTGCGTTTTTCTGAAGCTAAAAAGTTGCGGTTTCGCGATATAGATGTAATTAAAGAGAAAGTGAGACTTCACGATAAGGATGTTATTAGCTATTTACATGGCATTGATTATAAGACACTCAATGGTAAGCCTATTGACCATTTCGATGTGCACTTCATTGAGCCATTTAAATCGTTTTTCTTTGATGAACTGATGAAGTACCTAGAGGAAGAGAGACCAGAATCAAATTCTGAGTATGTGTTCTTACAAGGCCGTGCCACCGCAAACAAACTAACAGATCAGCTTGAGCATCAGCCTTATTACAGATCTGCGCAAAGCACTATTAAAGATGCATGGGATCTTAACCTACAACGAGCTGGCTTAACTGACTCAAGATTTGATGACATTGGAACTCATTCAATGCGCCATTTTTATGGTGTCTACATGGTCAATTATGCTCCTCATCCTAGAGGAAGCTATGGGTATCCGCTTAATGAGGTTCAATATCTTATGAGGCATACGCAGTTAAAGAACACAAAAATTTACACGATGACTGCTAGCTTTGAAAAAATGGCAAGAGATATAGAAGTTACAAATCAATTTTTATTACAACGGGAAGCTGACTTCTATTCTGACACTCGTCAAACAACACCTATTTCAATTACCAATCAGAGCCATGGAAAATGATTTTTTTAGATGCTTTCAGTAAAGAGAAATTCAATTCACTCTTAACCGATTTTTCACCAAAGCTTAAAGAATACTGTAAGGAAGCATACCCTGCCGAGTATATAAATAATTATAGAGGTGCCTCCGATGGTTCTGATGCTCTTGTTGCCGCTTTAACTGAAGTTTCGAAGAAGCGACTAGATGATATAAAAACCTTTTTAGTTGATTGCCAGACTGCCATTATCAAAGAGTGTCGTGGTGGATCGTTTGATGAGTATAAGGAGTTGATGGATGATCTGATTCCCACTGATGGCAAGGTTAGAAAGAATGATTATAACAACCGCTTGCACAAGCTGCGTCTTTTCTTAAGTTACTTGGCTTTGCATAAAGTAGTTAGGCTGAACTGCATGTTTGGCTCCCACCCCAAATCAACAAATGCTGCTGAACGCATTAGTTTAACAAAACTAAGATTTTTTATGCCTCCGCTAGCTAGTGACTTTTGGATTGGCTCCACTTTGAAGCGCTTTGGTGAATTCGAAAGCCATATTCAAACCGCTTTCTTTGCCGACAGTTACAATGGTTATTTATCACACGAAAAGTTTGGTACAGATACTTTAAATCAGTCATTCAAAAGGATGGCTGATATTATCGTAGCGCATGGAATTACAAACCCAAGTGATATCAAGTTAGATACGCTATTAAATTACCACAATGATCTTATTGATTACCACGATGGCTATGTTCCTGCATACAATCTGAAGCCAGCTCTCGGACTCTTTGTTTATGCTGGCGAGCTGCCAAATTATGATTTTTATGGTGAATTTACCAAACTTCGAGCGGCGACCAAATCAAAGATTAAGTCAGATAGGACGTCAGAGAATATATATAAAGGAGGCACAAAGATGGCTGTGTCTCTTATTGGTGAAAAAGTCCAGAACGTTGAGGAAGTCAGAGTCCCGGTGCGAGATAGGAAAGTTCTTGTCGATTATGGGTACTGGCATGACGCCTCTGGTTCTGATACGAAATATTCTCCTGATAACTTAGATAGTAAAGATATCTGGATTGCTGCGCAGCTTGATTATATTCGCTCAACCTCAACAGAGGCCGCAACTGTAAAGCAAAAGAGGGCAAGACTGAGTTTGCTCAACAAGTATCTCTTCTCTTATCTTCCAGCATATTTTTCATCCGGTCTATCAGGGCAGTTTACTTTACCTAAAGCTCCAAGTGATTTGATACACAGTCTGTATATTCAGAGGAGTAACGTCTTTGAGTTGGAAAATGAGGCTAAGTTTACGGATGGCTTCCAGTATCCGGTCTCACTACCGCAGTTCGTATATGATATGACTTCTTCTGCCAGTAAACACAACACTAAAGAGAACAACAGTGGACGAGACGCTTTAGCTGTTATTAGTCATTTCTTTGACTATTTAAGTTCATTGGATTCGAGACAAATTAATGATTTCAGAAATCCTTTACTTGGAAAAGCGAAGGAAAACGTCGGCAGGAAGTTTATTAAGAATAGGAAGTATGTATTTAGTCTAAATTATTGGCTGGGATTGCGTTCTTTTTGTAAAGCTGTAACAAACCAGATGCTTGATGATGTTTTGAGCAGCTTAAAAAGTGGTGTCAACTCTCTGAGCACCATCGATGTACACCATGACGTTAGCATTAGTGGTGATGCTGAATTATTGATTGGTAGAGTTTCTTTAAAATCAATCCCACAGTTAAAGCTAACTAAAGATGATAGCGTTGTACGCAAAAACGGCGTCAAAGATACTCACATTTATGTTAGTAACTACACTCCGTGGGCAATGATGACGCTGCTGCTTCACTCTGGTATTAGAAGATCCAACGCACTCTGGTTAGATGATCGGTATTGTTTCGACCTTGTATGCGACGGTAAAGAATTCCAACAATTACTGATTTCAACCGATAAGGCCAGAACAGAAGCATATTCAGTTGCTGTAAGTTCAGAAATTGTAGATTTGCTCAGAAAAGTAAAAAACATAAAGGATTTTGCAGCCAAAGCTAACCCAAAACTAGCAGCGACTATCCCGTACTCAAATCATGAAGACTCTAAGTGGGGAGATATTTCACCTCTTTTTAGAATTAAGGAGAAGTACGGCGATTCAGTAGTCCCCCACTGTTTTTCTGAAATTATTAATGAATACGAGAACTTCTTGACTAGGAATAGTGTTGGTTTCGAACCAACAACGTTATATGCACCTTCTCAACACTACGTTCTCGATGAATTCATATACTTACGTGGACATGGAAATTTCGATACTAGAGTTTGTGAAATATCAGTCAAGTATGTAGATGATGCCAATGCAGTGTCATTCGTTCCAATGGTAAAGAAAACACTAATTACGCCACATTCATTACGAACTATGACGGTTAGCATTTATGCCCCAATCGTTGGTGCTGATATTGTAGGTAAATTACTGACTGGTCAATCAGAAGAGACGGTTGGTTTCTATACTAAGCAGCTACCAGATAGTGCATCTCAGGACTTTGTAAACCATTTGGCCTATCTACTAACGGTAGGTAAAGACGGTGGTGGTTTGGTAACCGTAGCCACCACCCAGATCAATGAGCAAAAATTTGAAAACGATCTTAAAAATGCCCCCAAAGAAACGATCACCAAATACAATGCGCAGTCGATCAATTTCGATATGACTGAAGATGTTGGGAATCAACTAAATGGTCTTGCTGAACTCGGTAGAACAAACCCTCAAAATATTGCTTATTTCCGGACACATATTTGTCCTGTAGGTGGATTCTGCCCAAAGAAAGTTATCGATGATATCGGTGAAAAGCATTGTTATGCCTGTCCCTTAACCGTTATTACAAATAACCATTTGCCTGCAATTGGTGCAACCATCCGTTCTTTGTGTGAGGAAATCAAAAACATCAATACTAAGTTGGAACATTTTGAAAATATGCTTGCTACTGAGTTTGACGGACTTGAACGAAGGAAGACTCAATGTGTGGCTGAAGCTTCATACTGGCAAGCACGAAAAGGTATCGCTCAAGAGTCCAATGATGGCAATACGTATTATGTATCGGAAGAAGGTATTGAGTGGATGTACGAGTTCAAACCACAAGAAGCCAGTGAGCAGGCTCTATTATTATTAAGGCTAAGGGAGACTCAAGGTATACCAACGTTGCAAAGTGAATATCTATCGAATCAAGCAGCAAGATTAAGAAGAAAAATTCAAGTGCTGTCTAAGGCTGCGTGGGATGAATTTTCAGAGCTATCTGATATTGAATACCTAGCTCAATTATTTAATGTTAAGTCTGATATTCATGGCTTAAGTAATAGTGACAAAGTGAAGTTGCTTTCAATTGCAGAGGAGTAAAGATCTTATGGCAAGTCTAATTGATAACAAGGTAAAAACGGCAAGCCGTAGAGCTGACATGATCCAAGAGATTCTAGCTTCACTTTCTAAATCCAATGCAAGCTTTAAATCGGCAAGAAAGCTATCTGAGTTTGTTGCTGAAAAAATGCAAGAGAAAGGAGAGCCAATCGATAGCTCTACATTGAGAAGAAAAGGATCTCAATACAAGGAGCTAATCGATAATTTCATAGGAAAAGGAGCCTATCAGAGTGAACACGCTGCCAATATCACAAAAGATCTAAAGTTAAGAAAGCAAAATAAGAGAGTCACTGAACTTGAAGCCCTACTCAAAAAAAAGGATCGTGAACTGGCTGATAAAGAGACAGAAATCGAAGTGCTACTTATTAATCGACATAAGGAAAGAAGCAGCGGTTTGGCAACAATTGCACCACCTAAGGCGTCAACATACAAAAAGAGCGAACTCGATGAAGCACATTCAGTATTACAGGAGCAGCTAAAAGATTTAGGACTACTTCAGCGTCAACTAGACTTAGCTTGTAAGACTATCAATAAAATGATGAAAGACGCCAGTGAATCATATGTAGTTGAAGATGGGCAGTTCAAAGATACTTTAAATGCAGATAACCCAGTGATGTTCCACAGAGGTAACTTAGAGAGATACTTCTTACTGTACCATACAGAGTAGGTAAGACGAGGTTGTTGAGCGCCATCGTCGCATTTTGGGTATAACATTTTGCGTGATGGCTATACTACATAGGGTATTCAGGCTGCGCAGACAGTACCAGTTTATCGTTTTGACGTCATAGTTTATCAATTTGGTGCACACAACACCGAATGGCAGTTATGGGCTGAAGGAATGAATATCGTCACTACCTCGCTATCCCCTTAGTCGAGTGACTGACGAAATGAACAAGTTCATTGATGACATACTCGGTAGCTTTTATGCTGTCGAGCTAAGAGGCGAATTGACTCACTCTACTTTAATCATTGGTTTGTAAAGAGGTTACACCGTTGAAGTCCAATATAACCTCACCGCAATTTTCACCAGACATTGACCAATGGCCTGTTGGCTCGCATGAGCGCCTAATAAATGGGTATTGGGAGTTGGGTATGATGAGGTTTCATACATTCACCAATGAGTGTGGGGAAGACCTCCAGAATACATACGATCGCATCAACAATGGATTAGGGATTCAAACGATCTACATCGACCTTCTCTCACTTGCAGGTGAAGATTACAGAAACAAGTCGCAAATCATGGATATCATTCGAAGTGACAAGCCAACGTGGATCTGGTTTATCAATTGCGAGGCGCTTCTAAGTGGTTCACTGGCTAGCTGGCTGCGATCAATCCTCACCACATACAATGCAGATCATATTCGAGTTACTTTTGTGCTCGATAATCAAGAGCAGTTCAGCAGTATCTTCCAGCGCTATTCCGCGCCACTATATCAATCGACTATGGCTCTCGATCTTAAGAAGAGCTAGCTCAGAATTGCCCAAAGATGAGTTGCAACGACCGTAACGGTATTTGTGATCACCAAGTTCTGGGACAAAAGCACCATAGATTGATTGCCCTAAACCGTTTCTGCCCCATTAGTGGTCTCGCTTGAAAAGTGAGCGTATTTAATCGTTCGAAGCAATTACAAAAGTAGCCCACCGAGGATATCCTATCGGCTTAGGTGTTTCCCCATTCTCCAAATGAAACACAGCACTAGATCATTCATAGAGGCAGAGAACTCTTAACACGTTGTGTTATCCCGAATTTTTTCCTACCAACATCACAAAACTGAACTGTTAGCAATGGCCCATACTCGCCGATATCACTATGCAAAGTGTGAACTTTCAGATTGGAACATCCTATCTCTCTATCTACTCAACCGAATGCACTATTAAATGCTCGTATTCTCCGTCAAATTGCCACGGTGATAAGCGTCATAGAGCTTGATACAGTTCGACTATTTAACGTGCGGCGGTGAACCCTTTTCCGCTCATTTCTTCGTTGTCATAAGAGCCGAATGGTATGGTTAATGATTTAAATTTCACCTTTGATGTTTCTGGGTTCTCCGGTGCATTTAAAGTCGAAAGCTTCCGGGTCACGGAAACAGTCTCTTCTCCCTTTGAAATGAATCTAACGGTATTGTCTGACGATGATGCCATCACGTTTGATGCCTTAAGTCGAAAAATGGGTGT
The DNA here is from genome assembly GCF_001557945.1 of Vibrio sp. CUB2. Classification (NCBI taxonomy): domain Bacteria; kingdom Pseudomonadati; phylum Pseudomonadota; class Gammaproteobacteria; order Vibrionales; family Vibrionaceae; genus Vibrio; species Vibrio sp. CUB2. The sequence continues at coordinate 89,742 of NZ_LNRB01000013.1, read as the reverse complement.
TCTGAGCCTGTTTGGTCAAGGGGTGGGAGCGGCTCGTCAGTTTAACGGCAGCATCTCTGAGCTTCGCTACTTAGGCTCTGGTCGCCGCTTCTCGCGCTATCATATTACCTTGGTTCCACACCTCTGGTTCTTCACTCAGCGCCAAGACTGTCGTATCTTCCAGATGCAAACCGCGCCCGACATCATTCGTCAGGTATTTGATGATGCAGGCATGAGCGATTACCGCTTTGAACTGTCAGCGCAATATGAAGCGAAAGAGTACGTTCTTCAATACCGTGAGAATGACCAGCACTTTGTTCAGCGATTAATGGCAGAGCATGGCCTTTGGTACTATTTCGAACACAGTGATGCTGGGCATACCATGGTTATCGTCGATAGCAATGATGCGATACCAGAGCTTATCAGTTCACCTATCAATGCTTCTTACCTAGGACCAGTGATTTATCACACTCAAGGTGGGGGCACACCAGACCGAGAGCATATTTTCGACCTTGAGCAAATCCATAGAACTCGTACTGGGTTAGTGAGCTACGGCGATTACAATTATCTCACGCCAAAAATTCCGCAAGGCAAAAGTGCAGATGAGGGGCCAAACTTTGATTTGCAGCGCTACGACTATCTTGGTCGTTACACAACGCCAGAATTAGGTCAGCAGCGTGCAACAGAGTGGATGTCCGAATACACGGTGGATAGCCATCAGATTGAAGCTGCGAGCGATATCATGCGTCTCACCGCAGGTTACAGCTTCGATATCAGCCAGCATCCTCGTTCCAACATCAACCGTGATTACCTCATGTTGACGGTGATGCACACGGGCTTTAACCCTCGTGTACACGAAGAAGAATCGAGCGATGAGCCTACGACTTATCACAATCAGTTTGTCTGCTTACCAAGAGACGTAACATTCCGTGCACCTAAAATGGCGTCACCTGTAGTTGATGGTCCTCAAACCGCGGTTGTAGTTGGTCCTGCGGGCGAAGAAATCTACACCGATGAATATGGACGCATCAAAGTTCAGTTCCATTGGGACCGCTATGCGCAAAGTGATGAACATAGTTCATGTTGGTTACGTGTTAGTCAATCAATGGCAGCCCCGAACTGGGGAGCAGTCTATCTACCTCGTATTGGGCATGAAGTGATTGTGACCTTCCTAGAAGGTGACCCAGACCGTCCACTAGTGACGGGCGCGGTGTACAACGGTCTACACACGCCGCCATACCCATTACCAGAAAACAAAACGCGCACCGTGTTCAGAACCCAAAGCCATAAGGCTGAAGGTTACAACGAAATGTACTTTGAGGATGAGAATGACCAAGAAGAGGTTCACTTCCGTGCTCAAAAAGACATGAAGACCAAAGTGCTCAATAACCGTTACCGAGATATCGGTAATGATGAAGAGTTAAAAGTCGGCAACAACCAAGAAAACAACATCTTAGGCGACCGTAAAGAAGTCATTGATGGGCATAAAACTTCCATCACCAAGCAGACCTTTATGGAGCGAGTTGAGAAAGATGTTCACGTTACTTATAACGCCAACGCATCCGAGAAAATCGCCAACAACCGAGATTTGTACATCGATGAAAATCGTCAGACCTTGATTGGTAAAGACGATTCATTGGACGTAGGTCAAGACCAAAATACGGTCATCAAGGCATCACGTTCTATCGATGTGGGCGCAGATGACACGCACAGTGTCGGTAATCACCTCAGTGTTGAAGTCAACGGCAATACCTCTATCCGCTCTGATGGTGAAACAGCGGTGATCTCTGCGAATGAAATCAAGGTGCAAGTCGGTGCATCCAGCTTAGTGCTAAAGAGCAGCGGTAATATTCATTTAAACGGCACTTCAATCACGATTGATGGTGCAAGTAACGTTACCGCTACGGGAGGCAAGGTAGACATCAATCCGGGCGGCGCGGCAAACGGCAACAGCAGCGTTTCCACAAGAAGGCCAAAGAAACCATCGTTGGCGATGAAAGCGATGCCTGTGATGTCACCAGCGGCGTATGCCGGATTGGTTGAAGACGGCGCTTTATTACAAGAGATTTGTGATTGTGGGAGTGGAAGAACATGCCAACTGCACAGCTAAACCCAGAATGGGACATTCAACTTAACGAGCCGCTATTTCCATCCGCTGATGAAAAGCTTTATGTGCTGTTTGAACCTACGTTGTGGTCGGACTGGGAGGGAACCTTGTCGGAAGGTGAAAGTGCTCAACTTTTTTCTCACACTCGATTTGCAGCCTTGGGTAATGGGCCGGTATTGGCGGAGGTTGTCAGTAAACAAACACTCGAAAGCGTTAAAAGCCATCTAGAAGTGACGCCTTCGGGGGCCCTTTTCTTCGCTCCTAGCTCGATAGATATGGCGAGCCTGGCCGAGTCCTTACGCCGACGCCTTGTCGTGCAGCATGGTAAGACACAAGCGATGATGCGTTTTTATGAACCTCGCAAACTGGTCTCCCTCATCGGGTCAATGACAACCCATCAAAGGCAGCAGTTCTTCCCATCGTTGACTCGTACCCAATGGTTTGACCGCGATTGGCTGGACGCCTCATGGCACACACCAGAGCAGAGCACGCCATCCATTTGGGATTTAACGTCGTCGCAAACTCAACTCATGAACTTAATCTCAGCCCATTGGCAAGGAGTAAACGCCTAATGAGCCAAACTTACACCATCAAATCCGGTGACACATTGCTACAAATTGCGATTGAGCAAGAGGTGGACTTCACCACATTGCTTGAGCTGAATCCTCAATATCAAGCAAACCCTGATTTTATTCGTATCGGTGAGGCGCTTACCTTGCCGGATGAATCGGCGATTGAACCTGTTGAGCCTTCCTACCCAGTAGAACCTGTATCAGCGATGCGTCCGTGCTCTAACGACGGCGCATTGTTTGCGCCTCCGCTGTGTAAGAAGGGAGAGAGTGTTTATGATGTGGTCTTTATTACAGGCGATGGTCCGCTGGAATATTATTTATTAGACGAGAAAGCCAGCAACCAGCTAGAGCATGAAGCAAAGGAAACCGACCGCTTAGTCGAAAGCTATAAAGCGTTGCTAAGCTCAGCGCCTAGTGATAAAGAGGCGACCCGAGAAGCACTTGAGCAACATACGCTGAAGAGAGCCGCGTGGTTTGAAGATGCCATGCACGCGGGTATCTTCGGCGATAACAGCCGCCCGTTAAGCCCAGCTTCACAACGTGCCGCCGCCATGAGAGCGGCGCAGCCCAAGCCAAACCCGAACCTCGATTTAACTCAAGACAGACTCACTTCACTGCAACAGCGAAAAGCTTTCGTAGAGCAATACCGCTACCGTTGGCTTGAAGAAACATCGATGGAAACACTGAGAAAAGAAACCCTTCGTCAGTTAGACCGTCAAATTGATGAATTCAAAAAGCTAGAAACGAAAGCAAAACCCAAAGAGGAAAGCACAACCAAGCTTGGCGTTGGGGCAGACAACTTCACCAATGATAAAACTCAGCTCGTGACACAAAAGGCCAAGCGTCATGTCGTTGAAGCCTACTCCATCAACCAAGGTCGTTACGTGTACCTTCGTCACGCCTTTTTTGAACGAGAAAAGCCACGTTGGAGCCAGTCTTATCATCACAGTAATGCCGACGCTGCGCTCAAGCGAGGGGACTTAAATCGTCTGAGTCAGGAGATTGCGAAAGACATCAAAGAGAGCACCAAAGAGTTTAAGGTCGAAGCGAAGTTTGCCGAATGGAAAGCAGACGGCGGTAAATTCCACGAATGGAAGTCCACTCAGAAATACTTAACGGAAAGTGGTGAAACACGATTTGCGATTAGCCCAGAAGCGCAGTTGCTTCGCTGGGGCGCTCAAGCCAGTGTCGCGACAGTGTTTGAACCCACGAACGGGCGAGTCGACATCGGTATTGGCGCAGAGGCCAGTGTATCGCTCGCAGAAGCCAAAGTCGAAGCCAATCTTTACCTTCCGTACGAGAAAGGTTGGCACATCCGGCTCACTTACCTCGATGCAAATAAAAAAACGGCGACTTATTCATTTGGTTGCTTTCGCTTTGTCGGCAAAGTGGCAATTGGCTGCTTTACTGGCGCAATGGCGGAAGGCAGAGCAAGCGTTGCAGCGGGTGGGCGTCAACAAAGCAGAGAGGTTAATGAATATGGCGAGAGCGTTGGCGTCATGTATTCACCGAAAGTGAACCTTGCCCAAGGGGCTAAAGGTGACGTCGGTTTTAAGGTGCAAGGGTTTGCGGGAATGCAGGCCAATGGTCAGTTAGTGGGTGGCGTTGAGTGGCTACCACCTAAAAATGCCTCTTCCTCAACAGATGAGCCGGAAGGTGGTAAAAAGGAAAGCAAAGAAGCGGAGTTTCAAGCATTAGCCGAAGTTAAACCAGAGGGTAATATTGCGTGGGGTGTGGGCGTCAACGCTGAGTTTCAACTGGCTCTAGAGGGCGGTAAATTTTATGTCAAATGCTCAGGTCAAATTGTTTGTGGTTTTGGTGCTGGCGGCGGTTTTGGTGCGATGTTAGACACGACCCAACTCTGGGCATTGACCAAAATCATATTGCAAGGATTGCAGTACGTTGATTATCGGATGCTTAACAATATTAACCCGCTTGCTTACGAATATTTGGTGAACTCAACACTGGTTGCATTTGCTAGAGACTTGATTGCAGACCCGATACAGTCTTTTGAAGATGTCATTTTTGCGGGTGAAGAGCGTGTGGTTCGCTGGAAACGTGAATTTGAGTCTCTAAATGAGCGTCAACAACAAGCCACTGCACTGGCTAATCGTATTCTTGATGAATCGACCTTGTCAGGAGTGCCATTTGAGCAACTCCTGCCTGAGGCCATTGGAATTATGCTTGATGTATTGGTAGAGGAATTTCCTCTGAGTTTTAATGAACAGCAAGAGAGTGCGATACATAAATTGCTGTGTAAAAGCACTTACAGTTGGCACAAGTTTGAAGAGATTTTGCAACGCATGAACCCAGATGGGCGTGCTATTGCTGGTGAGAAAGCGATGTTTGATAACCTTGCGCGCATTAATGCGATTTTGGACAACATCCAGCAGCATGACTTTAACTTGTGGGTGACGCAGTTAGCAGAGAAAAATAAACTGGATGCTACCAGCAAGCCTTACACGCCGTTAAGTGGTGAGGCACTTGCACGCAAGAAAGCCCAAATTACCGCACCTAGCGATGAATACATGCCGTATCAATAAACCTAACGAGAGGAAGTAGGTCGTTGTGACCTATTTCCTCTCTTTCGCGTCATTACTTGGCTGGCGAGGTTTGCTGAAGTGCACAGCGAAAGCTCACCGACGGAAAGTATGCTTCTTTCTCTGGCTTGTCATGCATACGAGAGAAAACCATAGTCGTTCCTCCGGCATCGCGAAGCACTTTTTCTGTGCCTGACTCAGGACCTTGCGGATTACGCTCTGGTGAGACAAGATAATAATCTTTCGCATACCAATCATTTACCCACTCACTTATTTGGTTCGACATGCCTGCTACACCTAGAGGGTTGGGTGGATACGCATCCACATCTTCGATACGCTTAGCTGCATTCACCTCTTCATCGGTATACTCAATATAACGATCGGATGCAGGATCAAAGTAATAGCCATCTTGGAGTTGGGCATAGCCATTATTGGTGGCGAAATACACTTTTTTTCCACGACTTCTTGCGGCATACTCCCACTGTGCTTCCGTTGGCAGATCAAACGGTAATGTGCTGACATCACCTAGCCATTGGCAGTAGTCTTTCGCTTCTTGCCACTGCTTTGCTGACGCCGCATTATTTTTCCATTTTGAAATTACTTTTTTATACAGTTCGGAATTTCGCTCTATTATGTGTATCCCTCGATCGGCAGCCACCGGAAACCCATTGATTTGACGCATCCACTCCATATCAATAAAACGCGTTTCAAATTTTGCAATCGAGTATGAGTCCAATGTTACCTTGTGCAAGTTATAAGCTCCGGTTTCTCCGGTATTTGGGGAGCTAAAGCACTGCACATCCGGAGACCAGTCCATGCGATTTGGCGTACCGCTTGGAATTTCACATGGTGCACCAAAGTCCCCCATTTCAAAACTTCCACCTTCAACAAATACAAGCTCTTCAATTGCTCGAACTACGGTTTTTGCTGCTCTCAGCTTTTGCTCTTGAGTTGCCTCTGGATAAAGCTTATTGATGTTCGACACAATCGTATCGATTTGCTTTTGAGATACGGTCTCGCTAGACACTGGGATTGCTGAACTCTCGCGATTGCATGCAACCAATAAGGGAAGCACACAAGCCATACCTAACCATCTGTTTTTCATTTGATATTCCTTTTACTTTATGAGCATATTTTACGCAAAAATAAAAGGCGAAAACAGTTTCAAAGGCACTGTATGACTAGTTATAACGACTTCGTTCCTGTTTTAGGGAGGAAGCTACTTCGTTTCAGTTGGTGTTGCTGAAAGGAAGGAAGTCTCCAAGCTGATGTGGGTCTGATAACGCTTCGGGACAAAAGCAACCCAACTACAAATTTAGTTGTTAGTGGCAAAAGTTAGTTCTTCATTCAGAAAAGCCGCCACGGTTTCCAAAGCAGTGATATCGACGCATGTGTGGTTGTCTAGCTTTGCTTCTTTGGTATGTTTAGGATACAGAAATCCCCTATCAGGTTGCGGTATTGAATGATCTGCTTGGTAAGGGTATCGCTGATGCGTAAATACATTCGCATTTCTCGTTAGGTCATCACGTAAATCTCTTTTATAGCGAACTTGGTACAGGTTGATTAGATAAAGGGTATCTCGGGGGTGTTTACTGCTCAAATTCGAAAAGAGTTGTAATAAATCATGCCCTTTTTCATGCATAACACCTACACCTCTGCCGCCGCTCCAGTATGTTTTGGTTCGAATACTCTTTAGGTAGCACTCTATTGATAGTGATAACAGCACATAATAAGGAGTGCCACTTACTTTATGTTTGTGCAGGACCATTGCTGCATCATAGTAATCTTGGCCCTGAGAGCTAAACCCAAAGTCAACGATCTCATTCGTAGCTGTAATGGAGCCCTTATCAAGCGCATCATTCCACCGTTTTTGAATTTTTGTTTGAGTCTTATTTTTCATAGCGTCTTATGGATTTGTTGATGCTGTATGGATGAAAGAGACAATAGCACCTTAGATTGATAGTAAAGCTATAGTTACGCTATCGACAGTGAGAACGTTGCCGTAAACCCTAGACGATGAATTTTTGTTGCTGTAGAGCTGGACTTTACTGCAACTTTTGTCGAAGTCCATTTTTATACCCCAAACATCTCCCGAGTGAGGGCGATTATCCATCAATTCCTTTGTAATAAGGTTTTCGATGTCAGAGAGTGGCATTAAGATAAATTGGTCAGGCACCACTCGCACTAAAAGGTATGCATCTGTCGATAAGCGGTCGAGATTCACTCTACGCAAATCAAACCAATAACCACCAGTGCTATTTTGAGCAACTGATGGTGATATGATGCTTATTGCCTCTTTGAAAAATACAGTAGTATTTGAGAACTGCCTGAAACCATTATTTGTAAGTACTTGGATGTTGTGATGTCTTGTGGATGCAGTCATCATTTCCCCCCTTGTTCAAGCTGAGGCTGTCCCTCTTCAATCGGCACAAGACCTTGACGTTGCCTTAGTTTAGATATGGAATTTGGTATTCCCCATTACTCGGCAGAGGTTTCCCTGTTACATGTTCGAAAACTCTAGCTCCAGAACCATTATAGACTGGGCTTCACTTTCGCAATGGGTCTAAACTCATGGTTTTAGGAGGACAATGATGAAATCACCAACGTCAGTCAAAAAACTAGAAGATTTGGGGCGAACCCAACTTTCAAAAAACTACTTCATGCGCGATTTTTTATATTCTGAAATTTCGCAGATAGAAAGGATACCCAACGTCCCCGACTTCCCAGATGTTGCAATTGAAGCTGGAAGAAACTTATGTTCTCAATTACTTGAACCTATCGAAAAGACGTTCGGTCGGGTTTCGATACGTTCTGGTTATCGCTCTCCTTTAGTCAATGCTAAAGGTGCCGAAAATAGCAATCAATACAATTGCGCCAGTAATGACAAGAACTATGGTAAGCATATCTGGGACTATCGGGATAAAGATGGTTGTTTAGGAGCTACCGCTTGTATTGTAGTGAACTCGTTTATTCCTTATTACGAACGCACCCACCATTGGCAAGCATTGGCTTGGTGGATTCATGATAATGTACCGGAATACTCAGAAATGTATTTCTTTCCCAAGTTGGCTGCCTTCAACCTAACTTGGAGTGAAAGGCCGAAGAAAGTAATAAAAAGTCACATTGCTGGTTCTCGGGGAGTTCTTACTAAACCAACAATGGCAAACTTCAAAGGCAGTCACGCTGATGAGTACGCCAAACTTCTAGAAGAGCTGGCTTTTACAACAAAATAAGCAGGGCTACGTGATACCTCCGTGTTTTGAGTTGGGGGCTTTGGGACCGAAGCGACTTAGTGATAGCCCTAAGTTTGTGCCATCTATCTCGAATCTAGACTAGGTTCTTACTTTTCCTTTAACTGTATCTTGGACAACAAGTCCATTTTGACAACGGGCTAACAACGATTGGACATCAATTGCTAGCACGGGAAGCGCTAGATATCTAGCTCTAAATCGTTTGCCACGTAACTTTTTGACGACGACTTCATTAAGAAGAGAAAACCGCTCTTTGTAGTTCAATTATTTCATCAATATCCATCTTGTTACAACCTATATGGAATCGCGTTAGTTCTCCGATTGCTAAGCCCGATAGAGCCACAGCTAAATTTAGAAAGGGCTTACTATACTCTGCTGATCTGAGATTTGTTAAGGTATCGTCACTGTATTGAGCTGAGATTGATTGAATACCATTGTGAGTGTAGTCATTCTGTTCAACGACAAGAGGGGAAAGCTTGGTTGAGAGGAATGCAGTGCTTTTGAAGATTGGTACTGCATCTTCAACCAGTTCAATGAGTTTATCAATACGCTTCGGGAAGTGCATTGAACTATCGTGTTTTATCTCTTGCTCATCAACACAGTATGCTACCCACATTGCCCTCAGGTAAGCTTCAGTTGCGGGTCTAGCTAAAGCTGCCATTGATGATGGTAGATACTCTTTCTCTAATACACAGATAGAAATACAATGCTCAATCGCTATATTAAATAGAGGTACAGCTACGTTAGCTCGTTTGCTTGAACTGAACTCGAACTTGTTTAGTTCTCTATGAATCGCTTGAAAATATTGAAGTATTTCTTTGGATATTTCTTTTTGTGGCTCTTGGGGCATTTAGAATCAGCCTTACTTGGAACAAGAGTGATAGGGTTATGTCTGGATTTTTGCCTTTAGAAAGTTTGTCATACTACCCCTAACTTAGCGTTAACAGGCAAAGTAGCCTGCATCAATAAAATTATGCACCTTACTGCGCGATTTGGGCTAACCAGATTCTCTATGTTTGGGACAAAAGCGACCTAGGGTAGAATCATCTGAAGTTAAATTTTACTAGATTCTATGTAAAATGCATTTGGCGGTAGCTTCGAGTCTTTTATTAAGTATTTGCCCTCAGCAATCTTGACCCTTTCCTGTCCAGTAGTTTGGGGATATTTTGTGTTATAGGTAGTATGTTCCTTCCAAATGATGGTTCCATCAGATTCAATTGATGTACTCTCTCTAACGTACCGGAACAAAAATTGTTTTTCATCGCGTGCCATGATCTGAACGACTCTTGCTTTGACTGGGGTTAAGTGTTCATCCGCAACATGAGCTGGCAGAACTAAATTAATACACTTTCCAGTCGAAGCTACGCTCGGAAAAAAGATACCAGCACAGTTAAATCCTTTAAAGTATGCTTTTGATATTGCGTTAGTTTTTATATACATATGCTCAGAGCCTTCAGGCACTTTGCGACAAAACTCTTTATTCATCCAATTCCTTATCATCAAATTCTTTTTTCGCTCTTGTCGGTCACGAACCGTATAGTTGATATCGTTGATTTGGTCGTAACTAAAAAACTCGTCTGCGTGCCCGAGCGTAACAAGTGGAACTAGGGGAATTGTCGATGACTTTCGGCAAAAAATTTGTGTCACATAATCTCCAATCTTTGCGCCAACTTCATCTAAAGATCCTAGTTGGGCATTTGCTCCGTAACTCGCATAGAACATCTGCTCTCCAATATCATTCATCCGACCTAGCTGTTGTACTCGTTCACTTGGTGGATACCAGAGCCTCGATATATTAGAGTGTTCGCCGATTTGAGCACGACATAAGTCATAGTCAGGGTGAGGGTTAATGCCATAGGTAGGAGTCCACAACCCAGCACTAAGTTTAGTCAGCCTTGAGGCAAGATATTCTAGAGATAACGTCTTGGTTTTTAGATTATCTATTTGTTTTAATTCTTTTTTTATTTCTAAAATAGACAGTGGGATAGTTTTCAATCTGGTGTCGCTCCATTATCTCCTTCGAAAAAGGAGAGTTAGTATTACTCATCAACAACCTCAACGGTCATATGCTGAGCGCCATAATAAGTACCCTCATCAATGGTGTAACGCAGTGTCACTCCACAACTTGGGCAATCAAACTCTTCGTTTGGCTCAATGCACTCGTCTTCAATCCAATCCCAACCAAAATTGCCTTCACATTCTGGGCATTGCATGATGGTTCCTCACGTCTCACAACTCTCTGAAATCCTTAGCGCATCTTCAATCTTGACACCAAGGTATTCAATCGTGCTTTCGAGCTTAACATGACTCAGAAGTTACAGAATAGTCCTAAGGCTCTTGGTCTTAGCGTTGGTTCGGCTTAGAGAATGTGTTGTCATATCAACAGAATGGGTAACATTGATAACCAAGCACACAAACGGTAGCCAAGCTAAAGTATGATTTGATTACTGCATTTATTCGCATCATTTTTTGATGCGAATAACCTTGTGACAAAAACGAGATAGCTTCCACTATCTCGGGAAAAGTCTTATGTGTTTTTCAGTGCTTTTGCAAAGGCATCTGCTACTGCTGAGTTACCACCAGAACGTTGTTTCTTTTCAGATATCTTTTCTGCTTTTTGAGATGGACTTAAGAACTTATTGACTTCGTAGGCCGCACGTATCGGTAGTTCTAGTAGTGCTTCCGTGTTGAGTTCGAGAGTGACGTTTGTTCCCCAGCGCGGTTTCACATACCGAGAACATATTGAAAGTTTGATTTGCTTAGACCTCAATATTTGGTCAAGGCTGATAAAATGTTGTCCATTATTCATATCAAACACTAGCATAGCCTCAACCCCGTTCATTTTGGCAAAGAGCAAGGTTAGGTTGCCATCTGAGTTTGGTAGTTGCGCCCTCACATCAGTCAGCTCTAATCGGTGCTGTTCAAGAGCGACATCTGTATGCGTTTTTTGTAGATTCCTACGCTGTATAACTCCAGCCACTTCAATTGACGCCACACCAGAATGCACAGACACGGTTGCGTGTTCATCATCTTTAACTAAGCTTTGAATCAACGACTTTTTTAGAGAGTTTTTGTTTAGTTTCAGCTTTTTCAGACTCGAATGTTTGAATGTACATTTAATCCTTTCGTTGGTATTAGTTACAACGATTATCGCTTCTACTGAATTCGCGATGCCTACACCAGCGGTAACTTCTTTAAGTGACGATATCGTCGATGGTTTCCAGCCGTTAGTTATCCAGTTTGTTTGACTAGCATTTACATTTCGAACAACCGATGGCCTTTCGTGCTTACTGATTAGCTTTGGTGCTACCAGTAAAGCCCTTGGGTTGTCTGTACATGGGTGTTTAGGCCATGGTGGCCCTAATTCTTCAAAATAGACCTTGCTACCATTTGTATGCTCATAATAGAAAACAAGAGCGCCACAAACTGGGCATTGTGCGTTTGGAATTGTATATGCTTCAACTGATTGAAAATATTCGCTATTTATTTTTGATGTTGCAAACTTCGGTAATCGTGAAGCTCTTTTCTCCGGAAAGGAATCAATAGCACTTGAAACTGTCATCGGGACAACATTGCCATTAATGGTTCTAAAAATCGTAATAGCCATACTATTTCTCATTAGAAATTTAATGTGAGAACATTAACTACTCACGTATCACAACTCTCTGAAACCCTTAGTGCATCTTCAATCTCGACACCAAGGCATTCAATCGTGCTTTCTAACTTAGCATGACCAAGAAGTAACTGAATAGAGCGTAGATTCTGAGTTTTGGCGTAGATCAAGAAGACTTGGTTCAGTGCTGTGAATGGGTACTGTATTGCGCTTTGTCTAAGCTGATATTCGTTACTCAATGGCTTAATGGTATGAATGAAATTGGTAGTCTCCGAATCCTAAGTGAATTCACATCCGCTAAACCTTCTCTAACTTTTAACTAACTCGTTTACCTTTGTTCGAAGCCACCATGATGTGCTCCTTACTTCATAAAAATCACTATTAAGTAAGGCAGAAATCAGTGAAAACCCCATGTTTACTGGTAGAATGCACGCAACTTTTTCGAATCAAAGAACACCGAAATGAACCAACAAGAACAACAATTCCTGAAAGAGCTTGAAAGTAAGCTCTGGACAGCGGCAGACAAGCTGCGCTCAACGTTAGATGCAGCACAATACAAACATGCTGTACTTGGCTTAATCTTCGTTAAATACGTTTCTGATGCGTTTAAGTTGCGTCAGGAAGAGATCAAAGCAGACCTTGCTAACCCAGATCATGAATACTACCTAGACCCTGCTGACTTCTCTGAAGAGGAATTGGCAGCCGAGATCGCTGTTGAACTTGAGCAACGCGACTTCTACACCGAGAAGAACGTATTCTGGCTACCAACCGAATCTCGCTGGCAGTTCCTACAAGACAACGGCCCTCGTGTAATTGGTGGTGCCGACCTTGAGATCGACGGTAAGGTTAAGAAAATCACCTCTGTTGGTCACCTGATTGATAACGCACTTGAGGGGATCGAACGCGATAACCCAAAACTAAAAGGTGTTTTGAACAAGTCATACTCTGCATTGAAGATTGACCAAGCGAAGCTGAATGAACTAATCAACCTGATCGCTACCATTCCGTTTGTTCATGCAGACCTAAACAGTAAAGACATCCTTGGTCACGTTTACGAATACATGCTTGGCCAGTTCGCACTGGCTGAGGGTAAAAAAGGCGGTCAATTCTACACGCCAGCGTCCATTGTATCGCTGATTGTTGAGATGATTGAACCCTTTGAAGGTCGTGTCTATGACCCTGCAATGGGTTCTGGTGGCTTCTTTGTGCAATCAGAGAAGTTTATTGAGCGTAGAGCAAATCAAAAAGAAATCGACCCGCTGACGCAAAAGCAGAAGATTTCTATCTACGGTCAAGAATACAACCACACCACATGGCAGCTAGCGGCAATGAACATGGCTATCCGTGGTTTGGATTACGACTTCGGTAAAGAGCCTGCGAGTACCTACACCAACGTTCAGCACCCTGATTTACGTGCCGACTTCATCATGGCGAACCCACCATTCAACATGAAAGAGTGGAATACGGGCGTTGATGATAACGATCCTCGCTTTAAATACGGTAAGCCGCCAGCAGGTAACGCCAACTTTGCGTGGATGCAACACATGCTTCACCACCTAGCACCAGAAGGCTCTCAAGCTCTGCTATTGGCAAATGGCTCGATGAGTTCAACCTCCAACAACGAGGGTGAAATTCGTAAAGCGCTTATCGAGAACGATCTTATCGAGTGTATGGTGGCACTGCCGGGTCAACTGTTTACCAACACGCAGATCCCTGCATGTATTTGGTTCTTAACTAAGAACAAAACTGCTCGCACTGATAAAGCAGGTCGCAAACTGCGTGCTCGTAAAGGTGAAGTGCTGTTTATTGATGCGCGTAACCTTGGTTATATGAAAGACCGCGTTCTGCGTGATTTCACTCGTGATGATATCCAGAAAGTCGCTGACCTTTACCATGCTTGGAAAACTGGTGCAGAAGTAAATGGCATCGCTTATGAAGACCAAGCAGGTTTCTGTAAATCAGCAACCCTTGAAGAAATCACCAAGCATGACTTTGTACTGACTCCGGGGCGTTACGTTGGTGCGACTGAAGAGCTGGACGACGGCATTCCATTCGGCGAGAAAATGGCAACGCTAACCACTAAGTTGAGCAAGCAGTTTACAGAATCTGCAACGCTAGAAGCTGAGATCAAGAAGAACCTAGCGGGGTTGGGTTATGAGCTGTAATTGGTCAGTTAAGAAACTGGGCGACCTAGTTAAATTTACATCAGGGGGAACGCCATCTAAGAGCAATGAAGCTTATTGGGGCGGAGATATACCTTGGATAAGTGCATCATCAATGGATAGCACACGATACTCTGAATCAGATCTAAAGGTTACAACTGAGGGTTCTAAGAATGGAACTCGCTTAGTTCCCGAAGGCACCGTATTGTTGTTAGTTCGTGGTGGGGCACTCCACAATAAAATTCCGGTAGGAATAACAACGAGAGAAGTTACCTTTAACCAAGATGTAAAAGCGTTAGTACCTAAAACTGACGAGATTACACCGTGGTATCTTTTATTCTGGCTAATTTCTATAAAAAAGACCTTATTGGCTAAGGTGGAAAATACTGGAATTGGTGCTGGTAAATTGGACACAAAAATACTTCAAGAGTTAGAAGTTCCTTTGCCTCCCCGAGCTGAGCTAAAGAAATTAGAAAAGTTCTGTAAAGCTCTTGATGATAAGATCATCTTGAATACTGACACCAACCAAACCCTTGAGCAAATGGCACAAGCCATCTTCAAGTCGTGGTTTGTGGACTTCGATCCAGTGAAAGCTAAGATGAATGGAGAGCAACCAGAGGGTATGAATGCCGCTACTGCCTCGCTATTCCCAGAAAAGCTCGTTGAGTCTGAGTTGGGTTTGATTCCTGATGGGTGGAATATCAAGTCAATTAAAGATTTTGGTGACGTTATCTGTGGAAAAACACCATCAAAGAAAAATGCTGATTTTTACGGTGGTGATGTTCCATTTATCAAGATTCCTGATACACATGGCAAGGTATTTATCACTGAAACTTCGGATACATTGACGCAGGCCGGGGATGAATCACAACCGAAGAAACGTATACCAGAAAATAGTATCTGTGTGAGCTGTATTGCTACTGTTGGACAAGTTTTTATAACAACGAAACCAAGTCATACAAATCAACAAATTAACTCTGTTGTTCCTTATGATCAGAACTCGCTCTACTACCTATTTTTTAAATTCAAGGGTTTGAATAAACACTTCCATGATTTGGCTAGTGGTGGTAGCGCAACATTAAACATGAACACAAGTACCTTTTCTAAGGTGGCTCTAGTTCGCCCAACGGCTGATGTGCTGGAAGCATTTCACAAAACTGTAGGTGGTTTAATGGAGAAAATGTTGGCGAATCAACTAGAGAATGCCACGTTATCAGAACTACGAGACACCTTGCTTCCTAAATTGCTTTCGGGCGAAATCGAGTTGAAAGAGTCTGGCGCTGTTGATGAAAACGAAGTCGTAAATCGTCTTCTGAAACAGGTGGATTTTGGTGTCAAATCCAAGCCTAGGAAAAGCTCCATTCCAAATGGTCATATTGGATATATTACAACGAGCGGCACCTTTGGCTCTGATGGCGGCACTTTCGTTGACATCCCTAAAGCAGTTCAAGCTCTGACAAAAATCACCTCTGCTGATGGAACTTATGGCGAAATCGCAGGCAATGCTCTGACCGAAAATGTCTTGTCTGGAACGGTTGAACTTGCAACCAATAACATTATTCCTCTGGGAGTGTTAACCAAAATCTGCACCGTTGTTTTCGGAAAAAAAACGCCGATAAAGCCCAGAAATGCTGTATTACTGACGTCTATCCATCAAGCCAAAAATAAGACTTTAGACAGCATCATGAATGAGCAAGCAAAGCGGTTCAAATTTTTAGAACAATCCTCAATGGATGAACAAGAGTTTGGTGAGAGTTTACGGTATTTAGAATCAATTGGTGTGGTTAAGTGTGAAGGGCAACATATAACTCTGCTCGACACCATTGTTCAACATTAATTAGGAATAGTAATGGCTACCCGAGTAGAAATGATTATAGAAACGCTTAAGGCGCATCCTGAGCAAAAATTTACTGCTCGGGATTTAGCTAAAGTGTTCATTGAACGCTATCCAACCGAGATGGCAGAAAAGCAAACCAATCCAAGATATGACACCACTGAAAAGTTAATCGCACAACTTGCGGCTGAAATCGGTGGTGAGCGCACAGTTGCAGCAAAAAAAGTGTGTCCTAATGTGGCTACAAGGGATAAACCGAGGCCTCGTATTTATTTTTGGAATGAGAAACCTGAACTGGACACGGTTGAATTGTCGACGGATAGTGAAGATGCCGATGTTCCAGAAGTGAATACGCCTCTCGCTGTTCAAAGCTTCAGTGAACATGATTTATATCCATTGTTAATCGAATTTTTGAATAAAGACCTTGGGCTGTATTGCCAGCGCATTGATGAACGAAAGTCTAAAAACTCACATGGGAATGGCGGGAACCATTGGTTGCACCCTGATGTAGTGGCGCTTGAGCCTCTCGACCAAGGTTGGGATGAAATTGTGCGCAGTTGTGTACGTAGCGGCAATCATAGCTCGGTTCGTTTATGGTCGTTTGAAGTTAAAAAGCACCTGACGAAAGGTAACGTGCGCAAATACTTCTTCCAAGCTGTTTCAAACTCAAGCTGGGCAAACTTTGGTTACTTGGTTGCAACAGGCTTAAATAGTGACGTTGAAGCAGAACTCCAAATGCTATCCAGCCTACATGGGATTGGCGTGCTTATTCTCGACACCGAGTCACTTTTTGATAGCCAAATACTTATACCAGCCCAAGAACGCAATAACGTAGATTGGCAGTCGGCTAATAGAATTGTCGCGGAGAATAGCGATTTTCATCACTACATCGAACAGGTTGGGATCTACAACCAAACAGGTCGTTTGATTCATAGTGCTTGGAATAAATAATAAGGAAGAGAGTGGTCATGATCACAGAAGACCAACTAGAGCAGCTCTGCCTTGACTGGTTTACAGACCAAGGCTACCTATACAAAAATGGCTACGACATCGCCCCTGATGGTGATTCTCCTGAGCGTGATGATTACCACCAAGTCGTGCTCAAGCAGCGCTTGCTTGAGCGTTTAGAGGTATTAAACCCTGAACTGTCACAAGAAAGCTTGGATGCGGTGGTGAATACAGTCAGTACACCAGACACACCTGTACTGATTAAAAGCAACCGAGCTTTCCACAAATACCTGATTGAAGGTGTACCTGTTGAGTACACCGTATATGAAGATGGGGAAACCAAGACCAAGCACACCCATGCTCGCTTAATGGATTTTACCAATCCAGATAACAACGAGTTTCTGGTGGTGAATCAGTTCACCATTACAGGAAAAAAAGGCAACCGCCGCCCAGATGTGGTGGTGTTCATTAATGGTTTGCCCATTGCGGTTATCGAGCTGAAAAACCCTGCCGACGAACATGCGGACATTTGGCATGCTTACAACCAACTTCAAACCTACAAAGATGAAATTCCTGATCTGTTTGTTTTCAACGAATCTTTGGTGGTGAGTGATGGCTGGACGGCGCGTGTTGGCTCTCTCACCGCAAACAAAGAACGTTTTTTACCTTGGAAAACTGTTTCTGGTGAAGATGATAAACCGCTTTGGGATTACCAGCTTGAAACTATGGTTAAGGGTTTCTTTAAGCCTGATTTGCTGCTTGATTACATTCGTTATTTTGTCTTGTTCGAAACTGACAATGATACGGTCATCAAGAAGATTGCAGGTTACCACCAGTTCCATGCGGTGCGAGCGGCAGTCGAAGCCACTGTACGTGCGAAACAAGCCGATGGCGAACTTCCTTTAGTCGCCGAAAGTATGGGACAGTACCAAGTTCAAGCGACAAAAGGCTTAGATAAAATCAAGCCCGGCAGTGGTAAAGCGGGTGTGGTTTGGCATACGCAAGGCAGTGGTAAAAGTATTTCAATGGTTTGCTACGCAAGTAAACTATTGCAACAGCCTGCGATGAACAATCCAACGATTGTCGTGGTGACAGACCGCAATGATCTCGATGGTCAGCTTTTTAATACCTTTGGTATGGCGCATGAAACGCTTAAGCAAGTGCCATCGCAAGCGGACGGTCGCGATAAACTGCGTGAACTGCTGTTGAGTCGTCAGTCTGGCGGCATCATCTTTACCACTATCCAAAAGTTTGCCCTACTTGCGGAAGAAACAGAGCACCCAGTGCTATCAACGCGTGCCAATATCGTCGTGGTATCGGATGAAGCGCACCGAAGTCAGTACGGCAACAAATCAAAGTTAGTGGACGTTAAAGACGCTAACGGCAATGTCATCTCACAAAAGTTTGTTTATGGTTATTCCAAATACATGCATGATGCGCTGCCGAATGCATCGTTCATTGGTTTTACTGGAACCCCCATTGCCATGGACGACAAAGACACCCGTGGCGTATTTGGTGAGTATGTTTCTATCTACGATATCCAAGATGCAGTCGATGATGGTGCCACAGTGCCAATCTACTATGAGTCTCGCTTAGCAAAGTTGGATATCAACCAAGCTGAAATCGAGCAGCTCAATGACCAAATCGAAGATGAGATTGGTGAGGACGAAGAGACCGCGAGCCGCGAGAAAATCAAATCTCAATGGGCGACGCTTGAAAAGCTCGTCGGTGCAGATCCGCGCATACAGCAAGTTGCTCAGGACTTGGTTAATCACTTTACTACGCGTACCGAAACGTTCCCCGGTAAAGCTATGATTGTGGCAATGAGTCGTGAAATCTGTGTTGACCTCTACAATGCGATTGTTGCTATCAAGCCAGAGTGGCACAACGATGACCCTGCTAAAGGGGCGATCAAGATTATCATGACGGGAAGCGCATCTGATAAACCTAAGATGCAGCCACACATCCATGATAAGAAAACCAAGAAGCTCTTTGAGGCCCGATACAAAGATACTAGCGACGAGCTAAAGCTGGTGATTGTGCGTGATATGTGGCTAACAGGCTTTGATGCGCCGTGTTGTCATACCATGTATGTCGATAAGCCGATGAAAGGTCACAACCTGATGCAAGCTATCGCACGCGTAAACCGTGTTTTTAAAGATAAACCGGGCGGTCTGGTGGTTGACTATATCGGCATTGCTAATGAGCTTAAAAATGCACTCAAAACCTACACCAATAGCCAAGGTAAGGGACAACCAACCGTTGATACTGCCGAAGCCTTTTCTGTGCTGATGGAAAAGGTTGATATCGTTCGCGGTATGTTTGCGACTCCAGTTGATGGCAAGGTGTTTAACTATCGTCCTGACTTCGAGACCGATGCTTTACGCTTGCTGCCCGGTGCGGTAAACCATCTATCAGGTTTGTCACACACAGATAGCAAAGGCAAAGAAGTACGCGATGGCAAACGTCGATTCCTCGATGTGATGGCTGCGTTAGGTAAAGCGTATTCATTGTGTAATACCATGGATGAAACGCGTGGTTACAAGAACGAAATTGCCTTCTACTCTGCGATTAAAGCCGCGTTTATGAAGCACTCTACCGTTGATAAAAAGCGTACGGATGAAGAGCGCAATACGGCTTTGAAGCAGATCCTCGACAATGCTGTGATCGCTGATGGTGTTGATGATATTTTCTCAATGGTTGGTTTAGATAAGCCTAACATCGGTTTGCTTTCTGAAGAGTTCTTAGAAGACGTTAAGAACATGAAAGAAAAGAACCTTGCTGTTGAGCTGCTTGAGAAGCTGCTGCGTGATGAAGTCAAAGCTCGGATGAAGAACGATGTGGTGCAAGAGAAAAAATACTCAGACCGCATTTTGACGACATTAAACAAGTACCACAACCGTAGCATCGAAACAGCTCAGGTCATTGAAGAGCTAATTCAATGGGCAAAAGAGATGCAAGAAGATGCGGAGATGGTCGATAAGCTTAATCTTTCTGTTGATGAGATGGCATTTTATCGTGCGTTGGTTGAAAACGAGTCTTCTGTTCGGGA
Organism: Vibrio sp. CUB2; assembly: GCF_001557945.1. Lineage (NCBI taxonomy): Bacteria > Pseudomonadati > Pseudomonadota > Gammaproteobacteria > Vibrionales > Vibrionaceae > Vibrio > Vibrio sp. CUB2. Next base: position 69,684 of record NZ_LNRB01000013.1, on the reverse strand, counting down.
GCTTGGCGACGATGATTTACGTAACTTAGCGATTGAACTTACTCAGCAACTTCGCAAATCTGCAACGGTTGACTGGCAGAAGCGCGAAAGTGTTCGTGCTCGTATGCGTAATCTAGTACGGCGACTGTTGCGCCGCTGGAAGTATCCACCAGATGCCGCAGAGGAAGCAATCAAGCTTGTTCTTGAGCAAGCAGAAGTGCTAGCTGACGGTTGGTATAAGTAGATGAGAAAGGCAAGGGTGATACCTTGCCTTTTGTACAATTAAATTCGATATTTTTTTATCTGAATATTACTTTGCTTAAGGATGCGTTTAGGCGTTGTGCCTTTGGGTAAGCAAGGCACAGTGAATGCTTCGTTGATATTCCCTGCTGATGGTAGTGGCAGTTTATTTCCTTCAGCATCTTTTTTAAATTGAGCGACTCGCTTCACACTTACTTTATTGCCAGTTACGGGAATATTTAAATGAAGATTCCAGCCCTTAAAGATCGCGGATAACTTACACAGTAGAGCATAAGATGTAGATTCACGTACCAGAGACTGTAGATAGTTACGAACTTGATACTCGATATCTTCTTCTGAGTTTAACCCTAAACCAGATATCACTCTTGTTAAGTAAACCTCAGGGGTAACGGGTAAGTCGTCAAACTCCATCCCTTTTAAGTGTTGTGTTATCAAATAATGCGCAAATGCGTATATCGGTTCTGAAATTTGGCTTTCTAGCCTGTGACGCTTAACAATGGTTGACGCAAAATCCACTGAGAGCGCTAGCTCTTCGTGTTCTTCAACGTAGCTGAGAATTTCAGCAGGCTGAAAAGAGGTGCCTTGGGTTCCTCTAAAATTGTACTTGTTCTTTGTCATATCAAAGGCTTTTGCCAACATCGCTACGCGAGATAAGATTGGGGCACTGACTTTTACCCCTGACATTTCTAAGACTTGCGCTCTAGAACGCATATTGCCGACATCAATATGAGCAAAAGATAAATCATCGGTTACGCCGTATGTGACGGTTGATATGAATCCCACACCTGCTTCTAGGCATGCCTGCAAGCGGTGATGTCCGTTTAGAATCTCTCCATCATCCGAGATGATAATAGGCTCTCCAGTCAGACACCATTTTCCAGCTTTCATTGCTTCGGCATACTTATTTACCTTGGTTTTGCTTAGTTTCCTATTCTTATTTTTCTTGTTCACGGCACCGCGTTGCGAAAACTGCAACATATCCCGTGCCAATTGAGGTGAGATGAAAATTTCTATGTGTTTGAGGCTAGTCTTAACGGATTTGATCCCAGCGTAGTACCTAGATTTGGATTTAAAAATATCATAGATACTTTGAGAGCTAAGGACTTCACTCGACGTTTCGACAATCACCTTGGAGCTAGCAAGGTAGCTAGAACCTTCTTTATTTTCGTATTTCTTTACCAAACTACTACTTACTGAGTTTGCTAAAGAATTATCTCCAATTTCATCTAATTGAGTGCGTTCATTGTCATCGTTCATCTGTTTTACCAAATAAGTCTGTATTAGCGGTGGCAGTTATGGAGTGGTTGATTTTTGTGTTGTTATTATTGATCAGACGTTAAGTCTGATCAATTTGTTTGTTTTCGTTAGACTGCTTTGAAGAATGCTTAAAGGACACGAGGCTGAAGTTGTCTGAGTTAAATTTAACGGGCTGCTTGATTGCTAGTTCAGATAAAACAATAAAAAGTTTAGTAACTTACATACCAGCTATTGAGCTTGAAAATTATTTTTTTGTTAATCGAATCCCACCTCAGTTGGAGGTCTTTTTCGATGCAGCTAAAAATAAAACTAATCTTAAAAGGGTTAATGACATTCAGGCTGATTTGGAAAAAGAGTTATCTCAAGGGGTGATCGGTGCGCCAATTTCACTCACAGTGGTGCTAAGTGGAAAGCCTGCGCTCCGTTTGGCTGGTGATACTGCAAAGGTTACATATGATCGAACTTCCAGCTTTGTTGTAGGGGAGGTTTTGATTCTGACTGCTGTCTTAAAATCTCTTGGCATCAGAACTCCTCTCTTTTCGTCTAGATTAAGTGCTTCAGAAATAAAGAAGAAAAGCGCATTTCGACAAATGTTAGCCGTTCAAAGTGTTGTATTGACTGTTATTTTTGATGATGAAATCGGCATCGATGAAGAGCAAGTTAAAGAGTTATTCTTTAAATTTAATCGGCAACATTCTGGGTTGCACCTCAGCCAATTCTCGCAGGTCAACAACGCCTTTCCTCTGAAGTCTTATGTGTTGAGGCTTGCTGATGATTTGAATTTGGAAGATTTTGGAGGAGTATCCGAAAAGTCCAAACATGTAAAAATGTCTGAGAGCTACCTAACAACAGAGTACATCTTGTTTAAGTTTTTAGTGGGGGCGATCGCTGGTGCGCATGTTCAAGAGATTTGTAAGATGTCAGATGATGTGACAACTCAGTCAGGCAAGAAAGTCTCCGAGTGTCTTGCTAAAGGCAATCTTGAGTACATAAAGGCATTTTTGAGTTCGTGGCTTACTCCCTTAGAGCAAAGTGGCAAGGCTGAACGTGCTGGTTTTCGTTTATCTGCGCAAATATGGCAAGCACTGGCTTTAGTCATATATCGATTAAGTTCAGATGGTGCAAGTGTTCAAGATGTTAGTCATGCAGGCTTAGTTTTAGGTCGTCTTGATTACAGTAAGAAGGCTACACATTGGAGTGCCTGCGAAGTGATGGCGCTAGACTCAAATGGCCGCCTGTATAAAAATGCCGCCAATTCAACTCGTGAGTTTAAAAATGGATTGGCGGACTATTTTTATTGCATTGTCAGTCAGTAACGTTTTTGTTCATCTATTGCGGATGAAGATAGCAAAGTTGTTCAACGAAACTGGTATTTATCACCATCAATTTGGCTAGTTATCGGTAGGCGTTTCATCACCTCAATCAAGATGGAGTTCACATGATGATTTGGTCGCAGTAGGTAACACACTATGACAACTCGATTTTTGAGAGCGTGGTTGTGTGAATACTTTGCAGGGAATTATTGGCGATGGTGGTAGGGTCGTTTAACAGTGGCTGCTGCCAACAGCTCTCTCAAGGCCTTCTTTATACTTATGTAACTGTGAATAGGTAGCATGAAAGATATTCACATTTTTGAATAATATTTCAATGGGAGCATCTTGGTGTTAAGCTTCCGAATCAACATACTAATTTATGATCATTGTGGCGTTGAAAACAACCTGTATTGCACCAATGGTGCAATAGAGTTATCTATGGATTTAATTCAGTTTGTTTTAAGTGAAGGCTATATGTGAGCAGGGATGGCTAGACTTTTTACTCACACACTCACTCGGCAAGCTTAAAATTAACCTAATATAAGAGTTCGAATCCTATAGGGCGTGCCATTTATTTAGAAACCCCGATAACTCCTCGAGTTATCGGGGTTTTGTCGTTTGGGCGTCAGAATTTCCAACTCAACGTCTCCTACAACTTTTGCACGACCTTCTAGTCTTTGCAATCAATAGCACTTACTATGTGTTCAGTTCAATTGCAGCCTTATCTTTATGTCTTCTACCTCCAATTTCTATAACCAAAATGCGAGCGCATTAGCGGAGCAATACAACTCGACGACGTTTGAGAACGTTCACGTGAGCTGGCAGGCTTTTTGGCCTCATGCTGGTGATCGGGTATTGGATGTGGGAGCAGGTTCTGGACGAGATGCAAAATGGATGTCGGAGCAAGGCTGTGAAGTGATTGCTCTTGAACCTGCCGCATCTATATTAGCGCTTGGTAAAGTTAAGACGGGTGATTCGGTTACTTGGCTTGATGATGCCTTGCCTGCGCTTGAAAAAACCACCAACTTAGGGCTTCGCTTTGATCTTATTTTGGTGAGTGCGGTTTGGATGCATCTTGCTACTTCTCATCGTGAACGCGCTTTCCGTAAGCTCTCTAATCTACTAGCACCAAATGGTCGATTGGTCATAAGCCTTCGTCATGGTGACTTCACTGATGGGCGCAAAGCTTATCCTGTCTCCGTTCAAGAATTAGAAAAGCTGGCGAAGAACAGTGCGCTTATGGTTAGGCATGTCTCCGACAGTGACGACCAACTCAAGCGTGATGACGTTCATTGGCAGACAGTTGTCATGTCACTTCCCGATGATGGTTCCGGTGATCTCAACAAGGTTCGCCATATTATCGTGAACGATTCTAAGTCAGCGACTTACAAACTGGCATTGCTACGAACCTTATTGCGAATTGCAGACGCACATTCCGGAGCCGTTATTGATCGTACTGATGGCAAAGTCGCGATCCCCCTTGGTTTAGTTGGCCTATATTGGATGCGTCAGTTCAAACGTCTCATCGATAAAGAAAACATCCAGCAGAATTCCAATGCATCAAAAGGGCTCGGATTCATCAAGCCTGATGGTTGGGGCAAGCTATCTCATTTAAGTCCTGATGATTTGTCGATTGGTACCATGTTTGTTGGTGATGATGCGGCTGCTTTAGATAAAGCGATTAAAGACAGTTTGAAAACCATCAAAGATGGCCCAGTTACCTACACATACCAAGGTGACAAATCGAATCCATATTTTGAAATGGTACGTTCATCGAAAAAGCATAAAGGCACTATTGTTGTTGATGGAGCATTCCTTGAAAGCTATGGCCAATTTATTCTGGATGAGAGCTTGTGGGACTGCTTTAGGCTTTATCACTCTTGGATTGAACCGCTGGTGGTCAACCAATGGATCCTTGAAATGCAGCGGTTTAGCTCAAACCAAGAGCGAGGCATCGCGCTACAAACATACCACGACTGTTTGGTTTGGATTGATAAAGATCACGACACTCGCGCGGTACGCAAGCGGGTAGAGCAGTTGCGTTCGAATCACTCTGAGATCATCAGTGTTTGGAGCGGGAGCAAGCTGCGTAACGAATACCATGTTGACCACTGTTTACCGTTTGCTTATTGGCCGAACAACGATAAATGGAACCTGCTGCCCACATCCAAAACTGAAAACCTCAACAAGCGCGATCGGCTGCCAGCGGTCTATCGGTTGAATGCGTCGAAACAACGTATTTTGGATTGGTGGGAATTGGCGTGGGGAGAATCAGACACGCTCAGCCAATCATTCTTTACAGAAGCATCGCTGTCTTTACCCAATGTGCCCGCCTCCTGCCAAGACTTTGAACATGTATTTGAGGCCATGGGGTTGCAGATTCGCGGTGTGAAAAGTCGCCTTTGTATTGCTGAGTGGTAACTGAGCTCTCCGTCTAAGTTTTGATGGAGACGGAATGCCCCGAGATTAAGACTTCGGTAACCTTCCATGCAAACTGTATGCATGGAGGTGAGCATGGTGAATTTGACGGTTGATGCGCTGGTTCTGGCGGCTCTCTCTACCGCTAGTTGGGATGGTGTTTATCACTGTGAGGTTGGACTTGGTCAGACCAACGCTGGTCTAAATGCATGGGTTGAGTATCAACTTTCTATTGATGATGAAAGCTGTACTTTGGGCATCTTGGGCTTTCAGACAGAAGAGAACATAAAGTGTGCGACGAGTCGTCAAGACCACACTATCGATATTTTATTTACGTCTTATTCAAGCGGTAGAGTTACCAATCGATACGGTGTTCAACTTTACCAAGTTGGAGAGCCTCTACTCAGACTAATTCAGCGTGAAGACAGTGTTGTGACTGAGTGGAAGGCCATTCAACCGAATTCCGATGTGCAACAAACTACTTATTGCTTTGATCGGAAAGAAAAATCATGAAGTATGATTTTTTCTCATTCCTATTCTTATCCTAAATGTTTTCTATAAAGCTCACTGATCTACCTCACACTTTTGTGCTTCACAACTGATACTGATGTTAAAAAAGTAAGAAATGGACTACAGTTTTACAAATGTTTTCCCACTGTGGTTTTATCGTGAAAACGGTTTCTAAGCGATTGTATAAGCTACTAAAAATAACAAAGCTTAAGCACAAAAAAGATAAGGTTTTTTCCTTTCCTAACAGCCTGATGCGTAAGAACCAGAAGGTTGTAAACACTCTCTCGCCTTTATCTTTATTCCCTAATAAAAATGATGTTTCTTGTTCGTGTTTTTCCTCCTCTCCTGTTGATGCCCTAGCTTGGGGTAATCGCGTTTCACCCGAGTTTAAAAGCAAAGTCAGCGACATTTCTCAAGAGCTCAATATAGACCCAAACCACCTAATGGCTTGCATGGCGTTTGAAACGGCAGAGACGTTTAGCCCGAGCATCAAAAATGGTTCTGGAAGTGGCGCGACAGGGCTGATTCAGTTTATGCCTTCAACGGCCGAGGCGCTGGGTACCAGCACCAAAAAACTGGCTAAGATGAGCGCAATTGAGCAGCTCGATTACGTCAAAGCGTACTTCTTTCCGTACCGTGGCCGAATGGACTCTCTTGAGGATGTGTACATGGCGATCCTCTATCCGGCTGCCATTGGTAAACCCCATTCGCATGTGTTGTTTAAACAGGGGTCGATCGCGTATCGTCAGAACGCGGGGATCGACCGCAACAACGCTGGCAAGATCACGTTAGGTGATGTGTCCTACAAGGTGAGGCGCAAGCTAGAGAAGGGCAGGCACCCCAAGTTTTACGGTTAACTTTCCGTTCGGCGGAGGATCAGAAGGTCGCTCCGCCATCCACTCTCAGATCATGCATGGTGATATGACCTGATTTATCGCTGAGCAAAAACTCAATCGCGTTGGTGATGTCTTTGGTCTCGGCAATCTTATTTAACGGAATGCCCATGCGATGGGAGGCCAAGTTGCCTTGAATTGTTTCTCGCTCGCCATAAGCTTCATTCCACATCTGCTCTTGCATTGGGGTTCGGGTTGAACCGGGACTGACGATGTTGCAGCGAATACCATGCTCTGCCAGTTCTAACCCCAAACATTGCATCCACATGTGCAGGCCAGCTTTGGAAGTGCAGTAAGCGGACATCTTGACGCGTGGTGTGTCTGCGGCGTTGGAACCGACGGCCACAATCGCGCCTCGCTTGCTGTGTTTGACCAGAATTTTAGCCAGTTGTTGTGTGAGCAGCATGGTGCCTTTTAAGTTCACATCCAAGGTTTTATTCAGTGCTTCCAATGGCAAATTTAAAACTGATTCGAGATGCAAAGTGCCAGCACAAGTGACGATGTAATCTGGGATAAGCTGGTCTTGCTCTAGGTTGTGGCAAGCGGTTTGAATTGCATTTGAATCTGCCAAATCAAAAGGGACAAGCAGCGTATTCGATTGTTGGCATTCTGGTAGCGACTGCTGGAAGGCATCGAGTGCCAATTGAGTGACATCACAGGCAATCACTCGTGCTCCTTGTGCCAATAAGCTTTTGGCACATGCTAGGCCAATCCCTTGTCCTGCGCCTGTCACTAAACACAGTTTGCCGTTGAATTCTGAGCGGTTTTCACTCATTCCTTTCTCCTTTTGTGCAACAAGTATCAAATCAAAATTGGATGAATGATAATGATTTTTGTTATCGTTGTCGCGAAATTAACAAGGAGGTCGTGAAATTGATGAATAAATTTGGCTGGAAAATCAAACCTTGGCTTTTGGCTGTGGGGCTCGTTGGAATGGTTGGGTGCGAGTATTTACCACACTCTGCCGAGGTGGACTTACCCAAGCAGAAAATTGAGCAAGTAGTGAAACAAGCCCAGCCTGCAAATGTGGCTATTTTAAAAGCGTTCGAGCAACACAATTTTGTTGGGATCGGCGATTACCATTGGAACGATGCGTTTCTGAATTACGCTACCGAACTGGTGACGACTGAGGCGTTCTCTGACCAGGTTACTCATATTGTGGTTGAGTTTGGCAATGCGAAATACCAGCCGGTGCTGGATGAATATTTGGCTGGGGGCGAAGTGACGCAAGCGCAGTTGGAGGAGGTGCTGAGGGGATCAATTTATTTTATGGCCTGGATGCCGGATGCGTATCGAAACTTTTTTGAGGCGATCAGAACGCGCAATGCGAACTTGCCTGAAGGGAAAAAGATTCAGGTTCATTTAGCGGAAGCCCCTTTTGATTGGCAAGGTGTCCAAGACGAGAAAGTGTGGAAGCAGGCAGCAAAAAATAAGACGGATCATTTCTATCAAATTGCGGCGGAGCGGATGGCGAAAAAAGAAAAAGCGTTGTTGATTTTTGGCGCTTTTCATCTGGTGAATGCACCGAAAGACTATGTTGCTAAAACGCAGGACAGTGCTTGGCCACTGGCGACGCGTTTGGAGCAAGCGTATCCAGACAGCACGTATTTAATTTGGCCAATGACTGAACCGGAAGTCGTGGAAACTTTTCACAGTGTGCAGGCTCCGGCTTTGCTTGAAGTCGCGCAGAGCCCGATCGCTGAGTTAAGATTTATCGATCTTCTACCAAAAGCACGATACAAGCTTGCGGCGATGGACAAGATGGATGCTCAGGTGGGGGAGTTATTTGATGCGTTTCTTTACCTTGGAGACAACCAACGCACAACGGTATTTCCTCGTGACGTTATGGCAGACCGAGATTGGGTGAATGAGATGCAAAGACGCGTCGACTTGATAGGTGGCAAGATGCAAGATCGTTTCAACGAAATCCGATCTCAGAGTGACGAAAAGTACGGCTTCAGCGACAACAGCTAAACTCTTCTTTGTTGTGCTGTTAGATTGATGAAAAGAATGAATGATGGCTGACCCTATAAGGGGGTGGCCATTTTTTGTCCGCCAATTTTTACGGTGAAATCAACGCTAACTATAAGTAATTATTTGCCTTTTACCGTATTAATACTAAGGAGTTAATTTATAAAATTATAAATAATGCGAATGATAATTATTATCAAAAGTGTTTGATAAATTAAATCTGTATGTGTAGTCTCACTTTTCAAATGAGAAGAAATCTCATTTAGAACGCTATGTTTAATACAGTTTGAGAGATGATTATGCTTCGTAACTCAATGGGAAGCGGTGCTATGCTCACAGAGTTTCTTAACGCTCATACGGATGATGCTTCGTTCTTCTTTAGCTCACCCACTGTGACGTTGCTTACTCAAGGCATTGCCGCAGAATTTACCCAACAAGTCAGATTCTCAGAGTTAGATACTCACATCAGCCAATTACTTGAATCGGCGAAGGAAGAGGGGAATGAGAACCCGATTGCCGTTGGTGTGATCCCATTTTCTGAACACAATCCAGTGCACTTTATTGTCCCAGAACGTCTCATCACGACGTCACCGATCAGGCCGGATAAGATCTCTGATGTCGATGGCTTTGCCGATTGCCCTCCATCATCCATCCAACCGATTCCAGACCCAAGCGAGTACAAACGTAGTGTCGAACTGGCAGCAAAGCAATGCCAACGAGAAGACGCTGAACTCGACAAAGTGGTGTTGTCACGCACCATGCAAGTTGATACGGAAGAAGAGATTGACCGCGCGCGCTTTTTGAAAACTTTACTGAAGCAAAATCCCGGTGGTTACACATTTTCAACCCGCATTGGTGGAAGTCAGTCTGACGCTTACTTGATGGGATCGAGCCCTGAGCTTCTGGTCTCTCGTAAGGGGCCACATGTTTGTTCTAATCCTTTGGCGGGGTCTCGCCGACGCAGCGAAAATGCTTCAATGAATCAACAGCAAGGCGAGCTGATGATGGAAAGTGCAAAAGATCTTCATGAGCACGCTGTGGTGGTGGATGCCGTCGAAAAAGCACTACAGCCTTGGTGTCATAACTTGTACGTGCCAATGGTGCCGTCAGTGATTGAAACCAAAGCCATGTTGCACTTATCAACCCGAATCGAAGGCACAGTGTCTGATGCCAACACGAGTGTGCTGAAGTTGGCAAGTGCACTGCACCCAACCCCCGCCGTGTGCGGCTATCCTACTGCCCAAGCTTACGATTTCATCAGCAATGTTGAGCCCTTTGACCGCGGTTACTTCACCGGCCTTGTCGGTTGGGTCGATGCTCGCGGTAATGGCGAATGGGTAGTGGTTATCCGTTGCGCCGAGGTAGAGAAAAAACGTCTCCGAGTTTATGCCGGAGCAGGCATTGTTGCCGGGTCTGAGCCGCAAAGTGAGCTTGAAGAAACGGGTAACAAGATGCGCACTGTACTCAATGCGTTAGGTATTGAGATCCGCGAAAATATGGAGGTGGTGCAATGAGCCGCCAAGCCATGAAAGCGTCAGGATTTACGCCTTGGCCAGAAGCGCGAGCAGAGCAATATCGTCAAGCTGGCTTTTGGATAGAACAAACCATCCCGCAAATGTTGCAAGCGAGTGCAAACCAATTTCCAAATCAGACTGCGTTAGTCGAAGGTGAACGTCAGTGGACGTATCAATCTCTAGTTGAACAAGTCGATCAGCTTGCAGCAGGGTTCCAATCCAACCTAAACCTCAAGCCGGGTGATAAAGCGGTATTGCATTTACCCAATATCGGCGAATTCTATCTGAGTTTCTTCGCGTTACTCAAAATTGGTGTTCAGCCGATTCTGGCACTGCCCGCGCACCGTTACTCGGAGATTCGATACTTTTGTCATTTTACTGAGGCAAAAGCGTTGATTACCGCTCCTCAAATGGGAGTCAACACTGCAGAGATTGCCCGGCAAGTTGCGGCTGAACTACCGAGCTTAAAGCATATCGTTTGGGCGGGTGAAACGAGCTTAATGCCTACCGGTGGTCAAGAGCTAAAATGGTTGTTTTTAACGGATGCTGAGTTGAGCGAGAAGCAGGGCGAAGATTTCGCGTTCTTCCAACTATCGGGTGGAACGACGGGAACGCCAAAACTGATCCCTCGCACTCACACCGATTACCTCTACAGCGTTCGCGCCAGTAACGAGGTTTGTCAGTTCTCTGATCAAACTCGGTATCTTTGTGTCTTGCCCGCTGCGCATAACTTCCCGCTTAGTTCGCCAGGTGCGTTAGGTTGCTTAATGGCTGGTGGCACAGTGGTTCTCGCGCCAGACACCACACCTCAAACCGCGTTTGCTTTGATTGAGAAACATCAAATCACTGTGGCGGCTTTAGTCCCACCGTTAGCTTTATTGTGGCTTGATGAAGCGGTTCGCACTCAGCATGACATTCGTTCACTGGAAGTTCTGCAAGTGGGCGGGGCGCGCTTTAGTGAAGAGGCCGCAAAACGCGTCAAACCGGAACTTGGTTGTACGTTGCAGCAAGTGTTTGGTATGGCTGAAGGGCTAGTGAACTACACCCGTTTAGATGATCTGGAGTCTGAGATCATTTCTACTCAAGGCCGTCCGATGTCTTCCGCAGACGAGTTGTTAATCCTCGATGAAATGGGCAATCCAGTTCCACAAGGAACAGAAGGCATCTTGTTTGTTCGAGGACCTTACACCATTCAAGGTTATTACCAAGCACCAGAACACAATCAACGTTCATTCAACGAGCAAGGTTACTACCGCACTGGCGATATTGTTGTACTGACAGAACTGGGCAACTTACAGGTGGTTGGGCGCGACAAAGACCAGATCAATCGTGGCGGAGAAAAGATTGCTGCTGAAGAGGTAGAGAACCACTTACTTGCACACGATTCGGTGCACGATGCCGCAGTGATTGCCATTCCCGATGATTACCTTGGTGAGCGAAGCTGTGCAGCCTTGGTTTGCACACAACAAAACCCCAAGCCGATTGAAATCAAACGCTTTCTAAGAGGCCGCGGACTTGCTGATTTTAAGATTCCCGATCGGGTGATTTTTGTTGATGTGTTGCCTAAAACGCCAGTAGGCAAAATCAATAAAAACAAACTTCTAGAACTTGTTTAACTGACTCTGCGTCGCCAACAACGTTTTGGCGCGCCGAGCTATTTTTGAATATTTTGGAGAGAAGCCCAATGGCCATTCCATCTATCTCTGGTTATCCGTTATCCAAAGCGATTCCAGAAAACCGCGTTAACTGGTCTGTAGACCCACAACGCGCTGTGTTGTTGATTCATGACATGCAGCAATACTTCCTTAACTTCTACGATGTGGAAAGCGAGCTGATCCAAACGCTGACTCGCAACATTCAAACCATCAAACAGACGTGTATTGATGCCGGTATCCCCGTGGTTTACACCGCGCAGCCCGGTGACCAAAAACAAGAAGATCGCGCGTTGTTGACCGACTTCTGGGGACCTGGTTTAAAAGCGGATGACGGCATTACACGCATCTTTCCTGCACTTGCACCAACCGAGCAAGACATTGTTTACACCAAGTGGCGCTACAGTGCATTCCAGCGCACACCACTCAAAGCCATGATGGATGAAACAGGCCGTGATCAACTGATCATCGTTGGTATTTACGCGCACATTGGCTGCTTGCAAACCGCTGCAGAAGCTTTCATGACCGATATCCAAGCCTTCATGGTGTCTGATGCCGTGGCGGATTTCTCTGAAAGTGACCACGAAATGGCACTCAACTACGTCGCAGGCCGATGTGGTTATGTTCTGGATAAGCAGCAATTGCTTTCTCAAGTCGAGAGCGCCAACGAATTCGCCGCTGGTGATTACAGCATTCCTCAATCTCAACAGCACCTTACCCAGCAATTGGCCGCGCTACTGGAAGTTCCGGTTGATGAAATGACGCCTGATGACAGCTTGCTCGATTTTGGTTTGGATTCGGTGCGCATGATGTCGCTGGTGGGCTATTGGCAACAAGCGGGGCTGGATGTGAGTTTTATGGAACTTGCCGCCAAACCCAGTTTGCAAGATTGGTGGCAACTGATCGAGAAGAAGCTGACTTAACAGCCCAAGAGGAAGAGTGACAAAGGAATGAACATGTACGATTTACCTTATACAGCGGAGCAATTGCTGCCGTTGACGGATGCCCAAGCAGGGATTTGGTTTGCCCAACTGCGTGACCCAGAAAACCCAATTTACAAGACAGGCGAATACCTAGTGATTGATGGCAAGGTAGACGAACCTTGCTTTGTTGAAGCCGTAAAAACCGCCATTGATGAAGTTGACTCATTACACGCTAAGTTTGTTACCACCACCGAAGGCCCTCGCATGGTGATTGATAGACAAAACTGGCAAGTAGAACGAGTCGATTTCTCTGACCACGATGCACCGTTAGATGCAGCAGTCGAGTGGATGAAAGCAGAGCTAAAACAACCGGTTGATTTAGAGCAAGGCCCGTTGTTCATCATGGCCTTACTCAAACTTTCAGAAGACCAGTTTGTGTGGTTCTTATCGCTCCATCACATCGCTATTGATGGCTACAGCATGTCGCTAGTCGCAGGACGTGTGGCACATATCTACGGCCAATTGGCTAAGGGCGAGCACTTCGACAAGATCGAATTTGTCGACCAACAAGCCTTACTGAAAGAAGACGACGACTACAAAGCGTCGGAAAAATACCAAAAAGACCGCGCGTTCTATCTACAACGTTACGCCGATCACTCAGATACGGTGAATTTGGCAGGCAAACCAACCGTCACGTCTGATCATTTCTTGCGCTTAAAAGGTGCGATGGAAGTGAGTGATTTCCAACGCATGGAATCACTGGCAAAACAGTGTCGCACCCACTGGTACAGCGTGCTTATCGCATCCATTGCCGCTTATGTTCACCGTATGACTCGTTCTAATGAAGTGGTACTTGGTGTGCCGTTGATGGGGCGTTTAGGTTCTGTAGCGATTCAAACCCCAGCAATGCGCGTAAACATTTTGCCTGTACGCGTGAGCTTTGAACAAGGGTTGGATATCAAGACGTTGGTGAAACAGGTTAACCAAGAGTTTTCCTCAGTACGTCGTCATCAGAGCTACCGTTATGAAGAGCTGCACCGAGAGCTCAACTTGGTAAAAGACAACCGTAACCTTTTCGGTCCGCTGGTCAACATTATGCCGTTTGAGTATGAGCATAAATTTGGTGAGCTAACGTCAAAGGCGCACAACTTGTCAGCAGGTCCGGTAGATGACATTTCGTTCTACTGTTATGAACTCGGCGGCCAGCTTCATATCGATATGGATGCTAACCCGGAGCTGTATTCCGAGAAAGACATTCACGAGCATCAACAGCGCTTGTTCCACTTTATGAGCGACTTCTTTGCAAGCGCGCAAGCTCAAGACCCATCGTTATGCCAAATCAGTGACGTGAATATTCTTCTCTCTGGGGAAAAAGAAAAAGTCATCGAAACTTGGAATGATACTGCGCACGACGTCCCTGAAACGACGCTAGCGGCACTGATGGCGAGACAGCGAATTCTTACCCCTCATTCACCTGCGTTGATTTTTGAAGGTCAAACGCTGAGTTATGAGCAGTTAGCAAAGAAAGTCTACTCATTGACTAACTGGCTGACAGCTCAAGGCGTTGAATTGGGTGACCGTATTGCAGTGTGTGTACCAAGAAGCGAAGAGCTGATCGTCGTGCAACAGGCCATTTTGGCCGCAGGCGCGGTTTATGTGCCAGTCGATCCAGATTATCCAGAAGGCCGTATTCACTACATGTTGGCGTCTTCTTCACCTAAGTTCGTCTTTTCTACCACGGCACTGCAAGACAAGTTGCCAGAAGACGTTGAAGTGAAGATCGTTGATGACGAAACGCTGCCTACAATCTACAAAGTGGTGGAGCCGTTACCTCCCCAAGTTCAGCCAGAGCCTCACTCTCCGGCTTATATGATTTACACCTCTGGCTCCACTGGTAAACCAAAAGGGGTTGTCGTTACTCACGATGCTATCGTCAACCGACTGCTGTGGATGCATGACCAATACCCAATTGATGGAAAAGACCGCGTTTTGCAGAAAACGCCAGCAGGCTTTGATGTGTCGGTGTGGGAGTTCTTTTGGCCGATGATCGTTGGTTCTTGTTTAGTGGTCGCCAAACCAGATGGGCATAAAGATCCGATTTATCTACAAGATCTTATCCAACGCGAGAAGATCACTACGCTGCACTTTGTTCCGTCTATGCTGCAAATCTTTGTTCAGCAAGCAGACGCCAATTTGTGCCAAAGTTTGCGCCAAGTATTCTGTAGTGGTGAAGCACTGCCTATCGAGTTAGTGAATCACTATTACCAAGAATTCAATGCTCCTCTACATAACCTGTATGGCCCAACAGAAGCGGCCGTGGATGTAACTTACTGGCCGAGTGAAGCCAACACAGAAGGTAACTCGATACCTATTGGTCGTCCGGTGTGGAACACACAAATCTATATTCTTGATGATGCGCTTAACCCAGTACCACCGGGTGTGGTAGGACACCTATACATTGCGGGTCGACAGTTAGCACAAGGCTACCACGGGCAAGAAGCGCTAACGGCAGAGCGCTTTATCGACAATCCATTTGGTCCGCAAGGCAGTCGTATGTATCTATCGGGTGATTTGGCTCGTTGGCGCGAAGATGGGGCGATTGAATACTGCGGTCGAAGTGATTTTCAGGTCAAGATCCGAGGCTTCCGTATTGAGTTGGAAGAGATCGAGAACGCCTTAGCTAATCATCCAAGTGTTGCCCAAGTGGCCGTGCTGGCTCAAGAATACAATGACGGCGACAAGCGTCTGGTCGCTTACGTTACCGCAGAGGATACAGAGCAGGGCATCGATAGTAACGCTCTACAAAAATACCTTGCGGAACCGCTGCCAGAGTACATGGTGCCGAGTTACTTTGTTGAGCTTGAAACCTTCCCGCTAACGCCGAACGGCAAGCTGGATCGTAATGCGCTACCTAAGCCTGACTTATCTGGTCAAGTTGGTACTAAAGGGCCAAGCAACTTAGTAGAAGAGCGC
The DNA here is from genome assembly GCF_001557945.1 of Vibrio sp. CUB2. Lineage (NCBI taxonomy): Bacteria > Pseudomonadati > Pseudomonadota > Gammaproteobacteria > Vibrionales > Vibrionaceae > Vibrio > Vibrio sp. CUB2. The sequence goes on along the minus strand of NZ_LNRB01000013.1, from coordinate 54,020 downwards.
TTATGTAAGCTGTTCTGTCAGTTGTTGGATCTGCCTGCTGTTGGTGTAGAAGATAACTTCTTTGAACTCGGTGGCCATTCATTGTTAGCTGCTCAGTTGATTGCGCATGTGAAAGAGATCATGGGTGTTGAACTGTCACTGGCCGCTGTATTTGAGTCGCCAACCGTTTCTGGCATTGCTGCCAAGTTAAACGGCAGTGAGAGTGATGATGCGCTGAGCATTCTGTTACCGCTGCGCAAGCGTGAAGGTAAAGCGGCGATTTTCTGTGTTCACCCTGCTGGTGGTCTAAGTTGGTGTTATGCGGCGCTGACGCCAATCATCCCATCCAATGTTCCGCTTTATGGCGTACAGGCTCGTAATCTTGGCGACCCTTCTGCACCACTGCCGAAGAGTATGAAAGAAATGGCAGAAGACTACGTGGCTGCCATTCGTGAAGAGCAACCCTTTGGTCCTTACCATCTTCTAGGTTGGTCGATTGGCGGCATGATTGTTCACTTGATGGCGGGCATCTTACAAGAGCAAGGCCAAGAAGTAGGGCTAGTAACGCTGCTGGACTCTTACCCTGCTGAGCAGTGGCAAACCATCCATCCACCGGGAGAAGAGCAAGCGCTCGGAGCACTGATCCGTATGGCCGGTGTTGAGTTTGTTGAAGCGGCGCATTCAAGCATCACCAAGCCTGAGGTGATCGATATCTTGCAAGATGCAGGGTCGTCCATGGCGCACCTGAGTACCGAAACCATCACGGCCATGATTGAGGTGGTGATCAACAACAACCAGCGTGTACGTGATGCGGTGGATTACCAATACCAAGGTGACGTGTTGTTCTTCAATGCAGAGAAGCCGCCGGAAGAGGCCTTCCTTGACCGCAATGGTTGGTTCAAATACATGGATGGCGATCTCAAAGTAGTGGATGTGGCCTGTATTCACCGCGACATGATGCGCCCGGATATGCTCCGACTGATTGGTACTCACATGGTTGAAGAGTTAAGAGAGAGATTCGATGTTTGATTCATCCACTCAAGCTAAATCGAAAACTCAGTTGGAGGGGATGATTTCCCCTCTGACTTTCCTTAAAACCAAGCTGGCCTCTGGTTGTGTAGTGGCGATTGGTGAGGCGCATTGGTATGCCGAGCTGTTCGAACAAATGACCAACACTCTGCTCAATCCAGAGTTGGACGGAGTCTTCTCTCACTTATTCATCGAGTTTGGCAATGCGAAGCATCAGGCATTACTCAACAATTATTTGATGGGGGAAGCGGTGACCGACGCTGAGTTGGCCGCTGTCTGGCTGGATTCTGTTGCGTTTCCTGCTTGGATGCATCCTTGTTACGGTGATTTCTTCAAACGGTTAAGAGCGGCGAACGTACAACGTAAAGTCCCGATCAAAGTCGTGCTGACGGAGCCTTCTTTCCACTGGCAAGACATTACCCATGCCGGAGAGTTGGTCAAGCTCAATGCACAGCGTGATCAAGCGCTAGTCGAAGGGGTCGAAAAGCAGTTTGCTAAGAACGAGCAGGGAGTCGTCGTTTTAGTTGGTGCGAGACACATCCTAAAGCGTTCTCCTACGTTAGGTTTTATGTCCAAACACAAGACATTTGGCGATCTGGCGAAACAGAAGTTCGCTGATCGCTACGTGTCCGTGTGGCCCCACATTTTACCGACTGACCTCGATGAGACGGAGCATGGAGTCTATGCCACCACTCAACCGCAACTGAGTAAAAAATCGTTCCTTGATTTGATTCCTAAGAAGCCACCAGTCAATCCTTACGCGTTTATCTCACTGGATAAACTGGTGGATGCTTATTGGTATCTAGGGCCACAAAGCCGTCAGCTCGATGCACAAGGTGTGAGTGTGCCGCAAATGTGGAAATCACGTTTGGAACAGCGATTGTCGCTGGTCAACGAGCGGCAGCAGATGGTGATCAAAAAGGTCATCGAACAAAAAACATAAAAAGATTCATCAGGAAAAGTAGCACAGCGAGAAAACGTACTGCTGGTCAAAGCAGTAGTAACCATGAAACCCGAGATTCGGTAATTTTTCGCGTAATGCGGCTTGGTTGCGGCCAATCAGCTCAAAACGAAATTGCCCCGAATATTCGGTCGCTGGCTCTAACGTAATTTGTGCATCAAGAAAGTCGAAGTACATCTGAACAAAAGGATAGCAACACTTAAAAAGGCTTTCTTTGATGCTGAAGATAAGCGTATCGGGAATATTGCCCGTGCTTGCAAGCAATTGTTGCTCATCACGGGTGTAGACCGTTGAAAAAAGGTGAGTGGCAAGCGGCTTGTTGGTTTCAATATCGATGCCCAAGCTCGCGATGTTGCTTTTTAGCGCGCAAGCCGCAAGGCAAATGTTATCCGTGTGACTGATGCTACCACTGATGGTCGCGGGAAATAGAGGCTCTCTGGCATTGCCAGACAAAATCGGCACATTCGCATCATTGCTGGTTAATGGGATGAGTTTCTTGATCGCGGAGCGGGCAGCATGGCGACCTCCTCTGAATTCTTGTTGGCGTTTCGTTACCGCCTTTTGGATGAGTTTTTCTTCCTCGGGAAAGCCGTTTTGGCAATACATGTCCGCAGTGGCTTTCACGATGTAAACCTTTGGACTTAGACCTTCTAAGTGAAGACAGACAGGGGGAAGGGAATTACCTAGCTCTTTGTTTTTCAATGGCGTCACTTTGCAATGAGTTGCAGTTCAAAAATATAACTTAGCTCAAAATTGAATGTTAATACGAATGATAATTGTTATTTATACATTCGTTCTTTACAGTTTGCGAGCTCAAATTATTTATAAAATAGATATAAGGAAATGCAGTGAAAAGTTTAGTTAACAAGCCCACGTTTATGCCCTCTGTGCTGACAGGTGCACTTTTGACAGCGCTTAGCGGTCAGGCAATTGCAGACGACAAAGAAGACGTCGTAGCAATGGAGCGCATGGTAGTAACCGCGTCTCTTACTCAACACTCTGAGTTGACTGCACCCGCATCGGTGTCGGTTATTACCGCAGAAGATATTGCGAAGATGCCGGTGAAAGACATCTCCGAAGCGGTTCGCAGCGCAACGGGTGTCAGTGTATTGAGCAGCACCGCTTATGGCCGTAACACCATTCGTATTCGTGGTCTGGATTCTAAGCACACCTTGGTTCTCATTAATGGTCGCCGTATCAACTCTCAAGATGCGCTGATCCGAGGTAACGATTTCGATCTATCGAGTATTCCTCTTACCGCGATTCAACGTATTGAAGTCGTGCGTGGCCCGGTATCGTCTCTGTATGGTTCAGAAGCGATGGGTGGCGTGGTGAACGTGATCCTGAAGTCACCAACCGAAGAGCTATCTGGCTCTGTTGGTCTTGAATACGAAAGCATTCTTGAAGGTGATGGCGGTGATGGTTTGAAAGGTCACGCTTACGCAAGTGGTACACTGACGGAAAATGTCGAAGGCAGCATCATTGTTGAAAGCTCTGCTCGTGACCCTTGGCGTACTGACACTAACCCAGATTTCGATGCATTAGAGCAGAAAGACACCACCAATGTTTTTGGTGAGCTTGCTTGGCAACTGACAGAAGAGCAACGCCTGATCGCGGATGTGATTTACACCAACGATGAGCGTGAAGCGGATTGGGTTCATCCTCGTTCAGGCCCACAAACGAACACTCAAGACTCAACTCGTTGGAATTACGGCCTGACCCATGAAGGTGCTTGGGACACCGTTGATTCACAAGTGCGTTTGTACGGCGAAAACATGCAGCTGGATGACGCAAGTACGGCGTATACCAATGGCGCAGCAGACGTTGAGCTACAAAACAACACACTTGATTTTAAACTCTCTGGTTTGTGGCGTGACTCGCACGAGTGGGTATTCGGTGGTGAATACCGTACTTCCGAGCTGAAAAACAGTCGCGATGTGCCTTCTGGCGACATCGATAACTACCAAGGTGCGGTGTTCGTACAAGGTGAGTTTGACCTAGATAAGTTGGCGTTGACACTGGGTGGTCGTCAAGACTTCCATGAAGTGTATGGTAGCCACTTCAGTCCACGTGCTTACGCGGTTTACAGCTTTACCGATGAGTTTGTCTTGAAAGGCGGTGCTGGTGGCGGTTTCCGTGCTCCGGGCATGATGGAAAGCAGTGATCAAGTTCGCGTGATCAGCTGTGGTAACCGTTGTTGGCTCACTGGTAACGAAGATTTGAAACCGGAAGAGTCAGAAAGCTACGAAGCTGGCCTAGCGTACGAATCGACGTCTATGGGTTTGGGTTTGATGTACTACTACACAGACCTGAAAAACAAGATCGAACGTGACTTAACTCAGGTTGTTGGTATGGATGGCCCAATGCCTATCTTCACTTACCAAAACATCGGTAAAGCAGAAATCAAAGGTATTGAGCTAGAAGGTTGGTACGATATTACCGATAGCATCAATCTAAAAGGTAACTACACCTACACGGATGCAAAAGACAAGAGCACGGGTGATACGCTAACGCAAACTCCAGAGCATTTGGCAAATCTTGATGTTAACTGGGAAGTGTTTGATTCATTCACCACCTTTGCTCGCGTCAACTACATTGGCGAACAGGTGATCACGAACCAAAGTCGTGAAAACGTAACAGTCGATGGTTACACGCTAGTCGGTCTGGGCGTGGCTTATGACTTCCAACAGCTAAACCTGAAAGCGGGTTTGAACAATATCTTTGATGTTGAGTTGGATGACGAAGACGATTACTACGGATACTCAGAGAAAGGTCGCAGCGCTTACGTAAGTGCAACGTACGTGTTCTAACAGAGCTCTAAAATGTAATGAGTTAAAAATAGCCTCCGTATAGAGGCTATTTTTCATTTCTAACAAGTGATTTTTAGCATTCAGCTTCGAGTGCCGTGGCCGTTTCTGTTACTTTGACCTGAACGATACGATTGCTCTTAACATGCAATATTTCGAATCGCCAATGCTGATAGTCAACAGTTTCGCCTTGAGTTGGCACCCGTCCGATTAACCACATCAAAAAGCCGTTTAAGGTTTGAAAACCCTCGCTCTCTTCACCTTCAATAGTATTGAGTTCAAGTTTGTATTTCAGCTCGTTAAGGGGGATAAGCGCATCCATCAACCAACTGTTATCTTTTTGCTTTTTCGCCCAGACATGCTGAGGTGCCATACCTAATTCACCCGCTATGGATTTGAGTAAATCGTGGTGAGTCACTAAGCCTTGCACATCTCCATATTCATCGACAATGAATACCATCTCTGTACTGGTTTGCTGCATGTAATTGAGCAGCGCTAAGCCTTTCATCGACTCTGGTACAAAGCGTGAACGTTTGAGCAACTTGGCCAAGCGAGAAATCGACAGCTCGTCATATTCATCCAACAAGACCTTGGAAGAAATCGTACCTATGATGTTATCCAGCCCGCCTTTGCACACTGGCCAAACGGAATGCTGCGTTTGGCGCAAGTTTCTGAGCGTTTCTTCAAGGGGTAAATCGAGGTCGAGGTAATGCATATCGCAGCGAGGTGTCATTAGCGAGAGTGCAAGGCGATCATTAAGGTGCAGTAAATTGCGAATCATCAGTTGTTCTTGCGGTTCGATAGCACCGCATTCAGACCCCTCGCTCATCACGGCAAAAATGTCTTCCTCTGTGACGACTTCCCCTGTGTTGTTCTGCCGCAATAGCTTGAGTAAAGCATCGGTCGATAAGGTCAGCAATAGCACAAACGGCGTGGTCAGTTTGGCTAACCAATGAATAGGGTAGGCAACGATAACGGCAATGCGCTCAGCATTATTTTGAGCAAAGCGTTTTGGGACCAATTCGCCTATCACAATAGCGAAGTAGGTGATGACGACAACGACAATCGCGGTGGCGAGTACAGTGGCAACTTCGCGCTCAATACCTTGAGTCACGAGCCAGTGTTCAAACGGAACCGAAAGCGTAGCTTCACCAAAGATACCGCTAAGGATACCGATCACTGTGATGCCGATTTGAATAGTTGAGAGGAATTGCGTGGGATTGTTCTTCAGTTGTAGAGCGAGGCGGGCAGAAGCGCTGTGTTCGGCAAACTTTTTCAGTCGGCCGCTTTTGGCGGTGACTAACGCAATCTCAGACATGGCAAACACGCCATTGAGAGCGATTAATCCAACCAGTAATAAAATGTCCATGAAGTTTTCCAGTGATGCACACGCTAGCAGCATAACGAGCTTTGCAGGAGAGAAACGTGAAGTGGCGAATAATTCATCACGCTGTAACAATGAAATGCGTAATGAAAAGGATAGAATTTGATTATCGAACCTGCTGTTGCTTGCGCGATGATTGATTCTGTTACTTAGGGCGGATTCTGATACACTACGCGCCCATTTCTTCGTTGAGACGTTTCTATGCCATTTTCTAAGCTTGGTTTAAGCGCTCCTATCACAGATGCTGTGAAGGCGCTGGGTTATGAAAAACCGACTTCTATCCAACAAAAAGCCATTCCAATTGTTCTGCGTGGTAGCAACCTAATTGCCGCAGCACAAACCGGTACGGGTAAAACTGCCAGCTTTGTATTGCCAATCTTAGAAAAACTGAGCCAAGGTGAAACGCAACGTAAAAAGCGTGCACGAGCGATCATCCTAACGCCAACGCGTGAGCTTGCACTCCAAGTACACCAAAGCATTGAAGCTTACGGTAAGAACTTGCCTTTGCGTTCAATGGCGATGTTTGGTGGTGTGGATTACGCACCGCAAAAACAAGCGCTGATCGAAGGTGTCGACATTGTGGTGAGTACGCCAGGACGTTTGATTGACCTATACGGCCAACGCGCAATCCATTTTGATGAAGTAGAAATGCTGGTTCTGGACGAAGCCGACAAGATGTTGGATATGGGCTTCATCGATTCAATCGATAAGATCGTCGATTGCATGCCAGAAGACATTCAAAGCTTGTTGTTCTCTGCGACACTATCTAACCCAGTGCGTGACTTGGCGAAGAACGCGATTGTCGATCCTGAAGAAATTTCGATTGCGAAACACAGCGCATCGAAATCAAACATCAAGCAGTGGATCACTACAGTCGATAAAGACATGAAGTCTTCACTATTAAGCCATATGCTAAACGAGAACGACTGGTCACAAGTGTTGGTATTCATCGAAACCAAGCACGGCGCAGCGAAGCTGGTTACTCAGTTAGAGAAGCGCGGCATTGTGGCAGAAGCGTTCCATAGTGGTCGTAACCAACGCGTTCGCCAAGAGCTGATTGAACAGTTTAAAGCGGGTGAAATTCAATACTTGGTTGCAACGGGTGTTGCGGCACGCGGTATCGATATCGACAACTTGCCAGTAGTTATCAACTACGATTTGCCGTTCCCAGCAGATGAATATGTACACCGCATTGGCCGTACTGGCCGTGCTGGCGCGCAGGGTGAAGCGATCTCATTGGTATCGAAAGATGACTTCAAAAACCTGTGCATGATTGAAAGTCGTCTTGGGCATTTGCTAGAGCGTGTAGAAATTGAAGGTTTTGCACCAAGAAAACCAGTGCCAATTTCTATCTTGAACTACGTGCCGAAGAACAAGCGTAAACCGCAAGATCAGCGTCCTCGTCGTGACAACGGTGATAAGCGCAACGCGAAGTAATTACGCTTGAACCCTAGCGTATAAACTTGAATAAAAAAGAAGCCGCATTTGAATGCGGCTTCTTTGTTTTTCGCTTTAGTATTAGTGCAGTTCAGATTAGCTCGCCTTAGCTCTGGCTAAACGTTGCTGAACATATTGAGGCTCAGTACGCATGCCCATCACCAAGCTCACACACATCACTAATAGAATGATAGTGAAAGGTAAGCCGGTTGAGATTGTACCTGCTTGCAGAGCTTGAATCGCTTCTGTTCCGCCAATCCAAAGTAGAACCGCTGCAATTGCACCTTCTACGCTTGCCCAGAAAATACGTTGTGGAACGGGCGCATCGACTTTACCGCCAGCGGTAATACTATCAACAACCAGTGATGCAGAGTCTGAAGACGTGATAAAGAACACCATGATCAAAACGATAGAGATAACCGATAGCACAGTGCTCATTGGCATCGCTTCGTATGCGTAGAACAGAGACAGCGTAATGTCTGTTAGGCCGTTTGTGCCTAGCTCACCGACTTTATTCATGACTTGCTCAATCGCGATGCCGCCAAATGCTGACATCCAAATCAGAGTAATAGTGGTTGGAATCAAGATAACTGCGGTAATGAACTCGCGTACGGTACGACCTTTAGAGACGCGCGCAATAAACATACCGACACATGGTGACCATGAGATCCACCACGCCCAGTAGAATACCGTCCAGCCGTGCATCCAAGCTTCGTCTTCACGACCATAAGGGTTGCTCAGTGGAAGAATGTTTTCTACGTATCCCATCAGTGTGGTTGGGATCGTGCTCAATGCTGCGGCAAGGCCAGCCAGAATCACGAACACTAGTAGAGCAAATGCAACAGTGAGGTTGATGTTACTCAATACCTTCACGCCGCCATCAATACCGCGCACAACAGAGAAAATTGCCAGAGTGGTTACGAAGGCGATGACCGCCAACTGCATACCCAAGCCACTTTCGATACCAAATACATGACCTAAGCCACTTGCCGCTTGCTGTGCACCCAGACCAAGAGAAGTCGCGAGACCAAACAAGGTTGCCAGTACGGCCAACACATCGATCACGTGACCAAACCAACCCCAAGTGCGGTCGCCTAAAATAGGGTAGAACACAGAGCGAATAGACAGCGGCAAACCTTTGTTAAAGGCGAAGAAGGCCATAGAAAGTGCAACCACTGCGTAAATTGCCCAAGGGTGTAGACCCCAGTGGAACATGGTTGCGCCTAACGCGACTTGTTTGGCTTCTTCGGTAAATGGCGTTACACCAAGTGGCGTTTCATACCAACCTGTGAAGTAGGCTACTGGTTCTGCGACGCCCCAAAACATCAAGCCGATACCCATGCCCGCAGCAAACAACATCGCAATCCACGAGATATTTGAGTGCTCAGGTTTGGCATCTTCACCGCCAATACGGATCTTACCAAAAGGAGAAAAAACAAGACCGATACAGAAGATCAGAAAGATATTGCCAGCCCACATGAAGAGATCATCAAAAGAACCGATGATCTGCCATTTGACGCCATCAAGGGCAGCTTTTGCTGTGGCAGGATCGACTAAAAGAAGTGCGATTAAAAAAACGATGATCAGACCCGCGCTAGTACCAAAAACAGGGTTGTGAACATCAAATCCCCATTTTTGTACGTTGTCTTGGCCGACCGTATAGTCAGTATTCTCGATACTGTACTTATCCTTAGTTGTAGACATCATCCCTCTCAAACTACTTAGAGTACAAACTAATTTGTCGGCGCGCACTATAACAAAACTCAGATTAAATGGCTAATTTGCTGATTAATAGATCAGTAATGTCAGTTTTTATGCATATAAAAAGCAAAGAACACGAAATAATTTTTGGTGTGGATAAGCAAGCTGCACAAATCATTTGTCAAAAAAATGCATAGATAAATTTGTCGATAGGTGAAGTGTGAAGTCCGTGGCTATTCTTTTGATTTAATTGCCAATAATTAGGAAAACTTGAGAGATGTGTCTTACGCTTTACACAAATCGTACGCGAAGGTTTGAGTTAGGGTTTTGTCAATTTTTTGTCGTCTTGTTTGCAGATGATGAGGAATAGGCGCAGACTTTCGCGCCTGCTATTCAACGCATAAATGAGGCACGAATGAAAACTGGTGATAAGCAATTTGCTGTAATTGGCTTGGGTCGTTTTGGCTTAGCCGTTTGTAAAGAACTGCAGGATTCCGGTTCACAAGTTTTGGCGGTAGACGTTAATGAAGACCGTGTGAAAGAAGCGGCAGGATTTGTTAGCCAAGCCATCGTGGCGAACTGTACTCAAGAAGATACGGTAGCTGAATTAAAACTCGACGATTATGACATGGTCATGATTGCCATTGGTGCCGATGTGAATGCCAGCATCCTCGCCACGCTGATCGCAAAAGAGGCGGGTGTGAAATCGGTTTGGGTAAAAGCGAACGACCGCTTCCAAGCCCGAGTGCTGCAAAAAATCGGCGCAGACCACATCATCATGCCTGAGCGTGATATGGGTATTCGTGTTGCACGTAAGATGCTCGATAAACGTGTTCTTGAGTTTCACCCACTAGGCAGTGGCTTAGCGATGACAGAGTTTGTTATCGGTTCTCGCTGGATGGGTAAAACCTTGGGCGATTTAGCTTTGTGTAAAGTCGAAGGCGTACAGGTGCTTGGCTTTAAGCGCGGCCCAGAAATCACTAAAGCACCTGATTTAAATTCAGCGCTAGAAATCGGCGACCTCATCATTGTCGTTGGTCCTCAAGACAAACTTGCGAGCAAGTTGAAATCACTATGAAGCAATTTCATCAGAGAGGCGTTTTTTACGTCCCAGATGGCAAACGAGATAAAGCGAAAGGCGGTGAGCCGCGCATTATATTGCTGAGCTTTCTCGGTGTGTTATTGCCTTCTGCTGTACTGCTTACTTTGCCTGTATTTTCCGTTACCGGCTTATCGCTGACGGATGCGTTGTTTACTGCAACGTCTGCCATCAGTGTGACGGGGCTTGGCGTGGTAGACACGGGCCAACACTTCACATTGGCGGGTAAAATCCTGTTGATGTTTTTGATGCAAGTTGGTGGGTTAGGGCAAATGACCCTTTCAGCCGTTTTGCTGTACATGTTTGGTGTGCGGTTAAGTCTGCGCCAACAAGCACTTGCGAAGGATGCATTAGGCCAAGATCGCCAAGTGAACTTGCGTAAGTTAGTGAAGAAAATAGTCATCTTTGCCCTGATTGCAGAGGCAATTGGCTTTATCTTCCTATCGTTCCGTTGGGTTCCTGAAATGGGTTGGCAAACAGGCATGTTCTATGCGCTGTTCCACTCTATCTCGGCCTTCAACAACGCAGGTTTTGCGCTCTTCTCCGATAGCATGATGAGCTTTGTGAATGACCCAGTGGTTATTTTCACGCTGGCGGGCTTGTTCATTTTTGGCGGTTTGGGTTTTACGGTCATCGGTGATTTGTGGCTGCATTGGCGCAGAGGTTTCCACTTCTTGCACCTGCATACCAAAATCATGCTGATTGCCACACCGGCATTGCTCGCTGTGGGCACAATCATGTTCTGGCTATTGGAAAGACACAATCCGAATACGATGGAGTCTCTACCAGTCGCTGGGCAGTGGCTCGCCGCCTTCTTCCAATCAGCGAGTGCGCGTACAGCGGGTTTCAACAGTGTCGATTTGGCGCAGTTCACTCAACCAGCGTTACTGGTAATGATTGTATTGATGCTTATCGGTGCGGGTTCTACCTCAACCGGTGGTGGTATTAAGCTATCGACCTTTGCTGTGGCATTCATGGCAACGTGGGCATTCTTGCGTCAGAAGAAACACGTGGTGATCTTCAAACGCACTGTGAATTGGCAGACGGTGACTAAATCGTTGGCGATCATTGTGGTCAGTGGCGCTATCTTAACGACCGCGATGTTCTTACTTATGATCACTGAGAAAGCGGCCTTTGATAAGGTGATGTTTGAAACCATCTCAGCTTTTGCAACTGTAGGCTTGACTGCGGGTCTGACGGCAGAACTGTCTGAGCCGGGTAAATACATCATGATTGTGGTGATGATCATCGGACGTATCGGACCTTTGACGTTGGCGTATATGCTAGCGCGTCCTGAACCAACGTTGATTAAGTACCCAGAAGACAATGTCTTAACTGGCTAATAATAGATCTATTACCAGCAAACGATTACGCGAGTATGACGGTTAAACCGCTGCTCGCGTTTTTTATAAATACATCAGCAAAATGAGAATAATTTCGATTTATTTGCGATTGCAGTATTTCAATCTTTAACGATTTCTGTACTATCCCATAGTTCTTTCATATACAACTTGTTGTTTTTATTTGCGTATGGAATGCGTAATCGCGCATCGAACTCATGGAGCCGTAGTTTGAAGTTCAAGACTCTAGCACTCACCATGCTGGCCACCGTTATCTCTGGTCAAAGCATTGCAACCACACCCCCTTCTCCTGTTTGGCAACCCGTTACCCTCAGCGATGGAACATCCAGTGATATTATTTTACGCGGAACCGCTGCGTTTCACTGGCATGAAGACAAGCAAGGCAATGCCCTGATCAAAAAAGATGGACATTGGTTCTTTGCCGAGATTAAACGTGAATCCGATTCTCCAATTTTGGTTTCAACGGGTGTAGAGAAAACACAATCAACGTCAGCACCAGAAGCTTCACAGCTTCGTCCGAGTGTGTTGGTTAAGCCTGCTTTGTCTTCGTTGAGAACGATTGAGCCAAGAGCGCGTGCAAACCTGATGCGTCAGCAAGCCCAAGGTTACCGAGCAATGAGCTCATCAGGTGTGACAGAGCAACCTTTGCTGGTGGTGGAAGTCTCTTTCAATGACCAGAAAATGGTGCATGATTTTCAACAGCTCGTGTTTGGTGAAAACCGTCAAAGTGTCGTGGATTTCTACGATAAAAACTCAAAAGGTCAGTATCGAGTTGTACCAGCTAACGAAAACTATGGTACGACAAATGATGGTGTGATTAGCGTTACTGTGAATCAAAACCACCCGGATTGTAACAGTAATAGTCGTGGTGATGCGTGTGACGTAAAAACCAACGCAGTTTTTGCCGAGGCATATCAAAAGCTCGATCAATACATCAACTTGGCGCAATACGACACGAACAACAGCGGCAGTGTTGATCCAACAGAGCTGTCAGTGATGTTTATTTTTGCAGGTGGTGATTTAGCCGCTAACCAAGTCGATCGTCCTTCTATTTGGCCGCATAAGTTTTCCCATGATGACGTGACGATTGATGGCACTGTCATCAGAGACTACTGCGTATTTGCTGATTTTCAGCTAACGCACCAATCGACACTGGGTGTGATTGTGCACGAGCTCGGTCACCTAATGTTGGGATTACCTGACTTGTACTCATACAGTGGCTCAGGCTCTATTGGCGAATGGGGTGTCATGGGCGGCGGTTCATGGGCGATGAAGCCTGGTGATAGCTACGCGGGTGATACGCCTGTAAACATGAGTGCTTGGAGCAAACATGCGGCTGGCTTTGTTGTCCCTCAGGTGGCTCACGGTAATGAACCTTTTTCATCGATTAAAAATGGCGAAGTGAAGCTGGTCTATCTCGACCCATATTTAAAAGATCACGGCCCTCGAGTTTATCTGGAGAACCGAACTTATTCTGGTTACGACCGAGCGCTTGCTGGCGAAGGTATGTTGGTTACATCTGTCAACATCATGAACCGCTTCAATGACACGGGCGAGATGCAGGTTCAGATCATGCAGGCAGATGGCTATGGTGAGCTAGAAAGCCGTTGGGGAACCAGTGAGAGTGGTGACTTGTATCCGAACGGAGGCATGTTCATTACAGACAGCACTAATCCGGGTTTTTATGACATTGCTGGTTTCAATACTGATGTAGCCATTTTGAACTTTGTAAGTAATACCACCGATGCGGCTTTCTCATTAGAGATGCCAAGCGAGCCAAATAAATCGGCATGGAAGAACTCATTTTACCGTGGTTTTATCTACCCGGGCTCTGATGATGCATTAGCGATTACTGTCGACCTTGGCGTTGACTCAGAACTGGATGGTTTACAACTGTTTGCTTCAACTAATATTTGGAGCAACACGATGAGCTACAAAGTATGGCGTTTCCCTGCGCCTGCATTTGAAAATTACAGTTTGTCTTTACAAGAAAGCGACGCTCAATTGCTGCAAGAGGGGACGTTCGATTCGTCTTCACGCATTATCTTTGAACAACCGAGTCAGTTAAGTGCGGGTAAACACCTTCTTCTCGTTGAAATTGAGGGCGGTATCTTCGAGACCAACTTCAACTTTGACAGTGAGTTAGCGACAGAGATTTCACCTTTGCCAACCATGTGGGCTGGCAGCAGCAGTGATATTTACTCTTCAGGCTTATCACGACAAGGGTTCTCTTTTGTTCCTTTCGCGGCACTGTTTGATGTCGATGCCAGCAGCATTGTTGAAGCAAAATCGGATGCGATTGAAACCGACAAGAACGTGACTGCCGATCTTAACTTGATGTCCAACGACTTTATCGCACCAGGCTATCAGTTTAGCGTTGAGTACACGCAACAACCGACGCATGGCACCATCAATGATGATCAATATGTGCCTAAAACTAACTTCGTAGGCAGTGATAGCTTCCAGTATCGTTTGGTGTCTTCGGATGGCTCTCTATCTTCTCAACCTGTTACGGTTCAAGTGACGGTTAATGGACAAAACGACGCACCAACCGCAAGTGTGGAAGCTGACACGAGCAGCATGAGTACCAATGGTCAAGGAAGCCTGTCTGCGGCATCAAGCACTGACCCTGATGGTGATGCGCTTGAATACGCTTGGCAGCAAACCGCAGGTACGGATGCGACGCTGTCTGACGCAAACACCGCAGAGGCGAGCTTTACCGTTGCACAGGGCACCAAAGCCGGTGAGATTCTGACATTCCCAGTCACGGTCAAAGACCCAAGCGGCTTGTCTTCAACCGCCAATGTGGATGTCGAAATGGTCAACACCGCCCCAATCACCACTCAAGATGTGGCAAGCGTGGAGGAAGGTAAGAGCATCACCATTGATGTGTTATCGAATGATTATGACTTCAACAACGACTCTCTAACACTTCAGTCGGTAAACAATCCGTCTGGTGTGGGTACTGCCAGTGTGGTTAACGGCAAGGTTCTTTACCAAGCACCTGAAGAGGGTGTGGCAAATGTACAACTGCAGTACACCGTGTCTGACGGCAATGGTGGCACTGCGACAGGTTCAGTGAACGTCTCGGTTGTTGCTTCAGTTAACAGTGTGAGCTTCGAAAGCTCTGATAGCGGCGGTAGTGTCTCTTACTGGGCGCTCATGTTATTGGCATTGTTAGGTTGGCGTCGTCGCGCTTAAGCTTTAATTTCCAATACTGTTAAGCCACTCATTTGAGTGGCTTTTTCTTTGGCTTATTCAAACCTCAATAATTCACCCATTAATCTTTTTGTTATGAGATGAGTTTCACTTTTATTTTTGTACGCTTTGTGCTTTTGAGGCGTAGTCTATGGCTAAATCATTTATAAAAAGTAAGGATATTTTTTTATGTCTGATAATTCGTTTTCTGTTGCTGCTATTTGCCAAGAGGCTGTGGGCATGGTCAGGGCAAACTTACTCGCGATTGTAATAGCGTGTATTCCTTTGATCGTGGTTCACACGATATTTATTACTCAATATCAAGGAGCCTTGGTTCAAGGATCGCAAGAACCTGACTTTTCCAACGTTGGTGCCGGCTTCTTTGTGACGACTTTTCTGCTCTATCCACTGGTCGCGGCAATGGCGGTAGTACGTATCCATCGTATCTACCTTGCACATGAGTACATGCATTCTGCTCTAGATGTGATGCGATTATCGATGCGCGAGCTGCGCTTTATTGGTTGGTGGATTTTGTTTGGTTTGTCGATGATGTTTACATTGGCGCTTCCTATATTCATCGTCACCTTTTTGTATGCGGCAGAAGGTGGAGAAGCGAGTGAGTTAACTTTCACTATCATTACCTTACTTGCCAGTATCCCGGGTCATTGGATCCTTTCGCGTTGGTCGTTAGTTTTGCCAGCGACGGCGCTAGATCGTGAACCTAGAAGCCTTGGCGACGCATGGAGACAAAGTAAGCCTTATAACAAGCAGATATTTGTCTTGATGGGGCTCATTCCTCTGATAGTTGGCGCTGTTAACCAGTTCATTTTTGCCGAGTTTAATCACATATTGGCATTTGTTGTGTCTGGCGTGATCTTCGGTATTTTTGGTGCTTACCAAATAGCACTTTTGTCTTTAAGCTACCGAACGATTCTGAACATTGAGCGCGCTAAATTCAAAGGTGTGCCTGACTCTCAAAGCGATGCTTATGAGTTTCGTGGTTAATTGAAACTCATACTTGCCCCATGATTACCGATGGTTCTTGGGGCATGCTTCCAACTTCTTTTCCTCTCCTAGTAACCCAAACTTCTTCGTGAATCGTAAATACCCATGAATAATTCGTGGCTGAAGGTGACCTTGCACACAGCTTATACTGTTGGTTAGGAAGTCGTTTATTAAGGAACTGCTATGTCCGTTTGGGAAGGTGTGAATTTTACCCATCGATTCAGTGAACTGCCGTCGGCATTTTTTACCTATGTTACGCCGCAGCTTTTAGATAACACTCGCTGGGTGGTGTGGAATGGTGAGTTCGCGCAGCAATTTGGTTTACCAGCAATCGAAAACGAAGAGTTGTTGAATGTGTTTGCCGGACAAAAAGAATTTGCGCTATTTGCTCCTCTGGCAATGAAGTACGCGGGTCATCAATTTGGTGTGTACAACCCGGACTTGGGTGACGGTCGTGGCTTGTTGCTCGCTGAAATGCAGCACCAAGATGGCACTTGGTTCGACATTCACCTCAAAGGGGCCGGTCTTACACCTTATTCTCGAATGGGCGATGGTCGAGCGGTATTGCGTTCTACGATACGCGAATATCTGTGCAGTGAAGCCATGGCAGGGCTTGGCATTCCCACTACCAGAGCGTTGGGTATGATGGACAGTGATACACCCGTTTACCGCGAGAAGATGGAATACGGCGCACTACTGATTCGTGTTGCAGAAACCCACATCCGTTTTGGTCACTTTGAGCACTTTTTCTACACCAACCAACTTGCGGAGCAAAAGCTGCTCGCTGACAAAGTGATCGAGTGGCATTTCCCTGAGTGCTCCCAAGCGGAAAAGCCATACGCAGCCATGTTTGAGTCTTTTGTGGAGAAAACCGCAGAGATGATCGCGTACTGGCAAGCTTATGGTTTTGCCCATGGCGTAATGAATACTGACAACATGTCGATTCTGGGGCAAACCTTTGATTACGGGCCGTTTGGCTTCCTCGATGACTACGATCCTAATTACATCTGCAACCACTCGGATTACCAAGGCCGTTATGCTTTTGAACAGCAGCCACGCATTGCATTGTGGAATCTCTCTGCTTTGGCGCACTCCTTGTCGCCTCTTGTACAGAGAGAAGATCTTGAGGCTGCTTTAGGGAAGTTTGAAGTGCGTCTGAGTCAAAAGTTCAGTGAACTAATGCGCGCCAAACTCGGTCTTCATACCAAAGTGGACGAAGATGGCCGCCTGTTCGAAACCATGTTTGAACTGTTGAACCAAAACAAAGCTGACTACACTCGCTTCTTCCGTGAGTTGTCTAACCTTGATGTTAAGTCGCCTCAAGCTGTGATTGATTTGTTTATTGATCGAGAAGCGGCAAGTGCATGGGTAGACTTATATCTCGCTCGCTGTGAATTAGAAGTGGACGAGCACGGTGAGCGCGTATCAGCAGAAACTCGTTGTGAAAAGATGCGTCGAACGAATCCGAAATACATCCTACGTAACTACCTAGCTCAACTTGCCATCGATAAGGCAGAGGAAGGGGACTTCAGTGAAGTAAACCGACTGGCGGAGCTATTAAAGCGTCCTTATGATGAACAACCCGAGTTTGATGATTATGCCAAGTTGCCTCCCGAGTGGGGTAAGAAGATGGAAATCAGCTGCTCTTCTTAATGTGTCATTTTCCACCCATCTCGTTGGTTCGTGTGGGTGGATTTGACCCCTTATCTTCCCCCATGATTTCTCATTGTTATTTAAGTGTCTGACTAATAAAGAATAATTAACTTGGTCTGCAACTTGCTCTTTGTTGAACATCCGTACCCATTACCCTCTACCGATTTAGGTGCTCATGGAAAGGATGGGATGTGATTCAACAAGGAGAATAATAATGTTTAAGCCTCTAACCCTATTGTCTGTTTCTGCTCTGGCTATCACTAGCTTTAACGCTGCCGCAAACTGTGACCCTGGTGAAACCGTGATCAAGTTCAGTCACGTAACCAACACAGATAAGCATCCAAAAGGCATTGCTGCTTCGTTACTGGAAAAGCGCGTGAACGAAGAGATGAATGGCAAAGTCTGTATGCAGGTTTTCCCTAACTCGACACTGTACGATGATAACAAGGTGCTTGAAGCGCTACTTAATGGTGATGTTCAACTCGCTGCCCCTTCTCTTTCAAAGTTTGAGAAATTCACCAAGAAGTACCGCATCTTTGACCTTCCTTTCCTATTCGAAGATGTGGCGGCTGTTGACCGTTTCCAAAACTCGGAATCAGGTGAAAAGCTGAAAAACGCAATGAAACGACGTGGTCTACAGGGCTTAGCTTTCTGGCATAACGGTATGAAGCAAATGTCTGCCAATAAGCCATTGATGGTACCGAGCGATGCAGAAGGCTTGAAGTTTCGCGTGCAAGCTTCAGATGTACTGGTGGCTCAGTTCGAACAGCTTGGCGCAAACCCACAAAAGATGTCTTTCAAAGAAGTGTACGGTGGCCTTCAAACTAAGGTTATCGATGGTCAAGAAAATACATGGTCGAATATTTACGGTAAGAAGTTCTTTGAAGTCCAAGATGGCATTACCGAAACCAATCACGGCATTCTGGACTACCTAGTGGTGACATCGAACGACTTCTGGAAAAACCTGCCAGACGATCAGCGTGAACAGCTAAACACCATCATTCAAGAAGTGACGGCTCAACGTAACGCTGAGTCAACCAAAGTGAACCTAGCAAACAAGAACAACATCATCGAAGCAGGTGGTGTGGTACGCACCCTAACGCCAGAACAGCGCCAAGAGTGGGTAACTGCACTGCAACCTGTGTGGAAGAAGTTCGAGAAAGACATTGGTTCAGACCTTATCGATGCAGCACTCGCATCCAACCAATAATCCGCTCGCCCAAGCTCTTTGGGTGAACAAGTAAAAATACAAAGCACTACGATTGGCCCTCATGTACTCATTAATGGGGAAGAGGGCCCTTTTCTCCCAATAATGACGTGATGTAATTATGGAACAGACTTTTTTTGCCAAGGCAGGGCGAATCACCGACGCCATTGAAGAGACGTTAATTGCGTTCTTTCTTGGCGCGATGACGTTGCTGACGTTTGCCAATGTGATTTTTCGCTATGTCTTCAACGACAATATTCTTTGGGCGCTGGAACTGACGGTGTTCATGTTCGCATGGATGGTGTTGGTTGGTGCATCTTATGGTGTGAAGAAGCATTTTCACATTGGTGTCGATGTCATTATCAATATGGTGTCTGAGCCTAAACGAAAAATCCTCGCACTGCTCGCAGCCGCTGGTTGCTTAGCGTTTTCCATTCTGCTTTTAGTTGGCTCCTGGAACTACTGGTATCCGTTTGTTACCGAGCGAGCGTGGTATGAGACCGACGATATTCCGATGCCAGAGATGTTTCAGTTTCTCGCCGACTGGCTCAATGAAGGTGAGCGCTACGAGAAGCTGCCTCGCTTCATTCCTTACTTTGCTTTGCCCCTTGGTATGGCGCTACTCACTTTCCGTTTTGTGCAAATCACTTGGCAGATCGCAACAGGCAAACTGGATCGCTTGATTGCAGGCCATGAAGCAGAGGAAGAGTTAGAAGCGTTAAAAGAAGAACTCAGTGAAGCCGCAGATGCGATTCCGAATGGTTCTTCATCATCAGATCGCAAGGAGCAATAAATCATGGATATTTTGTTTTTATTCTTGATGGTGATTGGCTTCATGCTGATCGGTGTGCCAATTGCTGTCTCGCTGGGTCTTTCCAGTATTCTTTTCTTACTAATGCACTCGGATGCGTCTTTGGCTTCCGTTGCCCAAACACTGTTTAATGCGTTTGCTGGCCACTACACTTTGTTAGCGATTCCCTTCTTTATTTTGGCCTCAAGCTTTATGTCTACCGGTGGCGTTGCTAAGCGTATTATCCGCTTTGCAATTGCTATTGTCGGTTGGTTCCGCGGCGGTTTAGCTATGGCATCGGTCGTGGCATGTATGATGTTTGCTGCGCTATCGGGGTCATCCCCTGCAACCGTAGTGGCGATTGGTAGCATCGTTATCGCTGGTATGATCAAGAATGGTTACTCGAAAGAGTTTGCTGCGGGTGTTATCTGTAATGCGGGTACGCTGGGCATTTTGATCCCACCTTCGATCGTGATGGTGGTGTATGCCGCTGCAACGGACGTGTCGGTTGGGCGCATGTTCCTTGGTGGCGTCATTCCGGGCTTGCTGGCGGGTGTGATGTTGATGATTGCGATTTACATTGCCGCGAGAATCAAGAACCTGCCAAAACAACCTTTCGTCGGCTGGAAAGAAACGTTCGATGCCGCCAAAGACGCAAGCTGGGGTTTATTGCTGGTGGTGATCATCCTTGGTGGTATCTACGGTGGTATCTTTACGCCGACAGAAGCTGCTGCGGTGGCTGCGGTGTATTCATTCTTCATTGCTAACTTTGTCTACAAAGACATGGGGCCATTTGCCGACAAGCAGAATACCAAGCCTGCATTGGTTAAGATCTTCCAAACTTTTGTTCATAAAGATACCAAGCATACGCTTTATGAAGCAGGCAAACTGACCATCATGCTGTTGTTCATCATTGCTAATGCCTTGATTCTTAAGCACGTGCTTACCGAAGAACGCATCCCGCAAATGATCACCGAATCTATGCTGTCAGCGGGTCTTGGGCCGATTACCTTCTTAATAGTGGTTAACGTGTTGCTGCTGATTGGCGGTCAGTTCATGGAACCGTCTGGCTTGCTCATTATCGTCGCGCCGTTGGTGTTCCCAATCGCGATTGCACTGGGTATTGATCCGATCCACCTTGGCATCATGATGGTGGTGAACATGGAGATAGGCATGATAACGCCACCTGTAGGACTCAACTTGTTTGTGACCGCAGGGGTAGCGAAGATGTCGATGATGAATGTGGTGAAAGCGGCACTGCCATGGGTGGCGGTGATGTTCCTCTTCCTCATTATCGTAACGTACGTGCCTTGGGTATCCACTTGGTTACCAACGACATTGATGGGACCAGAAATCATCACCAAGTAGTGAAATAGCAAGTAAATCTAATTTACTGTCGATGAAAACAAAAAGAGGTGTGACTATTCACACCTCTTCGTCTATTGATTTGTAGGTAGGTCTGCGCGGGTCAGGCTTTACTCTACGCTCGTAACCATGCCACTTCTTTTTGTTCTTACGCCGGTCTTCTCCCGAACGCCTCTCTTCTTGATAATGCCCATCGATCATCACGGTATCGGTGATAACTGGGATTCTAATTTTCTCTGTCATATCCGTATGAACCATCAATCCGTTGTTACAAAAAGTATGATTCAAGTTGGATATAACGACAAACCGTAAACGGCGTTTTATTTATATAGATCCTTATCTATCTGATAGCGTTGCATTTTGTCGTACAGGGTTTTTCGAGGCACGTTCAATTGTTCCATGGTTTGTTTGATACTGCCGCTGTTCTCTAGTAATGCGCTTTCTATCGCGGCTTTTTCAAATTCTGCCACTTGTTCAGCAAGGCTAGATGAAGATGGTGAGGTCGAGGCGGTATCTCCCAATTGGATTAATTTACCTAGTAGGACAAACCGTTCAGCCGCATTTCGTAGTTCGCGCACATTACCCGGCCAATCATGCGCCATTAATTGAGCCAAATCTTGTGAGGAGAGGCTAGGAGAGGTTTTGCCGTAACGAGACGCGGCAACCAATAAAAAGTGATGGAACAGCGCAGGAATATCCTCTTTACGCTGGCGCATTGGTGGTAGATCGAGCGTGACCACATTAAGGCGATAATAGAGATCCTGACGAAATGCACCTTCCTCTGCGGCTTGTTTTAAGTCGACCTTGGTTGCGGCAATGACGCGAATATCCAACGGCAGCAATTCGTTGGAGCCAACACGCTCAATCACTCTTTCTTGAAGCACCCGTAGCAAGCGGATTTGTGCCTGAATCGGCATCGATTCAATTTCATCCAAAAACAGTGTGCCGCCCTGAGCAAATTCAAACTTACCAATTCGGCGACTTTCTGCTCCAGTAAACGCACCTTTCTCGTGCCCGTACAACTCGCTCTCAATCAGGTTTTCCGGCACGGCGCCGCAGTTTACGGCGACAAAGTTATGGTTGCGACGAGCGCTTTGCTCATGCAATGAACGGGCAATCAGCTCTTTACCTGTGCCAGTTTCTCCAAACAGCAAGATATCCGCATCGGTATCGGCAATGTGAGTGATAGTTTCACGCAGCATTTGTATACTCGCGGTTTCGCCAATGATTCGCGGACCAAGGGTTTTACTGGCTTTGAGTGACTGGCGCAGTTTTTCATTTTCATTGGTGAGTTTGCGCTTCTCGATTGCCCGCTTAACGGTTTCTACCAAATGTTCTGGCGCAAAAGGTTTCTCAATAAAGTCGTAAGCGCCTTGATGGAGGGCTTGCACTGCCATAGAAATATCACCATGTCCGGTGATCATGATGACGGGTAGGTGTGAATCGCGCTGAGTGAGTGTGGTCAGCAAATCCATACCAGAAATGCCCGGCAAACAGATATCGGTGACCACGACGCCAACTTCTTCGCCTTGCTGCATGGCAATTAAAGCCGATTCTGCATCCGGGAAAAACTTGGCATCGATGTCCGCCAGTTCAAAGGTTTGCTCGATGGCGAGTCTGAGATCGGCTTCGTCGTCAATAAAAAACACCTGACACATGGTCTCATCCTTCTGGTTGTGCGGCGATTGGTGAAACAATAGGTAAGCAGAGTGAGAATCGAGCACCGCCTTGTTCTCGATTCTGAGCGCTTAATTTGCCGTTCATTCCGGCTAAGATTTGTTGTGAGATAGAAAGCCCCAACCCCAAGCCGTTTTGTTTGTTGGTGAGGAAAGGTTCACACAGTTCTGAAAGTGTAAAATCGCCAAGTCCTGTGCCGTTGTCATCCACATGAATCCAGACGAGTTTGGCCTCGCTGTCTTGCTCTACGGATAGCATAACTTGCTTGTCGTCATGCTCCTTAAGCGCCTCTATCGCATTGGTGAGCAAGTTTACTAACACTTGTTCTAACTGGATGGTATTGATCTGCACTTCTACATCCTGCTCTAGCAAATTCGTTTCCAAGGTTACGCGAGCTGATTTTAGCGCTGGCTTCATCAATTCTTTTACTGAAGCGATAACCGGTAAAAGATGAGTGTGTACCAATTCATTGCCACTGGTTTTCTTGGCGAATGAGCGCAACTGCTGACTGATGTTCGCCATCCGGTCGGTAAGGGCAGAGATGCGAGTGAGGTTGTCCTCGACACGTTCGAACTTTCCTTTTTCTAGGAACAATTTGCCGTTCTCAGCAAAACTGCGAATAGCTGCTAACGGGTTGTTGAGCTCATGGCTGATGCTGGCTGACATTTGCCCCAACACCGCCAATTTCGCTGCTTGCACCAATTCATCTTGAGTTAGGCGAAGGGTTTGTTCCGTTTCAATCCGTTGAGCAATCTCTGCTTGTAACTCGGCCGTTCGAGCCATCACTTGATATTCCAGCTTTTGATTGGCTTCTTGTTGAATCCGTTCAAGTTGAAGGTGACGCTGTTGGCGGTGATAGACAAGTTGACCAACCAAAAACAACACAGTGAAGACAAGCGTCAAGACGAGCAAATAGCCCATCGTTATCCAAACCACGGACTGCTTTGGAGACAATACTCGAATCGTGAGTTTGAGATCTTTCAAAGGAAGAGAAGAGATCACCAAGGTACCTTTGTTGTATGGGTAGCCTTGCTTCGCCTCTGTGTGGGTTAACTCCATGTCGCCAACAAAACCTAGAGATTCAATCGTGGTATCTAAATACTGGCGACTGGCCCAAACTTCAGCAGCTTTTGGTTCGTCGAGTGGCTGTAAGCTTTTGAAAAGCCAATCACTACGACTGCTCATAAAAATAATGCCGTTTGGGTCACTCGCGACAAAGATGCTTTTCGGCTGCTGCCAATTGTCTTCTATCTTGCTCAAATCCATTTTGACTACAACGACGCCTAAAACGCCTCCCGCATACACAAGAGGATAGGAATAGTAATAGCCTCGCTTTCCTGAGGTAGAACCCAGTGCATAGTATTCCGCTCGCTGACCAATAATCGCCTGTTTGAAGTAAGGGCGGAAAGCGAAGTTGCGGCCAATAAACGAACGCTCTTTACGCCAGTTACTTGCTGCGATCGTTGTGCCCCATTTGTCGATCAAATAAGTGTCCGCTGCAGCAATAACATCATTGACGGACTCTAAGTACCGATTAGTGATTTCTAGCTGTGCACTGTTGTTCGGATTGAGCAGCGCTTCAACCAAAGGTTCGTCTTTTGAAAGTAGGTGAGGGATGTGGGCGTACTTGTCTAACTTGTTTTGAATGTGGCTAGAAAAACGTTCCAATTGGGATTGGTGTTTATCGAGCAAGGACTGGTAGCTGGCATTCCAAACCCAATGTCCGCCGGCGAACGCGCAAAGGAAATAGAAG
Organism: Vibrio sp. CUB2; assembly: GCF_001557945.1. Classification (NCBI taxonomy): domain Bacteria; kingdom Pseudomonadati; phylum Pseudomonadota; class Gammaproteobacteria; order Vibrionales; family Vibrionaceae; genus Vibrio; species Vibrio sp. CUB2. Next base: position 29,614 of record NZ_LNRB01000013.1, on the reverse strand, counting down.
GCGAAAAAAATCAGTAGAATACGGTTTCTTTGCGACATCCTTACGCTCCTTGCTACCTTCCCTTTTACCACATAAGAAAATGTTAATGGTTTGTAGGAATGAATAGGGATTTAGTTTCCAACTCTGTGGAGTAAAACAAGAGCAAGATCTCTTTTTAGGCTTTTCAATAAAAAAAGCTGTCGATTCTCTTGAAAAAGTCGCTATTGTCCCCATTCTAGATATGCTGGCAGCGTTGAAGCGGCATTCAAATCGCATTTTTCGCTATTTTTTGAGTCGGTATTCGAGAATTTAGCGCAGACAATGTCCACATAGTGGCTATTGGCTCGACAGGGTTGCGACAGATCGCTAGAATGTCGCGTCTAAAAATTCTGTCCTGAGGCTAATAGGAGATACCTTTGGTGATGACGCCGAAGATATCACTGATTAGTCCGGTGTTGAGATTCAGCATCGATACTCGATTTTAAATTAGGTGTTCGGACAGGACACTACACAAGGATGAAGCGTGAACTCACAGAGTCTCGCTCATACGCTCGGGAAGACCGGGCCACTTTAGAGGTTTATATATAATGCAAGTTACTGTTGAAACGCTAGAAGGCCTAGAGCGCCGTCTAAACATTACTGTTCCAGCTGCAAACATCGAAGACGCTGTAACAGCTGAACTACGCAACATCGCTAAAAACCGTCGTTTCGATGGTTTCCGTAAGGGTAAAGTGCCTCTAAAAATGGTTGCTAAGATGTACGGCAAAGCAGTACGTCAAGACGTTCTTGGTGAAGTTATGCAACGTCACTTCATCGAAGCGATCGTAAAAGAGAAAATCAACCCAGCTGGCGCACCAACTTTCGCTCCAGTTGAAAACAACGAAGGCGCAGATCTAGTATTCACTGCAACTTTCGAAGTTTACCCAGAAGTTGAACTAAAAGGCCTAGACAGCATCACTGTTGAAAAACCAACAACAGAAGTTAACGATGCAGACGTAGAAGAGATGATCGAAACTCTACGTAAGCAACAAGCTACTTGGGCAGAAGTTGAAGAAGCTGCAGAAGCTGGTAAGCGCGTAAGCATCGACTTCGTTGGTTCTATCGACGGTGAAGAGTTCGAAGGCGGTAAAGCTGAGAACTTCCCACTAGAAATGGGCGCTGGTCGCATGATCCCAGGTTTCGAAGACGGTATCGAAGGTAAAACTAAAGGTATGGAATTCGAAATCGACGTAAACTTCCCAGAAGATTACCACGCTGAAAACCTAAAAGGTAAAGCAGCTAAGTTCGCAATCAAAATGAACAAAGTTGAAGCTCGTGAACTACCAGAACTAAACGACGAATTCGTTTCTAAGTTCGGTGTTGCTGAAGGTGGCGTTGAAGCACTTAAAGCTGAAGTTCGTAAGAACATGGAGCGCGAACTTAAGCAAGCTGTTAAGAACCGCATCAAAGAGCAAGCTATCGACGGTCTAGTTGAGCAAAACGAAATCGACGTACCAGCTGCACTTATCGACCAAGAAATCCAAGTTCTTCGTCAACAAGCTTCTCAACGCTTCGGTGGCAACCCAGAAGCAGCTGCACAGCTTCCACGTGAACTGTTCGAAGAGCAAGCTAAACGTCGCGTTGTAGTTGGTCTTCTTCTAGGTGAAGTAATCAAGTCTGAAGAGCTAAAAGCTGACGACGAGAAAGTTAAAGCGCTAATCGAAGAGATGGCAACAGCTTACGAAGATCCATCAGAAGTTATTGCTTACTACGAGCAAAACGAGCAAATGATGAACAACATGCGTAACGTTGCTCTAGAAGAGCAAGCAATCGACGCGATCATCGCTAAAGCACAGGTTACTGAGAAAGAAGTAAGCTTCAACGAGCTACTTAACCAACAACCTGCTGCTTAATAAGCAATATCTTGCGTAGAAGGTTGACTTAACGTCGACTATTCTGCTAACAATGGTCCGTATGATACACATCATCCGGGCCATTTATTTTAGGGACATAAGAATATGAGCTACCAAGAAAAAAATGCAATGTCGCCAATTATTGACGCGCTAGTGCCAATGGTGGTTGAACAAACTTCCCGCGGCGAACGCTCTTACGACATTTACTCACGCTTGCTTAAAGAGCGCGTGATCTTTTTAACCGGTCAAGTGGAAGACCACATGGCAAACCTTGTCGTGGCTCAGCTACTTTTCCTAGAATCTGAAAATCCAGATAAAGATATTTTCCTATACATCAACTCACCAGGCGGCAGCGTAACAGCAGGTATGTCTATTTACGACACCATGCAGTTCATCAAGCCAAATGTGAGCACAGTATGTATGGGTCAAGCTTGCTCAATGGGTGCGTTCCTGCTTGCAGGTGGTGCGCCGGGTAAGCGTTACGTTCTGCCTAACTCACGTGTGATGATCCACCAACCACTTGGTGGCTTCCAAGGTCAAGCTTCTGATATCCAAATCCATGCTCAGGAAATCCTGACCATCAAGCAGAAGCTAAACAACCTATTGGCAGAGCATACAGGCCAGCCTCTTGAAGTGATTGAACGCGATACTGATCGTGATAACTTCATGTCGGCAGATCAGGCTGTAGAATACGGTATTGTGGATGCAGTGTTGAGCCACCGCGGCGAGTAATTTAGCCAGCGCATTTTGGCTAAATTTGATATACACTCATTCATAAAGAGTAAAGGCTAAGAGGTTAGCGAATGACAGATAAAAGCAAAGAAAGCGGCAGCGGCAAATTGCTGTACTGCTCTTTCTGTGGCAAAAGTCAGCACGAAGTTCGCAAGCTAATCGCAGGTCCGTCAGTTTACATTTGCGACGAGTGTGTCGACTTATGTAACGATATCATTCGCGAAGAAATCAAGGATGTTCTCCCTAAGAAAGAATCTGAAGCGTTACCAACGCCAAAACAGATCCGTGAACACCTTGATGACTATGTGATCGGACAAGATTACGCGAAAAAAGTGCTCGCAGTTGCGGTATATAACCACTACAAGCGTTTACGCAATGGTGATACAACGAGCGAAGGTGTGGAGCTTGGTAAGAGTAACATCCTTCTAATTGGTCCAACGGGTAGTGGTAAAACTCTGCTTGCTGAGACGCTAGCTCGATTCTTGGATGTGCCATTTACAATGGCCGACGCTACCACACTAACCGAAGCTGGTTACGTAGGTGAAGACGTTGAAAACATCATCCAGAAGCTTCTGCAAAAATGTGATTACGATGTAGCGAAGGCTGAACGCGGCATTGTATACATTGACGAAATTGACAAGATTTCTCGTAAAGCTGAAAACCCATCTATTACGCGTGACGTATCTGGTGAAGGTGTTCAGCAGGCGCTACTAAAACTTATCGAAGGTACGGTTGCATCGGTTCCACCACAAGGTGGTCGTAAGCATCCACAGCAAGAATTCCTACAAGTGGACACGTCTAAGATCCTGTTCATCTGTGGTGGTGCATTTGCTGGCCTAGATAAAGTGATTGAACAGCGTGTAGCGACAGGCACAGGTATTGGTTTTGGCGCAGAAGTGCGCTCTAAGAACGAAACCAAAACAGTCGGTGAACTATTTACTCAGGTAGAGCCTGAAGATCTAGTGAAATACGGCTTGATCCCTGAGTTTATCGGTCGTCTACCAGTAACAACAACACTGACAGAGCTTGATGAAGAAGCGCTAATTCAGATCCTATGTGAACCGAAGAACGCACTGACCAAGCAATACGCAGCATTGTTCGAACTAGAAGACGCTGAACTTGAGTTCCGTGAAGACGCGCTACGTGCTATCGCTAAGAAAGCAATGGAGCGTAAAACGGGTGCTCGTGGTCTACGCTCAATCTTAGAAAGCGTTCTGCTAGAAACCATGTATGAACTGCCATCAGCGACGGACGTAAGTAAAGTCGTGATTGATGAATCAGTGATTAACGGTGAATCAGAACCATTGCTCATTTACAGCAACGCCGACAATCAGGCCGCTGGAGCAGAATAAATTCAGCCATGAATAGAAAGGAGGTAAGTAATTACCTCCTTTTTTTATTTCTCTTATTGAATCCAAATAATTAGACCCCATATACTGCCTTAAGTAATACGTTAAACGTGAAAGCGGAAGAGAGAATTATATGAACTTGGAACGTTCCGAGCGTATCGAGATCCCGGTATTACCTCTACGTGACGTAGTGGTCTACCCACACATGGTTATTCCATTGTTTGTTGGTCGTGAAAAATCGATTAGCTGTCTAGAAACAGCGATGGAAACAAACAAACAAGTTCTGCTTGTGGCACAAAAGCAAGCGGACACTGATGAGCCGACGGTTGACGACCTATTTGAAGTAGGTACGGTTGCAACCATCCTCCAACTTCTTAAGCTACCTGACGGCACGGTTAAAGTGCTGGTTGAAGGTCAGCAACGCGCGAAGATCAACCACTTTAAAGAAAGCGAATTCTTCCTTGCTGAGGCAGAGTTTGTGGTAACGCCTGAACTTGAAGAGCGTGAGCAAGAAGTGATTGTTCGCAGCGCTATCAACCAATTTGAAGGCTTCATCAAGCTAAACAAAAAGATCCCGCCAGAAGTGCTCACTTCGCTAAGCGGTATTGACGAAGCGGCGCGCCTAGCAGATACCATTGCAGCGCACATGCCTCTTAAGCTTGTAGACAAACAACAAGTACTTGAAATCATCGATGTAACTGAGCGTCTAGAGTTCCTAATGGGCCAGATGGAATCAGAGATCGATCTTCTTCAAGTTGAGAAACGCATCCGCGGTCGTGTTAAGAAGCAGATGGAAAAATCTCAGCGCGAGTACTACCTGAATGAGCAAATGAAAGCGATTCAGAAAGAACTTGGCGAGATGGAAGATGCTCCTGACGAGTTCGAGACACTGAAGCAAAAGATTGAAGAATCTAAAATGCCTCAGGATGCGCGTGAAAAGACAGAACAAGAGCTGCAAAAGCTTAAGATGATGTCTCCAATGTCTGCAGAAGCGACAGTGGTACGCAGCTACATCGATTGGATGGTGAGCGTGCCTTGGAACAAGCGTTCTAAAGTGAAGAAGAACCTTGCGAAAGCGGAAGAGATTCTGAACGAAGACCACTACGGCCTAGAACGCGTTAAAGAACGTATTCTTGAGTACTTAGCGGTACAAAACCGTATCAACAAACTGAAAGGTCCAATCCTTTGTCTTGTTGGTCCTCCTGGTGTTGGTAAAACATCGCTAGGTCGTTCTATTGCAGCGGCAACGGGTCGTAAGTACACGCGTATGGCACTAGGTGGTGTACGTGATGAAGCTGAAATCCGCGGTCACCGTCGTACATACATTGGTTCGCTACCAGGCAAACTTATTCAGAAGATGTCGAAAGTAGGCGTGAAAAACCCATTGTTCCTTCTGGATGAAATCGACAAGATGTCTTCAGACATGCGTGGCGATCCGTCTTCAGCACTGCTTGAAGTTCTAGACCCAGAACAAAACAACGCGTTTAACGACCATTACCTAGAGGTCGATTACGACCTATCTGACGTAATGTTCGTTGCGACGTCTAACTCGATGGATATTCCAGGTCCTCTACTAGACCGTATGGAAGTGATTCGTCTGTCTGGTTACACAGAAGACGAGAAACTAAACATCGCAAAACGTCACCTTGTTGATAAACAAGTTAAGCGTAATGGTCTGAAACCAAACGAAATTACCATCGAAGATTCTGCAATCATCGGTATCATTCGTTACTACACGCGTGAAGCGGGTGTACGTAGCCTAGAGCGCGAGATTTCTAAGATCTGTCGTAAAGCAGTGAAAAACATCCTGCTGGATACGAGCTTGAAGTCAGTGACAGTTACGATGGAAAACCTAAAAGAATACTTAGGTGTTCAACGTCATGATTTCGGTAAAGCGGATGACAGCAACCGTATCGGTCAAGTAACTGGTCTAGCTTGGACACAAGTGGGCGGTGACCTTCTTACGATCGAAACGGAAGCTATGCCGGGTAAAGGTAAGCTAACGCAAACCGGTTCTCTTGGCGATGTTATGAAAGAGTCTATCCAAGCAGCAATGACGGTTGTTCGTTCACGTGCCGAGAAACTGGGTATCAACTCAGACTTCTACGAGAAACGTGATATCCACGTACACGTACCGGAAGGTGCTACACCAAAAGACGGCCCAAGTGCGGGTATCGCAATGTGTACAGCACTGGTTTCTAGCTTGACAGGTAACCCTGTAAAAGCAGAAGTGGGCATGACAGGTGAGATTACGCTACGTGGTGAAGTTCTACCTATCGGTGGTCTAAAAGAGAAGTTACTTGCGGCACACCGTGGTGGCATCAAAACTGTACTGATTCCGAAGGACAATGAGCGCGATTTGGAAGAGATTCCAGAAAATGTTATCGCGGATCTGCAGGTTATCCCAGTACAGTGGATCGACGAAGTTCTTAAAGTTGCACTAGAGCGAGACCCGACAGGCGTTGAGTTTGAGTCTCAAAAATAGTGATGTGCAGCAAAAATAAGTAAAACTTTACGCTGATAGGCCTAAAAAGGCTTGTCAGCGTTTTTTTTGGACGCTAAGTTAAGTTCGATAGCTTCCAGCCCTTGAAGAATAAGGGGTGGAGCATATTTTCTTAATTATGGAACGAACGTCATCACAAAAATAATCACAGATGACACAAAGGGGAAATCACAGTGAATAAAACTCAACTAGTAGAACAAATCGCAGAAAACGCAGACATCTCTAAAGCATCAGCTGGTCGCGCTCTAGACGCATTCATCGAAGCAGTAAGTGGTACGCTTCAGTCTGGTGATCAAGTTGCTCTTGTTGGCTTCGGTACGTTCAGCGTACGTACTCGTGCAGCACGCACAGGTCGTAACCCAAAAACTGGTGAAGAAATCCAAATCGCAGAAGCTAAAGTACCTTCTTTCAAAGCTGGTAAAGCTCTAAAAGACGCTTGTAACTAATTCTTTGTGTCACTGACACAAAGCTAGTTCTGCTGACGGCCATTGCATAACTTTTGCTCAAATAGTCAAATTTGAACAAAAATTTACAAACTAAGAGCCGAACTTTTTTAAATTATGCGCATCCTACTGATGCGCATTTCTTTTTCTGATATTATCGCGACATTACATTTTCTATTAGAAGCAGTCGGCTTCAATTGTGGAGAGCAGTTAAATTATGATGGATCGACTACGCGAAGGCGTGAACAGCATCGCGGTCAAAATTATCCTTGGACTTATCATCCTATCTTTCGTATTTGCAGGTGTAGGTAGCTACATCGTTGGTGGTAACAACAACTCAGCAGCGAAAGTAGGTAACACCGAGATTGCTCGTGGTGAGTTCGAGATGGCATACCAAAATGAGCGCAACCGCATGCAAGCTCAATTGGGTGATTACTTCTCTCAAATGCTGGCTGACCCTGCATACGTTGAATCTTTCCGCAAATCTGTTCTAGATCGCATGATCAACGACGTGCTGCTTGACCAACAAGCAGAAGCACTTGGTCTACGCATTAGCGATGCACAAGTACGTAGCATGATTCTAGACATGCCTCAGTTCCAATCTAACGGTCAATTTGATCAAGACATTTACCAAGCGTCTCTGCGTCGTGCTGGTTTCTCTCCAGACTCATTTGCAGAGTACATGCGCCGTGAATTGGTTCGTGAGCAACTATTGAACGCACTTCAAACGAGTGAATTCACACTACCTGGTGAAGTTCAGGCAGAAGGTAAACTGTTCACTCAAACTCGTGACGTTCGCACAATTACTATCGATTTGAATGAGTTTGCTAAGAAAGTAGATTTGACTGATGAAGAAATTCAAGACTACTACAAAGCAAACCCAGACATGTTCACTCGTCCTGAGCAAGTTAAAGTTGCTTACATTGAGCTCTCAGCTGAAGAGCTTAAGAAGCAAGTTCAAGTTTCTGACGAAGACGTTAAGAAATACTACGACGAGCACCTAGACAAGTACTCTACAGAAGAGCAACGTCGCGTAGCGCACATCCTTGTTGAGGGTGATGACGAAGCGAAAGCACAAGCGATTCTTGACGAGCTAAACGCAGGCGCTGACTTCGCAACAGTAGCGAAGGAAAAATCAGACGACTTTGGTAGCGCAGAAAACGGCGGCGACCTAGGTTGGATTGAGCGCGATGTAATGGACCCTGCATTCGAAGAAGCGGCATTTGCTCTTAAGAATCCAGGTGACATGACTGGCCTAGTGAAGTCTGACTTCGGTTACCACATCATCAAGCTTGAAGAGCTAAAAGGTGCGGTTGCTAAGCCTTACTCAGAAGTTGCGGCTGAAATCAAACAAGAGATGATTGACCAGAAAGCGGTTGATCAATTCTACGAACTACAAAACGAGCTTGAAAAAGTGGCGTTTGAGTTCCCTGATTCTCTAGATGACGCATCTAAAGCTGTTGGCCAAAAAGTGAAGACAACAGACTTCATCTCTCAAGCTGATGCTCCAGAAGTGCTGAAGAACCAAGCGGTAATGCAAGCGATTCTAAGCCCTGAAGTGAAAGAAGATGGCCTAAACTCTGAAGCAATCGAAGTTGCACCAGAGCACATCATCGTTGTTCGCGTTGAAGATGCTCGTGATGAGACTGTACTTCCTCTAGACGAAGTGAAAGACCAAGTGGTTGCTGAGCTATCTCGCGTTAAAGGTGAGCAAGGCGCAATCGAACTAGGTACTAAAGTCGTTGCGGCTCTGAAAGAAGGTAACAAAGACTTTCTTGCTGAAAACAACCTAGCGTTTGGTGAGCAAGAGTCTGTAGACCGTCGTTCTCCGCTAGCATCAACAGTATTTGCGATGGCGAAACCAGTCGATGGTAAGCCTGTTTACGGTCAATCTAAAGACCTAGAAGGTAACATCGTGGTTGTTGAGCTAGACGCGGTTCACGCAGAGCTAGACAGCGCTCTAGAAGAGCAAGTGGCGACACAAATGCAACGTGCGTCTTCTCAGCTAGACCTTTCTTCAGTAATCGCGGTACTGCGCGCAAACACTGACATTGAATACTTTGTTGTGAGCAACTAAGCATTACTGATGTAATTTGCATGTTAACTAAAACGGGTCGCATTAGCGGCCCGTTTTATTTTTGTCTGAACCAACTTCTATGACAGCAACACTTTTCCTAGAGTGATCCTCGTTTTTGATAATTCGATTTAGGGGAGAACACTCAAATGAAATGGATGTTAACACTGTGCTTGCTGCTATTGGCGCCAATGAGTTGGGCGGAAGAAGGCAAGTCGGTAACGACAAAAGCGGCCAAGTATGAAGGCATTGAAATCACCGTTAATGTGAATACGGCTTCCGCGGAAGAAATTGCGACACTACTGAATGGTATTGGGACGAAAAAAGCGCAAGACATTGTTGAGTACCGAAATGAACATGGCCCATTTAAAACCGCAGCGGACTTAAGCAAAGTGAAAGGCATTGGTGAAGCGACGGTGAAAAAGAACCAAGATCGTATCTTACTTTGATTCACGCTTTGATTTGAAAAGCGAAGTTCTGTTTCCTATTACTGCTTTCCCGAACCAAAGCGTTTTTCTGGTTCGGGACTTTTTGTTTTATCGAGGTTTGTGCTCACTCAGATTGAAGCGTATTAACCGAATATACGACGATGCGTTAGTTTTTCTAGCCAAGCCATGCCCATACCCCCGATAGCACCAAATAGGTGAGCATCAACAGCGACGCGAGCACCAATCATTGCCGCCGTGCTTGTTGAAGGGCCGTAGAACTGCTCCCAAGCGACTTTTGCAATTAAACCGCCTACCAGTACTAAACTGCTTCTTCTACCGTCGAAAACCTCTGCCAGAGCCCAGAAACCAAACAATCCGTGTAGTACTCCAGACAGTCCAACGTAAACCGACATATTGGTGAATAAGTTCATTGCACCAACGAAGGTACATAGAACAAGAAAGACGATAGAGAAGTTACGCACCGAAGGGCGAAAGATGAATCCTATTACCCATAAGCCCGCTAAATTCATCCCTAGGTGAGCAAAGTTGGTATGCGTCAGATTTCCTGTTACGATTCGCCACCATTCGCCATGGCGTATATTGTAAGCGTGCCATTCGGTTAGGCTTGCCATTGGTTCGAATTGCAGTATTAAACAGATAACGCTGATGATGCTCAGCAATGTATAAAGGTTCACTCTATGTCTCGTTATTGTTCTCAGTGTGGAAAGTCGCGCAAAGCTTGTATTTGCCAATGGATTGTACCGCTAGCAAACGAGGTTGAACTTATCATCCTTCAGCATACGAGTGAAGAACATCGTCCTCTTGGTACGGCACGGATTCTCAATTTGAGCCTAAATCATTGTACTTGCCTGATTGGAGAAGACTTTTCTGACAATGCAGCGTTGAACGCGTTGCTTGAGGACGACACCTACCAATATTTCATTCTTTACCCTTCAGAACAATCGTTGTGCCTTTCAGAGTTGGCGACGGTTAGTGAGACGGCAGATAAGAAAATACGTTTGATTTTACTAGATGGTACTTGGAAGAAAGCCTACAAAATGTGGCAACTTTCGACCAACTTGCATGCCATCCCAACGGTTAAACTGCCAGAGGATCTGCAAGGACATTACACCATTCGTAAGGCACCATCGAACAACAGCTTATCTACCGTGGAAGCCGGCTTTCATGCACTGAGCTTGTTGGAGTCTGGGAAAGATTTCACGCCTTTGCTAACGGCGTTTGAGAAGATGATTGAATTTCAAATCGCCCAGATGCCTCCGGGCGTATTTGAAAAGAACTATCTGAAAGACGAGTAGCGAAGCGATAGAGTACTTCTCTAAATGACTATTGAAGAGAACAACTGTCGATGCAGCTTTTGTGCGTGGCCATCGGTCATTGCTGAGATGTAATCTGCAATCACGCGCATCTTTGCACTTTCGCAGCTTGCTTCTTGCCATAGTGAGCGAGTGTGCGGTGGCAGCAGACGCTCAGGGTCCGCACTTAGAGCTTCAAACAAATCCATGATGATCTGCTGGCCTTTGTACTCTACGATCTGTACTTGATGCACTTGAATCACATATTGGCTCACGAAGTGTTTGAGCACTTCTAGTGCTTTGGCCATGTGTGGCTCTAAACAGGCATTCCAAGCTAAGAGCGGGTTATTAAACGGTTCATCCATCACTTTGATTGAAATACTGGTCAACAGCGCATTCACCATGCCACCAATCGCATCTTTGCGTTGATGGTGTTTACCGCTAAAGAGCATTTGGCCGATAGAACCAATATGCTCCTCAAACCACAGGTCACCACAATCCGCTAATTGACTGGCTGCGCCTTCTTGCCATTGCTGACGTGTGACCATGCCAAGCACTATCGCATCTTCCAAATCATGCACGCCGTAAGCAATATCGTCCGCAAGTTCCATGATCGAGCAGTCTAGTGATTTAAAGCGGGTTTTACAGTGTTCTAGGTCTGACTCCGGACGACAGCGCATTTGACTCAACAGGGCTTTGTCATTGTCCGTCAGTGGTGCAATTACCCAATCAAACAAGTCTTTATCACAGTCATACAAGCCTTTTGCCGGGCTCCAGTCTTTGGCTTTCAGTTTGCGTTGATGCTCCACAGGATCGGGCATACACAGCGCTCTTGTTTGACTGAGCAGAGCAGGGTATTTAATCAAACCGAGTAAGGCGCGGCGTGACAAGTTCATGCCAAAGTGTTCAGTGTAAGGCTCAAGCTTGGTGACAATGCGAAATGTTTGGGCATTGCCTTCAAAGCCGCCATGTTCACGCATCATGTAGTTCAGCGCGACTTCGCCACCATGACCATAGGGTGGGTGACCGATATCGTGCGCCAAACAGAGCGAATCAATCAAACTGTCTGAAGGCAGCAAATCTCGGAATTCCGGTTGCTTCTTTTTCAGTTGAGCGACAATGCCCGTGCCCAGTTGTGCGGCTTCAAGGGAATGGGTCAAACGGGTACGGTGGAAATCTTCTAAGCTGTTGCCGTGGACTTGAGTTTTCGCTTGTAGGCGACGAAATGCCGCAGAGTGCAGTATACGAGCGCGATCTCGCTGGTAAGGACTACGATGATCGTCACGGCGGATTTTATGTTCATCATCATGGCGTTCTTGCCACAAGGCATCTAATTCAAACGACACTTTTCTCTCCATCAACTAACTGATTTCATCCAGCGATAATTCAAAACTTGGGGCAAAGGTATGAAGGAAGTATTCCATTTCTGGTGTTTTGCGTTCTTGCAGTGTGATGTCTAGGCGCTTTTTAGCCAAGGCAAACTCGTGGTTACCTGCGCTCAGTTCTTCGAGACATTTTAAGTACGCGCAGATGGAGTCGGCTTGCTTAACGATCAAGGCATCTTCTTCATGTGCAGAGTGCGAAAGCAGATACGGTGCAAAATCGTCTTGGAATTCTTCTGGCAGCATGGATAGTAGCTTTTGCTCGGCTGCGGCTTCTATCTTTTTATATTCTTTAGAAATTTCTGGGTTGTAATACTTAACTGGGGTTGGAAGGTCACCCGTTAATACTTCACTGGAGTCATGGTACATCGCAAGAATAGCAATGCGTTCGGGATTCAGTTTACCGCCAAACTTTTTGTTTTTGAACAGGGCAAGGGCATGAGCAACAAACGCGACTTGCAAGCTGTGTTCAGAAACGTTTTCTGGTGATACTGAGCGCATTAAGGGCCAGCGTTGGATTAGCTTCATTCGCGCCAAGTGGGCGAAAAAATGGCTTTCTTTCATTGCTGTCTCCAATTTTGATTCTGATACAAAAAAAGGAGCTCACTAGGAGCTCCTCTAAGCATATGAGAGATCAGCAGTAATTACTACTGGCTATACGTTGATAGGAAACGCTCAAAGCGGCCAATCGCGGTTTCAAGATCTTCTACGTGCGGCAGGGTAACGATACGGAAGTGATCCGGTTTCGGCCAGTTAAAGCCTGAGCCCTGTACCAGCAGTACTTTTTCTTGTTTCAAGAAATCCAGCACCATCTGCTGGTCATTCTTAATGTTGTACATCTTGGTGTCGATTTTCGGGAACAAGTACATAGCGCCTTTCGGCTTCACACAAGAAACCCCAGGGATCTGGTTGATCAGCTCGTAAGCTCGGTTACGTTGTTCAAGCAAACGACCACCCGGCAAGATCAGCTCATTAATACTTTGGTAGCCACCCAATGCGGTTTGAATCGCGTGTTGCATCGGTACGTTGGCACATAAACGCATTGACGAAAGCAGCTCAAGACCGTTGATGTAACCTTGCGCCAGATGTTTAGGGCCGGTTAGGAACATCCAGCCGCCACGGAAGCCACAAACACGGTATGCTTTTGACAGACCGTTGAAAGTCATCACTAGCACATCTTCTGTTAGTGTCGCGACTGAGGTGTGTGTTGCTCCGTCGTAAAGCACTTTGTCGTAGATTTCGTCAGCGAAGATGATCAGGTTGTGTTGACGAGCAATCTCGATAACTTCTAGTAGAAAATCACGACTGTATACGGCACCCGTTGGGTTGTTCGGGTTGATCAGAACAATACCACGTGTTTTTGGGGTGATTTTCTTTTTAATGTCTTCTAGATCAGGATACCAGTCTGCGCCTTCATCACAGATGTAATGCACAGGTTTACCACCAGACAGAGCAACAGATGCGGTCCACAGTGGGTAGTCTGGTGCCGGGATCAGCATTTCATCGCCGTTGTTCAGTAGCGCTTGCATTGCCATCACGATTAGCTCTGAAACGCCGTTACCTACGTATACATCTTCAACATCGAGTGAGCGGATGCCTTTACGTTGGTAGTGTTGTACAACGGCTTTACGCGCAGAGTAGATGCCTTTGGAATCACAGTAGCCTTGAGAAGTTGGTAGATTGCGGATTACATCTACTAAAATCTCATCAGGGGCGTCAAAACCAAATGGGGCGGGGTTACCAATGTTTAGCTTTAGGATTTTATGCCCTTCTTCCTCCATGCGCTTAGCATGTTTGAGTACAGGACCCCTAATGTCGTAGCAGACATTGTCGAGTTTTGACGACATCCCGATATTTTGCATTGTATAATTCCTAAAAAATCGTTAATTTCTTTATTAAAGTACAATAATTTGTTTTTTATTAGAATAAAAATCTGTAAATTATCCGTTTAGTGGCTAACTTTTGTTCTGTTGGTATCACAGGATTTTGCAAAAGATCGCATACGACCTTGATTTGCTTTGGGTCTAAACTTAGAGTAGCCGTCAGTTATCCCTTATCCTCATAGACTTCGAGGTTGATTTGTCACAGTTCCATCAAGCCGTAAAGAGAATTATCGAGCGAGTTCAGCAAACGGAAGGCAATCAAACACGTTTAGTCGAGCCACTCAGCGAGAAACCCAATTTCGCGTTTATTGACTGGCTTGAAGCACAACCACTTTTTCCCAAGTTTTACTGGCAGTCCCGTGATACTCGTGAAGAAGTTGTTGCCCTAGGTCAGCTCCATTCATTTGTTGAGCCAGGACCTGCCTATACGATCCTTGGCGAAGGCCAACGTGTATGGGGTGGGCGTTCATTCGATGGTCAGCACGAGAAAAACCGCCGCTGCATGCCGTCTTTCTTCTTTCTACCGCAAATCGAGTTGATTCGCTTCGATCAGCAATGGTCGCTTGCAGTGAATATCTCAGAAGATAAAACCCGTACATTAGCAGGCTTGAAAAAGCTGGTTTGTGATGTGCCTATGCTTGCGCCAATTTCTTCTCATATTCGTTCTATTGATCATGCGCCAACAGAGCCTCAATGGAATGATTTGGTAGAGAAAGTACTAACAGGTATTGAGAACGACGATTTCAAAAAAGTCGTTTTAGCTCGCAAATCAACAGTTCGCTTAGATTCGACACTTTCTGCTGCGCAACTTCTGAAAGCGAGTTACCTAAACAATCACCATAGTTTCCATTTCCTATTGAGCTTAGACAGCAAGCACAGCTTCATGGGCTCTACTCCTGAGCGCCTGTATTCACGTGTTGGGCATGAACTCCACACTGAAGCATTGGCAGGCACGATTGGTCGTGGTGACAATGCAACGCAAGATATGGAGCTAGCGAACTGGTTATCTCAAGATTCAAAGAACCTGAACGAGAATCAATATGTGGTGGATGACATTGTTGATCGCTTATCGCCACATTCAGAGAGCGTTGAAATAGAAAAAGAACCTCGACTCGTTCGCCTGAGAAAAGTCCAACATCTTAAGCGTAATATTCATGCGGATCTGAAAGCAGGCATCAACGGTGTTCAATTGCTTTCAGCTTTACAGCCAACTGCCGCGGTAGCCGGTTTACCGCGTAAAGAGTCGATGCAATTTATTTTGGATAATGAGCCGTTTGCACGCGGCTGGTATGCAGGCTCTATGGGTTACATTAGCCATGAGCGTGCAGAGTTTTGTGTCGCAATCAGAAGTGCTTTGATCTTAGGCGATCAAGTCCAACTGTTTGCCGGCGCGGGTATTGTTCCGGGCTCCATTGCAGAACATGAATGGGCCGAGTTAGATAAAAAAATGTCGACGTTACTATCTCTTATTTCAGACCACCCACCGCTTGGGGTTGCATCATGAAGGCAGATCAAGCTGTATTGAATCGCATCTGGTCTGAAACCATCCTGACAGAATTGAACCGCTTTGGTGTGAACCACGTTTGTATCGCCCCCGGTTCCCGCTCTACACCTTTAACGGTAGAGGCGGCAGATAACCCAAACTTTACTATCCACACACACTTTGATGAGCGTGGCTTAGGCTTTATGGCTCTTGGGCTTGCAAAGGCAAGTAAACAGCCGGTTGCGTTGATCGTGACCTCTGGTACCGCTGTCGCTAACCTTTTACCTGCTATTGCTGAAGCAAAACTGACGGGTGAAAAGCTGGTGGTGCTAACGGCAGACCGTCCGGTTGAACTGGTTGGTTGCGGTGCAAACCAAGCTATTAATCAATTGGGTATTTTTTCAGGACATGTTTCTGACAGCCTTAACCTGCCGAGCCCTACGCTATCAACTCCGTTGAACTGGTTGCTTACTTCTGTTGATGAAGTGATGTTTACTCAGCGCCTAAGAGGTAGCGCGGTTCACATTAACTGTGCGTTCCCAGAGCCTTTGTACTCCAATACAGAAAAGAGCACCTATCAGGACTACCTTGATACCGTTGCCGGTTGGCGAGATAGCAAGGTGACGTATTGCCAGCGTTTTAACCCGAAAACCAGCAGTGCAATTCCAAGCTGTGGGGATAACAAAGGTGTGGTGGTCATTGGTAGTTTGCCACTGGTTCAGGCGCAAGCTGCACAAGCGTTTGCAGAGCAAATGGGCTGGCCAGTCCTTGCCGATCCACAAAGTGGTGTGAGCTCGGATTGGGCGCATTTTGATTTATGGTTGCAGAATCCTAAATTGGCAAGCCAACTGGATTGTTGTGACTTAATCGTGCAATTCGGTAGTCGAATCATTTCTAAACGTTTTAATCATTGGTTAGAAAAACACGTAGCGCGCAATCAGCAAGGTGGAGACATTCAATATTGGTACGTATCGCCTCGATTAGAGCGAGATAACCAAAGTCACTTACCACAATGGCACTGGGCAGAGCAGCCAAGCTCATGGGTTGAACGTACGACGGAGTTTTCATCAGAACACGCTGGTTGGGCAAATGAACTTGCCGCGGACATCAAACAGGTCACGCAACACGCGAAAGGCTTATTTGCCTCTGACCCTAAGAGTGAGCTGAGCGAGATTGCGTTAGCGATTGATGTGGCTGAGCGCGCACAAGGTGTGGATCTGTTTGTTGGCAACAGTCTGTTTGTCCGATTGATCGACATGTTCGGCAAGCTTGATAACACAGAGGTTTTCACTAACCGTGGTGCGTCTGGCATTGATGGCCTGTTTGCAACGGCAAGCGGGGTACAACGCGCGCGCCAGAACCCGATGTTAATGTTTATTGGCGATACTTCTGCCTTATATGGGCTGAACTCATTGGCACTGTTTACGCACAACAAGTTGCCTTCGGTGTTGGTGATTACTAACAACGATGGTGGTGCGATTTTTGACTTACTGCCTGTACCGCAAGAGCATCGCGAGTCGTTCTATCAAATGCCTCATGGCTATGAATTTGAACATGCAGCGAAACAGTTTGGTTTACAGTATCGCAAACCGAACACGCTTGCTGAGTATCAATCTATAGTCTCTGAGCATTTTGCTACTGGCGAAGGGGCGTTAGTGGTTGAAGTTCAAACGCCATCGAACCAAGCGGTAGAGCAGTTAAAATCCTTCAACAAGAATTTGCATGCTCTATTCTAAACGCTTCCCAGCAACGGAAAAGCACCAAAGTAGTACTTTGCCTACTCTGGTGTTTTTGCATGGTTTGCTTGGTAGCGGTGAAGATTGGCAATCGTGTATCAACGCGTTACCCGAGTATGAACGTGTTACGGTTGACCTTCCTGGTCATGGGCATAGCCAATCTATTTTTTGCAGCGGTCTGAATGATTGCTGCAAATTACTCAATTCCGCACTATCTTTATTATTTCCTTCGCAACAACCGCTTATCCTGATTGGTTACTCAATGGGTGGACGCATTGCTATGCACGGCCTTGCTCACCAATGTTTTCCAGATCTCAATATTTGTGGAAGCATTGTTGAAGGAGGAAACTTCGGGCTTCAAAGTGAGTCAGATAAACAGGCACGGTTCGACAAAGATTCGCGCTGGGCAAAGCGTTTCAAAACTGAGCCTCTTGCCTGTGTTTTGAACGATTGGTACCAACAGTTGGTCTTTTCTTCACTAAACCATGAGCAAAGACAAACATTGATTGCGAAACGAAGTGCTAATCTTGGTTCCGCAGTAGCGGATATGCTGATTGCAACGTCATTAGCGAAGCAATCTTATTTGCTCCCAGCTCTGCAACAGCAAGCGGTTCCACTGCATTATATCTGCGGCGAAAAAGACAAAAAATTTAGCCAACTGGCTGAGACAAGCGGGTTGGCGTATCGACAAATCGAAGGTGCTGGACATAACGTCCACCAAGAGCAACCACAGCGATTTGCGAGGCAAGTTAATCAAATAATTCATTCTCACTTTGAGTGAGAGCAACGAGAACAATGGGAATCACCATGGCTAAAACAGTAGGCATTTCTGAAGAAGAACTTTACGCTCCGGTTCAATGGAAAGATTGCAGCGAGAAATACGAGGACATTCATTACCACAAGTCTGAAGATGGTATCGCGAAAATCACTATTGCACGTCCTCAAGTGCGTAACGCGTTTCGTCCTCAAACGGTAAAAGAGATGATTGATGCGTTGGCAGATGCACGCTACGACTCTGGTGTTGGCGTGATCATTCTGACAGGTCTAGGTGAAGACGCATTCTGTTCTGGCGGTGACCAGAAGATCCGTGGCGATTACGGCGGCTACAAAGACGACCAAGGTACGCACCACCTAAACGTATTGGACTTCCAACGTGATATTCGCACTTGTCCAAAACCAGTGATCGCATCGGTAGCAGGTTGGGCTGTGGGCGGTGGTCACGTACTGCACATGATGTGTGACCTAACGATTGCGGCTGACAACGCTCAATTTGGTCAAACAGGCCCTAAAGTGGGTTCATTTGACGGCGGTTGGGGCGCATCTTACATGGCTCGCATCGTAGGCCAAAAGAAAGCTCGCGAAATCTGGTTCCTATGTCGTTTCTACAACGCTCAAGAAGCAGTCGACATGGGCCTAGTAAACACAGTTGTACCATTAGCGGATCTAGAGAAAGAAACTGTTCGTTGGTGTCGTGAAGTTCTGCAACACAGCCCAATGGCACTGCGTTGCTTGAAAGCTGCATTGAACGCGGACTGTGATGGTCAAGCGGGTCTGCAAGAACTTGCGGGTAACGCGACTATGATGTTCTACATGACAGATGAAGGCCAAGAAGGTCGTAACGCATTCAACGAGAAACGTCGCCCAGACTTCGACAAGTTCCCTCGTAACCCATAATCCGTCTAGAAGAGGAGCCTTTGTGCTCCTCTGTTTCGTTTTTCGTCCTGAGCGTCTCGCCCTCTGGGAGACTAGCGAGTTCTCTCGTTAAAAAGCTCAGAATATACGGCATTACATAGGATTCGAATTATGCGTAAAGCGAAGATTTACCGTTACTGTCTACCAATGGACAGTGGCGTAATACTACGTGATAACAAGCTGACGGAACGTAAAGGTTATATCCTTGAATTAACGGACGGTGACAAGGTTGGTCGCGGTGAAGTTGCCCCTTTGGTTGGTTTCAGTCTAGAAGGCACTGAGGAAGCGGGCATTCAGCTGCAAGCGCAAGCAGAGCGCTGGGTGGCAAACTTGCCTTTAGATTACAACCACATGTATCCATCGGTTGCATTTGGTCTGTCTATGGCCCAGTTGGAGCTTGAAGGCGGTTTACCTGCACAAGGTAAGTACCAAGTCGCCCCTCTGTGTAACGGTGATCCAGACGATCTGATCCCGAAACTGAACGAAATGGAAGGCGAAAAAGTCGCGAAAGTAAAAGTGGGTTTGTATGAACCTATTCGTGACGGCATGTTGGTGAACTTGTTCCTTGAGTCGATTCCACAGCTGACGCTTCGTCTTGATGCTAACCGTGCTTGGACGCCAGAAAAAGCGCAGCAGTTTGCTAAGTACATTGCACCATCACTACGCCAGCGTATTACCTTCTTGGAAGAGCCATGCCGCTCTCCGGGTGATAGCCTGTCTTTTGCTATCAATACAGGTATCGCTATCGCGTGGGATGAAACACTGCAAGATGCAGTTCGCCGTGAAGACTTCAGCTTAGAAGATCTCACTGGCGTGAAAACCATCATCATCAAGCCAACGCTGATCGGCTCAGTTGATTTCTGTATTAAGCTGATTGAAAAGGCGAAGACGTTAGGTATTAAAGCCGTAATAAGTTCAAGCATTGAATCAAGCCTTGGCCTGAACCAACTTGCTCGCTTAGCACAATGGCAACTACCTAATGAGATCCCAGGTCTGGATACCATTGGTTTGCTCAAAGCGCAGCTAGAGCAAGGTTGGCCCAAATGTGAACTTCCAGTTCTTCCGCTATCTGAGCAGGAGTTAGTGTGGCATTCAGCGTAGATACTATTGCGATAGCACCATGGAAATACTGGGCTCAAGTGAGCCCTTTTTCTATTGGGCTTGAGACAACAAAAGAACAAGTTAACTGGCAGCAATTGACTGCTCGTGTCGATTTGTACGCTCGCTACCTTCAACAACAGGGTGTGGCGAGTGGAGATGTGGTGACGCTAGTCGGTAAGAACCAAGTTGAAACCCTGTGGTTTTATCTTGCTGCGCAGCAGATAGGCGCAATTGCTGCGTTGACCATGCCGCAGCCATTTGATGCGCTTTCAGGTAAGTTAACGACATTATATAAGCCAACTCAAAAACGTTTTGTGTGGTTTGCTGATGGTGTTGCCGCTAGCTACTCTGAACAGCAGTTATCGCAACTAGGTATCATCCAACTTTCGACTCTGGATAGCGAATCGCAATGTGATGCTGGCACTTCAAACGAAGGCTACGCACATGATGCTTTAGCGTCTATTGTGTTTACCTCTGGCTCAACAGGCACCCCTAAAGCCGTGGTGCATACTCATCGTCAGCACCTGGCTTCTGCTCAAGGTCTGTTAAGCGAATTCCAATTCAACCATCAAGATACTTGGCTGCTTTCCTTGCCGCTTTACCACGTGTCAGGCTTGGCGATTGTCTACCGTTGGTTGTTTTCAGGCGCAACACTCAAAGTAGGAAACGGAAATCTTACTGAAGACATTGTTGGTGTCTCTCACGCTTCTTTAGTCGCGACTCAGCTTAAGCGTTTACTGGATGAACAAGTCGAATTGTCTCTCTCGCATGTCTTACTCGGCGGCAGTCATGTTGCTCATGAGTTGGCACTGCGAGCCACACAGCAAGGCATTGAAACTTGGCTGGGCTATGGCATGACAGAAGCGGCCTCTACCGTAACTGCAAAGCAAATCGATAGCATCAGTAACGCGGGCCTCCTATTGCAAAATCGCGACATTAAGCTGGTGGAAGAGCGTATTTATATCGGCGGGCAAACACTAGCAGTAGGCTATTTCAAGCAAGGCTCAGTTACCTCACTTCTGAATGAAAACGGTTGGTTCGACAGCAAGGACCTCGGAGAGTGGCAAGGCGATGAACTCAAGATCATTGGTCGAGCAGACAACCAATTTATCTCTGGCGGTGAGAATGTTCACTGTGAAGAAATTGAAGCGGTACTGAACCAAGTCGAGGGTATTTCGCAGAGTATTGTTGTGCCTGTAGAAGATGTTGAATTTGGACACCGACCAGTAGCTGTGATTCAGACAGAGTCGTTACTGGACAAAGCTCAATACGAGCAACATCTGAAGACTAAGCTAGAAAAATTCAAATGGCCAGTAGCGTATTATGCAATGCCTCAAACCCTGTTGGGTGGGGGAATCAAAATCTCGCGCAAAGCGGTGAAAGACTGGTTAAAAAATGAAGTGCAAAACGGTGACTAAGCGTTATTGCACTTCAGGGGGATGTGGTGATGGTGAGTCACCACAATTCTTTAGTTAGCGAGCGCGAGTTTCATCTGCTCAGCTACCTTATCTACTTTTCCTAAACCGATAATCACTTGTAAGCCGCCTTTACCAATCATGACTACGCCAGCAGCACCCAACTGTTTAAGCTTAGCTTCGTCAGCTAGGGATGAATCTTTTACAGTCAAACGAAGTCGAGTAATACAGTTGTCCACTTCTAGGATGTTGTCTGCACCGCCAATTGCTGCGATGTAGTCTTTTGCTAGCTCGCCAATATTCTCGGTGACTTCTTTTTCCATGTCCTCACCACGACCCGGCGTACGCAAGTTGAACTTGATGATCGCGAAGCGGAACACGCTGTAGTAAATCGCAAAGAAGACCAAGCCTTGTGGGATCAGCATGTACCATTTGGTTGCCAGTGGGTTTTGGCTTGAAAGTACGAAGTCAACGAAACCAGCCGAGAAGCCAAAGCCCGCCATCCACTGCATGCTTGCTGCAATGTACATTGAGATACCAGTCAGCACAGCGTGAATCAGGTACAGCACTGGCGCTAGGAACATAAAGCTGAACTCTAGAGGCTCTGTAATACCAGTGAAGAAGGACGCCATCGCTGCAGCTAGCATGATTGAGAACACTTTGGTTTTGTTTTGCTTATCAGCACAGTGATAAATCGCAAGAGCAGCGCCTGGTAGACCAAACATCATGATTGGGAAGAAACCTGCTTGGTACATACCCGTTTGGCCAACTACAGCAGTACCGTTAGCAATAGATTGTGCGCCGCCTAAGAAGTTTGGAATGTCGTTGATGCCAACCACATCAAACCAGAAGACAGGGTAAAGCGCATGGTGCATGCCGATAGTTAGCATTAGACGGTTAAAGAAACCAAATAAACCCGCGCCAACCGCACCCATGGATTCAAGTTTGGTTCCGAAAACAATTAATGCATCGTAAATCACAGGCCATACGTAAAGCAGAACAAACGCCAGCGCCATACCTGCGATAGAGGTGAGAATAGGTACTAGGCGTTTGCCGCTAAAGAACGCCAGTGCTTTTGGTAGTTCGACACCTGAGTAACGGTTGTAGATTTCAGCGGAGATAATACCTACCAAAATACCGATGAACTGGTTGTTGATCTTATTGAATGCATCCGGCACTTCATCCGCAGCGACGTCCATTAATTGTGTGACCGCACCTGGCGCCAATAGCGTCGTCAGTACCATAAAACAGATAAACCCAGACAGTGCTGCTGAGCCGTTTTTGTCTTTGCTTAATCCGAAAGCGACACCAACGGCGAACAGTACCGCCATGTTGTCGATGATTGCGCCGCCTGATTTAATGAGGAATGCTGCTAAGACACTTTCAGAACCCCAGCCGACCGGATCGATCCAGTAGCCAATCCCCATCAAGATTGCCGCAGCAGGTAGGGTTGCTACGGGTACCATTAATGCCTTACCGACTTTTTGCATGTAGCCGAGTATATTCATATTTGCCCCTATAATTTTAATACCACCTAAAACATGATCTATGTTTGAAAGTGGCGTTTTTATTAAGTTTCTAAGGGCTATTTGAAACTTAATTATCGACGCAAACAAACGAATTCACTACTATCATGAATTAATATTTTTAATGCATGGTCGATCATGGCGAATCAACAGTTACTGCTTCGAAACCTTCATACCTTTAGCATCGCAGCTAAGCATCTCAGCTTTACGCAGGCGGCAAAAGAGCTGCACTTGACTCAAGGCGCCGTGAGCCATCGCATTAAAGTGCTAGAACAGGAATTGGGTTTCTCTCTGTTTGTTCGAGGCACTCGAAAGCTTGAACTGACATCAGAAGGGCATCGATTTCAAAAAACGTTATCTACGTCACTCAGTACCATTTTTAATGAGATTGAAGAGATCAAGTCGACGGACTTGGTGGGTGAGCTCAACATTGCTGCGTCCCCTGGGTTTTTGAATGGGTGGTTGATGCCTCGCATTGCGGATTTCCAACGCCATTTCCCAGGTTTTAACCTCAACCTTTTCGCCCAAGAAAACCAACTCGATTTGGTGACCAATCAGATTGATGTGGCGATTTTCTACGATACGGATCATATGGTTGACGTGTACCGTCAGCGGTTATTTGGCGAAAAATACATTCCGGTCTGTACGCCTCAGTACATGAAGGAACTGAATATCTTAGAAGACGGCACTGAGTCTCTCAATCGCATCAACTTTGTTCACGCTCTTGGTTCTGATGTTTGGCAGCGCTGGGTTGCTTATATGGGACTGGACGTGGATGTTTTTCAGCATTTTTACTGTGTGAGCCATCGTGATATGGCAGTGCTAGCAGCAAGAAATAACGTTGGCGTTGCGATGGGGCGATATCGATTCGTCAAAGATCTCTTAGACAAAGGTGAGCTAGTTAGTCCCTATCCTGTGATGGATACCCAGTTAGGGTACGATTTGATTTGTCCTTCAGGCTACGAGCATCGACCTAAAGTGAAGACTTTTATCTCGTGGGTAGAAAGCCAACTTAGTTGATTTCGCAATGTATTAGTCGAAAAGGGAATTTCGCATCCTTATAACTCTGAATCATAATTATGCTCAAAGATTAAGGAATAAAGCATAAGGTTCAGGATGATCAAGTTAGTGTTAGCGGCAGTGGTGTTGCTACAAATTGGCGTAGCGATGAGTACGGAGGGTTTAACGCGCTCATTGGCTGAGTTAACTGCTTTTCTGGTCGCGATCGCATTAGTCTTGGTACACAAAAGCCAAAGCACACGAAAAGTCGAGCCAACCCAGCCTCAGAAAATCAATCAAGGTTTAGTTGAGAAGTAACCAACCTAAAGACGTAGTAGAAATCAGCACCCACAATGTGACGCCAAACAACAATGGCTTAGCGCCTGCCGACTTCAGCTTCGATACTGAGATACTGCAACCAATCAAGAACAAACACACCACAAGCGCTTGCTTAGCAATAGCAAAGATGCCTTGATACACCACTTCAAATTGCGGGAAGAAGTCGCTGAATGCAATCGCAGCGCAGTACCAGAAAATGAAGTAAGGAATCACTAACTTACTCTTGCCTTCCTCACCGTTTCCACGGGAAAAAATCACAGCACTCACTAGTGCGACAGGAATGATCCACAATGCGCGAGCAAGCTTCAATGTTGTTGCGGTAGTCAATGCTTCTTCACCGTAGGCAGATGCCGCACCCACAACCGAAGAGGTATCGTGAATTGCAATCGCAGCCCACGTTCCGAACGTATGCTGATCCAAGCCAATAGCGTGACCAATAACAGGGAAGATGAATAGCGCCAGTGAGTTCAGAACGAAAACCGTCGCTAGAGCCAGACCAATTTGCTCGTCCTTTGCTTTAATCGCTGGAGCGACCGCAGCAATTGCGCTACCACCACAAATGGCGGTACCAGAAGCAATCAGATACGCCGTTGTGCGTTCAAGTTTTATTGCTTTGGCGATCATCATGCCGATCACAAGCGTGCCAAGGATGGTTGCGATGATCAGACCAATGCCGTCAGAAGTGACCGCGAGTGCTTGGTCAAAGTGAATCCCAAAGCCCAAACCAATAATGGAATAAGAAAGCAGCTTCTTGGTAAATGAAGCAATAGGAAGCTCTGTCGGTACTAGGCTAAAACTCGCCAAAAGAAAACCGATCACAAGCGCGATAGGAGAGGACACAAAAGGGGTTAAACAAAACAGCAGTGCCAATCCAAAGGGGATATTCTTTGTATTCAAGGGTGTCGTTCGTTGTTATGAGTTAAAGCGTGGAGTATACAGTAACGCTTTTGGTCAGAAAGTCTTAATGAATTGAACATGCGTTCAGTAAAACTAAACGCATGTTCAACATTCTCAAATTAACTGGTTTGAGTTTAGCGCCAGTCACCACGCAGTGCTTTTACTTTTTCAAACATCACTTGTGAGGTTGCTTGCTTTGGCTCGACAGGCGCTCCAGCTTCAATTTCTAGTTTAGACCAGAAGCGAGTTGGTAACCCTTTACAAGCACGCCCTTTTGCTCGGCTGAAATAGCTGCCCCACAAGCCTTTTAGGGCGATTGGAATCACTGGAACAGGGCTGCGACGAAGTATGATGTCGATACCACGCATAAACTCGTTCATTTCACCATCTGACGTTAAACGCCCTTCCGGGAAGATGCACACGATATGGCCTTCACTCAGTGCTTTTTCAACATCATTAAATGCACGACGAATAGACGTTCGATTACTTGCTGAAATAGGGATTACTCCAGCTCGACGAAGGAAACGGCGCAAAGGAGGAAGGTTTGCGTAGTCTTCTTCCATCACAAATCGAATCAGGCGAGGACAGACCGCACTTAACAGTAGTGAGTCCATATAGCTGACATGGTTGCAGACGATCAACGCACCACCGTGTTCTGGAAGGTGATGTAGGTTCTTATGTTTGACACGGTAAATGGTGTGAGTGACCACCCACATCGCAAAGCGCACCACAAAGATAGGGATCTGTAGGAAGATGTATGCGGCAACCAAGAAATTCAGGATAGCCAAAAGAGCGAACAGTTGAGGAATGCTCATCTCAAGCACACTCAAACAAACAATGCCTAATACAGCGCTGCCTACCATGAACAGAGAGTTAAAGATGTTCAAGCCAGCAATCACTTGTGCACGTTCCGTTTCTTTCGCTCTGTGTTGCATTAAGGCGTAAAGGGGAACGATAAACAAACCACCCGAAATACCAATCATCAATAGATAGAAGAACAGTGGCCAGAAAGCGTCATAGCTGACGAATTCTGCGAATGTATGGAATCGAGGTAAGTCCGTTGGAATCGATGTCGCCATCAAGAAGCCGAAAATGGTTATCCCTAAAGCACCAATTGGTACGATACCCACTTCAATGCGATGATTGGACAGCCAGTTACATGCCATTGAGCCAACCGCAATCCCCACAGAGAAGAGCGCTAACAGGAAAGAAACTGCGCTTTCGGTGCCATTCAAATACACCTTGGTGAAGTTCGGGAACTGAGTCAGGTATGCTGCGCCCAAGAACCAGAACCAACTGATCGCCATGATGCATTGGAAAACGATGCGGTCAGACTTGGCAATTGAAAGTGTGTGTTTGGTTTGCTTGTAAGGCTGCCATTTGAATTGAATATCCGGTGCGCTTGCTGATGCAAATGGAATAAAGCGACTCGACAAGTAACCAAGAACAGCAAAGATAACAACGCAGAAGGCAGCAAGATATTTCGCATTGTCAGCCGAAGCAATAAGCCCCGCCCCAAGCGTACCGACCAGAATTGCAATAAAAGTACCGGCTTCAACCAATGCGTTGCCAGGAACCAACTCTTTTTCATTGAGTTGTTGAGGAAGTAGAGCGTATTTGACGGGACCAAAGAATGCGGATTGCGTCCCCATTAAGAAAAGTAGTAAGAGCAGCACGCCGTAGCTTTCGGTGATAAAGCCAATCGCCCCCAAAAGCATGATGCCGATTTCGAAAAGCTTTACCTTACGAATAAACCAAGACTTCTCGTATTTATCAGCTAATACGCCCGCAGACGCCGAGAACAAGAAGAAAGGCAGAATAAATAAACCAGCAGCCAAGTTTATAAACAGGTTACTAGAGATCGGTAATGCGCTGGATCCAGCAAAGGCCACAAACAGCAGCAGTACGTTTTTGAATATGTTGTCGTTGAAAGCTCCGAAAAACTGGGTGACAAAATAGGGGAGGAACTTTCGCTGCCTAAGCAAAGACGACTGGCTGTCTGATGACATGAATAATCCTTTATTACCAGCTGATCAGATAGTTTGAAATCAGGTTATCAATAAGCTCTTTACCATCAATAGGTTCACTAGAGAAAAACTTATCATCAACGCTAAGAAGCGTGATTCCATGTACACCTGACCACAATACGCGACTCGCTTGCAGTACTTCAGATTCAGTACGATGCGGTGCGATTTGAGCAAGTAAGGATTCTAGCATGCCAGTCATACCGTCGATGCGTTTTGCGTGCCACTCTGGTAGCTCGGCACCATTCATGTTGTGTTCGAACACAAGTTGCCAGCGGTATGGGTGCTTTTGCGCGAAGTCGTGGTAGCAGTATGCCAGTTCAAAAAGTGATTGATGAGCATCCTTACTGTTTTTCGTCGCGGCTACGGCTTCTTGTTGCAACTCATCCAATGTCTGTGCAACGGCATGTAAAAGCAGTAGGTTGTAGTTACCAAAGATATTAACTAGCGTACTTGGCACGTAACCTATCATGTTAGCGATCTTGCGAAGGCTAAGGTCGTGGTAAGAGTTTTCGTCTAAAAAGTCTTTGACTGTGGAAAGAGTCAAGTTGACCAACTCTTCTCTGGTGTGATCGTTTCTGCGCGCCATAATTTAAAACTACTTATTGAACAACGTTCAATATGATAGTCAGCTACCGATTGACCGTCAATAACGCAAACAAGTCATAAACCTATTGCTTGGCAATATTCTGATACATGTCTTCTATTGTGGAATGTTTCATTGTTGAATCTGACGGAGTATGATGGTCACATCTCATATTTAGCGTGCTACTGATATTGGATGCTTGTTCATCTTGTTATCTGGCAGCATGATTAAGTACTTATCGTCAATTTTAAGGATAACGATGAAACGTTTATTTTCGATTGTCGCCCTACTGATGTTTACCGTTGCTGTAACGCCTATCGCGGAAGCGAAGAAGTTTGGTGGTGGTAAATCGTTCGGTAAGAGCTATAAAACGGCTCCTGCTCCTAAACAGCAGCAACAAAACACAAACACCATTGGTAAAGAACAAGGTGCTAAATCTTCAAGCAAGAAAGGCTTGATGGGCGGCTTACTTGGTGGTCTTCTTGCTGGTGGTCTATTGGCAGCATTCTTTGGTGGTGCATTCGAAGGTATCCAGTTTATGGATATCCTGATCATTGGTTTGATTGCGTTTGTTATCTTCAAGCTAATGCGCGGCATGCTTGGTGCTAAGCAGGGTAGTATGAATCAGCATCGTCAGCAGCCAGCATTTGGTGGCAACGCTTCTAAGTTCGAGCAACCAAACATGCAGAACTTTGAACAGCAGCCTAACAACACAAATGCAGGTGGTTTTGGTGGTTTCGGTGCACAGACTGATATCCCGCATAACTACCCACCGGGTTTTGACCAAGCGGCATTCATCAACGGCTCTCGTGAGCACTACCGAATCCTGCAAGGCGCGTGGAACCACAACCAACTTCATACAATTGAAGAGTACGTTTCACCAAGCCTATTCGAAGACTTGAAAGCAGAACGTGCGAAGCTAGATGGCGAGCAACATACTGATGTTATGTACGTAGATGCGGAAATTGTTCGTGCTGACTACGATGCGAACAAAGCACAGCTTAGCCTGCAATTTAGCGGTCGTTATCGTGATGCAGAAGAAGGTATCGAAGAAGACATCGAAGATATCTGGCACTTAGAACGTGACCTAACGGTACCAAACGCACCTTGGTTGATTGTTGGTATTCAAGGTTAATCACCAACAGCGTTCAATTTAGTCTTATTAAAATCCCGCTCTCGAGCGGGGTTTTTTATGCCCTTAGATCAGAGAATCTAAACGTATCACGCTAATGGTGAGTGATTGAAGTCGAACTAAATAGGGTTGGTATAGGGGAAACGATGAGCGGGACAGTAGGGAATAGTGAAGATAGAACTGACGGAGGTGATCAATGGCTTGATTCCATTGACCTAAATAAACCAACTGACACTTGGATTCCCTCTCAAGCAGATCTAGTTAAAAGCACCTAGGTGTCGTACTACTTAACGAAAGATCACTAAGAATCGCGCTGTGAGTGAGGCTAGATTTAGCCAGATAGTTAGGTAAGTCATTGAAAAGCGATAGTTATAGAACGAAAAAAGCCAGCTCAATGAGCTGGCTTTTTCAATATGGTGGAGGGGGACGGATTCGAACCATCGAAGGCAGTGCCGGCAGATTTACAGTCTGCTCCCTTTGGCCACTCGGGAACCCCTCCAGGGTGTTTTATACTTGAAAATTAGTTTCCCAACCTAGCTTCCAAGTTGTTCTCATGTTCAAAGGAAAAACATAAGAAAGAATATGGTGGAGGGGGACGGATTCGAACCATCGAAGGCAGTGCCGGCAGATTTACAGTCTGCTCCCTTTGGCCACTCGGGAACCCCTCCAGGGTGTTTTATACTTGAAAATTAGTTTCCCAACCTAG